>PMOV01000283.1:164-35632 GCA_003161195.1 Acidobacteriota bacterium | reverse complement strand
CTCGACGATCACTGGCTGCTGCAGGCCGGTTTGTCCGCCTCCTGCGACACGGCGCCGTGGGTGACGCGCGACGCCAAACCCACGCTGGATCTGGGTTTTCAGTACAACTGGAACAATGGAAACGATTCCATCTATCCGGTGCTGAATGCCCTCAACGACCAGAAATACGCCTACAACAATCTGAACTCGTTCTATCTGACGTGGTACCACAAATTCGCCGGCCATCCGTCCTGGCATATCTCCTCGGAGGCCTGGTACATGTGGGAAAAAGATGTACCCAACGTGAATAATCCGAGCGCGGCGTCGCTCCTGGAAACCGGCGCGAACGGCGCGCACTGCAAGCTGGCCTCGCAGTTGACGTGCTACGCGCCGGAATGGGCCTTCCTGAATTACGTCGAGAAACAGCTCTCCGGCAAGGACTACCTCTCCTTGCGCAATGAATTCGTAGACGACCACGCGGGCCAGCGCACCGGCTTTAAGACGCGGTACTCCGAACATCTCCTCGGCTGGGGCCACTGGTTCGGCACCACGGTTCTCCTGCGGCCGGAACTTCGCTTCGAGCGCTCCTATGACACCCCGGCATATGACAACGGCACCAAGAAAAATCAGTTCACCGCGGCCGGCGACTTTATCTACTTCTTCTAAGCCTCGTCTGGATGTCCGAGAGCCTTTCGGAGTGTCCACTAGTGGGGATGAATCTAACCTGTTCCAAAAGCGCCCGTGTATAACAGGACAAGCGCCGTTGTATGCCTCGCGGGAACTCCTATGATGAAGGACAGGCGCTATTTCATGGCAGTGCACTGCTCGCCTCCGCACGCAAGGAGCGTTTGCCGAAATGTGGTATCGAATTGCCGCGCTGTTGGCCCTGTTCCTGGTGGTAGGCTCCTGCGCGCGGGCGCAGCAGTATGTGACCGATCCCGACAGTAATCCTCCTCCCAATCCGGAAATGCAGCGCCAGGAAATCGTCAACATTGAAAACGAAACCGCGCGCGCCATCCTGTTGAGCAATGGCACGTTCTTCCGGCGCGTCTATAGCGACGATTTTGCCGGTACCCTGTCACACGGCCAGCCCGTGGACCGCGCGAATTTTATCCGGGCGATCGAGCAGAGCGACGTCAAGTATCAGGTGTTCGTGGCCGGCGATATCAAGGTGCGCATTTATCAGGAACTTGCGGTGGCCACCTGCCTGTGGACCGCGCGCGGCGTATATCGCGGTAAGCCTTTCAACAGCCAGATGCGCGTGATGCACGTGTACATTAATGGGCCGCGCGGCTGGCAAGTCATTTCCGGACAGAATACGGCCTTGCCGCCGGATGCGCTGCAGCCCCTGTAAGCGTGCGCCGCTGCGACCAGTCGCCACGAATCGCGCGCGCGATTCGTTGACGCGACCATGCGCGGATGTTACGCTCCGCTTCTTTCCGTGCCAACAATATGCGCGCCGTTGACCTGATCCGCAAAAAACGCGATGGTGGCGAACACAGCCGTCCCGAGATCGAATTCCTCATTTCCTCATATACGCGCGGGGATCTTCCGGATTACCAGATGGCGGCGTGGTTGATGGCGTCCTGGCTGCGCGGGCTGGGCGGTGCGGAGATTGCCTTTCTTACCGAGACCATGTTGCATTCGGGCGAGGTGCTGGAGCATGCGTCGATTCCCGGGAAAAAAGTCGACAAACATTCGACCGGCGGCGTTGGGGATAAGACTTCGCTGATTCTGGCGCCCATTGTGGCCGCCGGCGGCCTCACCGTGCCGATGATCAGCGGACGCGGCCTGGGTCATACCGGTGGGACGCTGGATAAACTCGAATCCATTCCGGGATTTAACACCGCACTGTCGCTTCCCGAATTCCGCCGCGTACTGGCCGCGTGCGGCATGGGCTTGATCGGACAAACCGCGGAGATCGCCCCCGCCGATAAAAAAATCTACGCGTTGCGCGACGCCACCGCCACGGTGGAAAGCATTGGCCTGATCTGCGCGTCCATCATGAGCAAGAAAATGGCGGAGGGTATCGATGCCCTGGTGCTGGACGTGAAAACCGGTTCCGGCGCCTTCATGAAGCGCGAAGAAGATGCCGTGCAGTTGGCGGAAGTGATGGCCGACACCGGGCGGCGCATGGGGAAAAAGGTCGTGGCGTTGATTACGGATATGAGCCAGCCCCTCGGGCGCATGGCGGGGCACAGCAATGAAGTTGTGGAATCGCTGGAGGTGTTGCGCGGCGGTGGCCCTGCCGATTTGCGCGATCTGAGCATCGAGCTTTCCGCATGGATGTTTTTTCTTGGTGAAGCGACCCGCAGCGTCGCGCAAGGCCGCGCCTTGGCGCAGGAAATGATCTCCAGCGGTGCGGCCACAGCGAAATTCCGCCAGTCGATTGAGCTGCAGGGCGGCGACCCGCGCGTGGTCGAGAATCCGAAGTTGTTGCCGCAAGCGCGTACACGCGTGGACGTACCGAGCCCGGCAGCGGGATTTATTACCGCCACCAACTGCGAACAATTGGGTATCGCGTTGGCGATTCTGGGTGGCGGCCGCGCGAAAAAAGAAGACCACATTGATGCCGGCGTGGGGCTGGAGTTTCACCTCCGCATCGGCGACCGTGTGGCAAGCGGCCAGCCACTGGCGACGATTCACTACAATGCCGACGCCAAGTTGGACGAAGCGCACACGATGATCACCGAAAGCTATGAGATTGGCGCACAGCCACCGCCGGAGTTGCCGCCCTTGATCCGCCGCGTGATTCAGCCTGGCTCCTAGACCGGCAAGAACCGCAAAGCGACAACCGGCGCCCGGTCGTCGGACCGGTACTGGGCCGCCCTCAACATCGGCAGAAAAAATGCCGCGTGGCCGCCGTTTCTAGTATTGTTCGGAATCGCCAAGCGGCCACACCAAAGGAGCGTGCATGGGACGTTACGTCGGAGTGCTCGGCATCGCCGCGATTCTGGCGGGCGCGTACATTTTCTCCACCGATCGGCGCGCCATCAAGCTCAAAACCGTTCTCTGGGGACTCGGATTGCAGTTTGCGCTGGGACTGTTTGTGCTGCGCGTCTCCGCCGGGCGGTCGCTCTTCGCCGCGGCCGGCGCGGGCGCCAAGAAGTTGTTGGATTTTTCGTACGTGGGCTCGGCGTTCCTGTTCGGTGAGATCGGCAAAGCCGACTCCAACCTGGGCTTCAGCTTTGCCTTCCAGGTGTTGCCCACGATTATCTTCATCGCCGCGTTTTTTGCGGTGCTCTATCACTTCGGTGTGATGCAGCTCATCATTAAAGGCGCGGCCTGGTTGATGACCAAAATTATGGGCGCCAGCGGCGCGGAGTCCCTGAACATTGCCGCGAGCATTTTCATGGGTCAGACGGAAGCGCCGCTCACCATCCGCCCGTTCCTGCCAAAGCTCACCAAATCCGAGTTAATGACCGTGATGACCAGCGGCATGGCGCACATTTCCGGCGGCATGATGGCCGGCTATATTCGCGTGGGCGGCGCGGACGCCAAAAATTTACTTACCGCCGTGATCATGACCGCCCCCGGCACGCTGCTCATGGCCAAGATGCTGGTGCCGGAAACCGAGCACCCGCTCACCGCGGGACGCGTGGAAATGCCGCCTTCAGAAAAAGAAGCTAACGTGCTCGGCGCGATTGCGCGCGGCACCGTCGATGGCCTGCATTTGGCGCTGAACGTTGGCGCCATGTTGATCGTATTCCTCGCGCTCCTCGCCCTGCTCAACGCCATCATGGGTTGGATCCACATCTACGCCGGCTGGTTCCCCTATAATTTGCAGGAAGTGCTGGGCTGGGCTTTCGCGCCGGTCGCCTGGCTCATCGGCATTCCCTGGCACGACGCCGCGAACATCGGCAATTTGCTGGGCACGCGCATGGTACTCAACGAATTCGTAGCCTTCGCGCAACTCGGAACCATGAAGGCCGTGCTCGATCCGCGCAGCTTTACCATTGCCACGTTCGCGCTGTGCGGCTTCGCCAATTTCAGCTCCATCGGCATTCAAATCGGCGGCATCGGGGCGCTGGCGCCAGAGCAACGCCAGCAATTGGCACGCTTCGGCATCCGCGCGATGCTGGCCGGCACCATGGCCAACTTAATGTCCGCCTCTATCGTAGGCATCCTGTCATGACCCGTCTCGCGGCCGGAGCATTCCGCCATGAAAAATAAGGCACGCGCCGCGAAAAAACCGTCCAAGCCTCAAGCCAAATCCGCGATGCCCGTTGGCGAATTCGATCAAGCCCAGCAAGCCGCAAATTTCATCCACGCCCAGACCAAACTCCGCCCGAAGATCGCCCTCGTCCTCGGCTCCGGCCTCGGCGCCTTCGCCGATGAATTTGCCGCCGCCGTAAAAATTCCCTACGCCGACATCCCGCACTTCCCGCGCTCCACAGCCATCGGCCACGCGGGGAAATTAGTCATCGGCAAAGTCGGCCAGACGCCCGTGGCTGGCATGCAAGGCCGCGTTCATCTCTACGAAGGCTACTCTGTGCACCAAGTCGCGTTTCCCATCCGCGTCTTCGCGCGCATGGGCGTGCAAGCCGTCATCCTCACCAACGCCGCGGGTGGCATTCGGCTCGACCTCACGCAAGGCCGCCTCGTCCTAATCAGCGACCACCTCAACCTGCAAGGCGCAAATCCATTAACCGGTCCCAACGACGACCGCTTCGGCGGCCGCTTTCCAGACATGACCATGGCCTACGACCGAAAATTTCGCGTCATCGCCGCCGCGGAAGCCGCCTGCGCCGGCGTCGCCATGCCCGAAGGCGTCTACGCCGCCCTCGCCGGACCAAGCTACGAAACTCCCGCGGAAATCCGTTACCTGCGCGCGATCGGCGCCGACCTCGTCGGTATGTCCACCGTCCCGGAGGTCATCGCTGCCCGCCACAGCGGCATCCGCGTCCTGGGAATTTCCTGTGTTACCAACGCCGCCGCCGGCGTCATCGACCAGCCTCTAGTCCACACCGAAGTTTTAGAAGTAGCCCAGCGCGTCAAAGGCGAGTTCATCGCCCTCCTGCAAGCCATCATCCCAAAAATCGCCGCCGAACTGCGCTGACCTATCTCCGCTCGCCGATTGCCAACGCAATAATTTCCGCACGTAGCGGCCGCGCCTGCAAATCCAACTTCGCCACGCTAATGGGCAACGTAAATCGTCGCGGCCCCGCGCTCCCGGGGTTGACATATAGCACGCCGCGTCGAACCACTTGCCCAGGCTGATGCGAGTGCCCGCTAAGCACTACATCAAATCCCGCAGCCTCCGGCGTCAGGTCCAGCCGATTCACATCGTGCAACATATAAATCTGCACACCCGCTGCAGCGACCACTTCCGTAGCCGGCCACCTGTCCGCCCACACTTCCGTATCGACATTCCCACGAATCGCCACCACTGGCGCGATATCCCGCAGCCGGCTCAGAATCGCGGCATCGCCCACATCCCCGGCATGCAGAATCAGGTCGCAGCCACGTAGCGCTGCAACTGCTTCTTCGCGCAGCAATCCATGCGTGTCGGAAATCAGCCCGAGCAACCCGGCATCCGGAAAGGCAGGCATTTGGAGAGGGAAAATCTAAAGGGACACCACTGAGCGTCGCGTATCGCGCGCTCACGCCAAATAAAAACTTACGCCGTCTGCTTCGATTGATTCGCGCGCCGCAGCGGCCGCGACCCCGGTATGGGGAAGGACATGTGCCAGAAATTCGCGTCTTCGTTCACAAATTCCACGCCCACATAATTCTTGCCGTCGCGCGCTCGGCGAATATTAATCACTCGGCACTCCGCACTGGCCGTGGTGTGATCGTTGACCAGCAGCAGTTGCTGCCCCATGGTCACCGGGTGCTCCAGATGAAACAGCGCTCCGTGGCGATTCACCGATTGCGAGTGCGTGGAAATCGCAAATTTCTCGCCTTCACAGCTCTTGCCGTGCACCGTCAGTGGCACCGTCAGCGATACCCGCACCGTGCGACGCCGCTCTTTATAGCGAAAATTAATTAAAGACATCGTGCGTTCGACCTTCTCTGCTGAATACTACGGCAATCCTGGGCTGACGGATTACGTTTCACGGAATCGGTGGGGCGACCCGTAAAGCGGCGACGTCGGTGGCCAGTAGAATGCCAAAATTCCCGAAAAATGCAATGACCAAAATTGCCCACTGCCAACTTCACTGAGTCTGCCGGAGGGCATATGCTCTGGCAATCCCCCATCTGTACCAAACCGACGGGGACTGGAGTACTGTCCAAGGGATTAACCCCGTTGAGGTTGCTGACGGCGAATCTCGACAAGCTCCGCCACAACTGCCCGAAGTTCCCATAAGCCACTGATTCTTAACATGTTACTTGAATCGACCAGTCGCGGTGTTCCCTGGCTGTCGGTTTTCAACCTCCGGGCCGGGTAAGTCCAACAATTTGCAGCGCATTCACACGCGCCTCGCCCACCTCCAAGCCCCAATGCAGGTGCGGCCCCGTCACGCGCCCCGTTGCCCCTACCTTGCCAATCACCTCACCCGCCGTCACGGTGTCGCCCACCTTCACGCTGATCGCCGACAAGTGACCGTACAGCGTGTAAATCCCCAAACCGTGATCCAGCACCACGCTATTCCCCGCGAAAAAGAGCGCCTCTGCCAGCACTACCCGCCCGGCTTGCGTCGCGTGCACCGGCATGCCGGTCGGTGACGGCAAGTCCACGCCGCTGTGCGGCGACCGCGCTTGGCCGTTCAGCACGCGCCGCTTCCCGAAGTTGCCTCCGGTCGTCACGCCGTCCAGCGGGATGCGGAAGCGGCCCTGCCACAGCTTCTCTGGCGTCACCGTCTCGTAGATTTTGTGCAGCCGCTCTCCCTCGGACTTGGCCCGCGCGGCTTGCTCCGCGTTCGGCTCCACAAACTGGTTGTCCACGTGGAGGTTTTCCGTCGCAAATTTCCCGGCCTCTACGTGAATGGTGGCCTGACACGTAACCGCCTTCCCGGACGCCGCCGCCACCGACACGTTCAGCGCATAGTCTCCCGGCGCTTTCTCGAGGTCCACCGCAACGAATGCTTGCCAAGGCGGCATCTTCACCGCCGCCCCCGCCGCGTGTGCGGTTCCGGCAGAAGACCCCGCGGAGCGTGCCTTGCTCCCACCGGGACCGCCGGACTCCTGCCAGAATGCGATCGGCTGCCCATCCCATTTGCCTTGGACGTGGATCTGCGTCGCCGCCGCCTTCGCCGAAACTTCCGCCAGCAGCAGCCCACCTTGTCGCGCCGACATCGCACTCATGTGCAAGGAAGCATCGTCGCCGCAAGGAATCGCCGGAGCCGCTTGCTTGCGCGTCGCTGCGGTGGGTTGCGCTGCCGCAGAATTCGCAACACCGGCCGGCGTCAGCGCGGCGAGAAACAGTGTCAGCGCCACCGCCGTACGTGCGGCGCGAACCTCAGCCCACGGACTGCTGCGATGGAAACGCACGGTTACAGCAGCCCCGAGGGCCGCCGCGCCCAGGCCTTGCCCTTTTCCTTCGAAACGGCCTCCACATCCTTCACATAGGCCCCGGTTTGCGTCAGCACGTGATGCAGATCGTTGCCCAGGCTGATAAATGTAAACCCTTTCTCCAGAAATTCCCCCACGCGCGCCGTGCCAAACAAAAACAGCCCCAGAATCACATCATTCTTTCGCGCCGCATCCATCAGCTTCTGCGTTGCCGCCCCCAGTTCCGGCGAGGTGTACATGTGCGGAAACTCGTACTTCTCATACAGCCCCATGGACATGCACAAATCGTTCTGCCCCAGAAACAAAATGTCCACGCCCGGCACCGCGGCGATCTCCGCGATATTTTCGATACACGACGCCGTCTCCACCTGCAGCGCCACAACGGCGTTGGCATTCCACGCGCCCGCGTAGCCCAGCAACCCGCCCTGGTTCATGCTGCGCTGCGGAAAATATACCGAGCGCGTCCCCGCCGTCGGATACCGCATGCAGCTCACCGCCTGCCGCGCTTCCTCCGCCGTATTGATGTACGGCACCAGCACGCCATCGGCGCCCAGGTCCAGGGCCTGCTGAATCCCCGGTCGGTCGTCGTACCCGCCCACGCGCACCAGCGACGCCGCCCCGCCATGCGCAATCCCGCACAGCATCGCCGAAAGATTCTGGTGATCCATCGGCCCATGCTGCGTATCCACCAGCAGCCAGTCGTAACCGCTGTGCGCCAGTTGTTCCGCAACCGTCGCGCTGTGCGAATTCAGAAACAACCCCAGCTTTGGCGTCCCCGCGCGCAACTGTTTCTTGAACTCCGCCCCCGTCAAACCGTCCGCCATCGCGCTCTCCTCGATGCTTTGTAGTGTCTTGCAGCGTATTTTCTCGCCGCTGTAAATCTACAGGACTGCTGCGCCCCGCGCCACCTCGGCCGGCGGGGACGCGAGCAGCGCCGAATATCGTTAAAATTCGGTTAAATTTTGCGTCGCGCGGTGGACCACGTATTGACCAGGTTCCGATGCGGGGCTAAAGTCCATCCATTATGAGCAAAGACGATCTCGACCGGTTGCGCGCGGAATACAAATCAGCAGTGGATGCCTGGGTGGCGGCGATTCGTGCGGAAGAGGATCTGGCAACTCCCGACCATTCCGAAGTGGCCATGGAAAAGTGGGACGCCGCGCATTTTACCGAGCACGACGCGCACGGCAAGGCCGACGACGCGCGGGAAGCATACAAAGATGGCTTGCGCGCCGTGAATTACGGCATTTAGCCCGGCGAAGCTATCGCCTGGCAGGCGGCAATTCCCACTTACTTGGAATTCCTTCCTCACGCGGCGGGCTCGTCGCTAAGTATTCTTGCCCTCCCGCAAGTTGTATGCACGCACGCCTGCGACACACTAGACCGACAGTTCCGGATACCCGCACGACGCGCTTTGTAAATGTCCGCCCGCCGTGGATAATTGCGGGTTGCGAAGGACATAAACTGGGCTCCTGCGGGAGCGACAAGGCGGAACACCATGGCCAATGTAAATACCAAAAAGGGCACCATTGGAATTTTGACTGGAGGGGGCGATGTGCCTGGGCTGAATCCCGCCATTCGCGGCGTGACGCGCCGGGCGCTCTCGCAAGGCTACCAAGTGATCGGCTTGCGGCGCGGCTGGGCGGGTATTGTCGAGATGGTACGCGAAAAAGACTACGACAATTCCGATAATTTTCAGATCTTGACCAAGCAAATCGTCGAAAAAGCCGGCCGCACCGGTGGCACGTTTCTTCATTCTTCCCGCACCAATCCCAGCCGCGTTGGCAAGAGCAGCGTGCCGGGGCATTTGCAGAGCAGCTATAGCGCCGAGAAGAACGATCTCACTGGCGAGGTGATCAAGAATCTCGATTGGCTGGGAATCGATTATCTGGTGCCCATCGGCGGCGACGACACGTTGAGTTATGGCGTGCGCCTGCATGAGGAGGGCGTCAAGGTCGTCGCCATTCCCAAAACCATGGACAACGACGTGCCGGGAACCGACTACTGCATCGGCTTCAGCACTTGCGTGAATCGCACGCTGGAGTTGGTGAATAGTTTGCGCACCTCGGCAGGGTCGCACGAACGATTTATGGTCCTGGAAGTCTTTGGGCGCTACGCGGGATTTACCGCCATGGTCCCCACGATGGCTGGCGCTGCGGAGCGCTGCGTGATTCCCGAATACAAATTCAATATCGAGCAGTTGGCGGAATTGCTGGTGGAAGACCGCAGAAACAATCCCAGCCGCTACTCGACCGTGCTGGTCTCTGAGGGCGCGATGTTTGAGGGCGGCGATATGGTGTTTGAGGGCGAAGCAGCCGATGCCTTCGGTCACCGCAAGTTGGGCGGGATCGGGGATCTGGTTTCCGCCAAGGTGAAGGAATTATCCGCGAAATTCAACAAGGGCAAGAAGATCGACGTGGTGAATCAGAAACTTGGCTATTTCGTCCGTTGCGGCGATCCCGATGCCATCGACTCCATCGCCCCCATGATTTACGGGAACATGGCGCTGGATTTGCTTCTTAAGAAAGAATCCGGCCGCCTGGTCGTCCTGAAAAATGGACGCTACGGCAATGTGCCGATTGAGACCATTACTGCAACCAAGAAAGTCGTAAACGTAGACGCCCATTACAACACGCAACGCTTGTGCCCGAAATTCGACAGGCTGGAAGGGCAGCCGCTCTTTATTGTGACCGGCGACGCATCGTAAGTTTTTTCTCGTGACAGACGCGGAGTTTGCCGTGGCGCAAATATTTGCGACGTTAGGTACCAGCCAGGCGCTAAGTACAGCGTCGCACTCACCTGGGTACACAATTCTCCCGATGGGCAGTTCCGCCGTGCGTTGTTACCGTATCTCTCGTTCTTACGGACTCTCACGTTTACAAACCACGGCACCTTCCGGTTGCCACCTGGCAGAGGAGACTTCCATGGATTTGCTCTGGACCATCGCGGTGATTTTGATCATCTTGTGGCTGCTCGGAATGGTGACCTCGTTCACCGTCGGCGGCTTCATTCACATTCTGCTGGTGTTGGCAATTATCGTCATTTTAATTCGCGTGATTCAAGGACGCCGGGCTATCTAGGTCCGTCGTCCGAAATGCTCGAGAAAGAGAGGCTGGGCAGATGAAATCGGCAACATTGATCGGCATTGTGCTGGTGATCTTGGGCATCGTAGCCCTGGCGTATCAGGGCTTTACCTATACCAAGCGGGAAAAAGTGGTGGACCTCGGTCCGATTCACGCTACGCGGGACGCCAAGGAGCACGTATCGCTCCCGCCCGTGGTGGGTGGCTTGGCGCTGGTCGGCGGGATCGTGCTGATTGCGGTGGGTTCGCGCGACTAGCTGGCACTTTGCGTGCCCCCTTTTGTCCTTTGTCCGACGCCCCTTTGTGTGACCGGCGTTCACGCTGCGTGGTTGCGCTTGCGTTCAGGGCAGCCGGAAGAGTACTTTGTATCCCATCCGCCGGGTCTTGAGTGGCGCCCAGTCGGTGCCCACTGGGTGGATGTCCGATGGCGAAGTTTAGGGCCTAGTTGCTGTGCGAGAATTGTTGCAATGCGATATGTGGTGTATAAAACTTTACCTCGATAACCTCTAAGATTACGACAAGGAGCCTGCGAATGACGTCTGCTGATACCACCAAGCCCGACCAGTTTGACGAAACTTTGACCAGTGTTGCGGAATCCATCGGATCCACGTTGGGCAGCCTCGCGGCCAAAGCTACTGCCGCCAAAGAGGCGCTGACGCCGAGTCCCGCGACGCATCGCAAGGTCGTGAGTCGGGCCAAAGCCATCGAACGCAGCGCAAAATCCATTTCTCGCAAGGTCGCCAAGAAAGTTGCCGTCGCGAAAAAGGCGGTCGCCAAGGGCGCCAAAAAAGCCAAGGCCGCCTCGAAGAAGGCGAAGAAAGTCACCAAGAAAGCGGTAAAGAAAGCCAAGCGCAAGATCCGCAGGTAACAGGTACAGTTAGCGTCGCCGGAACAGTTCCGTCCGACCAGAACGCCACACACGAGACGTCCGAAATAAAAATTTCGGGCGTTTTTTTTCTTGTCGAAGAAAAGCTCTGCCCCAGCCAATCTCCGCGTGGCCAAGACTACACCGAAATCTTGCGTCTGGCCGCGAACTGGTTTTCAAAGCTTTTTGGTCGAGTTGCTCGCCGCGCCTGCCTATTTTCCGGCAGCCGCAGACCTTGGAAATGAGCGCCCCACACAGTGAGGATTACCTCAATAGAATGAACACTTACAAAATTTCGTCCTGTAACCCATTTAGAATGANNCGGAACAGCCGAAACGCTCCGCCGACCAGCCTGCCGACACAGGACTCCTATCGGGGCCTGCCGCTCACAAAGCGGAGAGACGTCCGCTTTACGGGGAGACGATGTCTCTGAGGTGCGCCTTGACCGAAACGGCGGAGAGGCTGGCAGAGTCCCACCCGCCGCCCAAGGCTTTGACCAGCAGGACGCTGGTGACCAAGCGCTGGCCGCGGATCGTGGCCAGTTGCTGTTCACTGCTGAGCAGTGTTTGCTGCGCGGTGACCACATCGAGATAACTGACCAGTCCGCCTTTGTAGCGGTCGGTGGAAATGTCCAGTGTCTTGCGTGCGGAATCGACTGCGGCTTGCTGCGCCTGCTGGGCGCCCTCGAGGACGATAAGTCCCGTCACGCTGTCCTGCACTTCACGGAATGCGTTAAGCACGGTGGCGCGATAGTTGGCGACGTCGGCGTCGTATCCGGCGCGGGCGTATTGCACCTGCGCGCGACGAGCCCCACCCGTGAAGATCTGCTCGGCCACGTTGGCGCCGAGTCCCCAATAAATGCTGGAACTGCTGAGCAGGCTGCCAATCGCGGAGGTCTGAAATCCCGCGGCGCCGAATAAATTGAAGGTTGGATAGTACGCCGCCTGAGCCACCCCGATCTGCGCGTTGGTGGCGGCCATCTGGCGCTCGGCTTCGGCGACGTCCGGACGCCGCTCCAGCAAATCCGAGGGCAAGCCGAGCGCGATGTCTGGAGGCGCGGCACCGATCTCTTTGGGGTCCAAATGAAAATCAGGAGCAGGCTTGCCGATGAGCACGGCGATCGCGTCTTCAGATTGTTTGCGCTGCTGCTGCAGAAGAATCGCCTGCGTCTTCGCCGTGTCCAGAAAAGTTTCTTCCTGAGCGACGTCCAATCCG
The DNA here is from genome assembly GCA_003161195.1 of Acidobacteriota bacterium. Classification (GTDB taxonomy): domain Bacteria; phylum Acidobacteriota; class Terriglobia; order Acidiferrales; family UBA7541; genus Acidiferrum. The sequence goes on along the minus strand of PMOV01000283.1, from coordinate 23,036 downwards.
GAAGCGACGCCGCCATCATGGCGCGATTGCACCAATTGCAAACCTTTGGTGAGGGCGTCAACCGTGCGATTGAGGATGCCGATTTCCGTGTCTTGCTGGCGCAGCGTGAAAAAGTCCCCCGCGAGTTCCGCGGTGACCATCAATCGCACATTTTCCAGATCGGCGGCACTGGCCTGGTAGGACGCTTCCGCGGACTCAATGCCGCGGCGACGGCGGCCAAAAATATCCAGTTCGTAGTTCACCTGAAACGGAATCGCATAGCTGTTGGCCGTATAAGCCGCGCTGTTGGCAGTGGTGGAGGTCAGCGTTCGGCCACCGCTCTCGCGCCCACGCTCGGCGACCGGATGATTGGCGTCCGGCTGCAGGCCAACGGTGGGGAAAAGCGTTGATACTTGCACCGCGGCGGTGGCGCGAGCCTGCTCCAGGCGGGCGATGGAAATCTTCAGCGTTTGATTGGCCTCAACCGCTTGCTGCTCTAGAGCGTTCAACTCATCGTCGTGATAGACCGTCCACCAGGCGCCCTTGGCCATGGCATCCATGGGCGTGCCTTCGCGCCAAGGCGCGGTGGTATCCCACTTGGCGGGGACCGCGGCGGCGGGCCGGTGATAGTTGGGGCCGACGGTGCAGCCGACGAACAGCACACCGGCGAACACCGCAACGAGCGGCAAAAAACGCTTTGGGCGTGGAGTGATCATTGCTGTGTGGTCTTGGGAATGACGCTCGGCTCCTTCGCTTTCTTGCCTTTCTTGCCACCGTTGTTTGAGCCGCCATTGTTGTTGGCGTTGCTTTGGCCGTTGTTGCCGCCACTGTTGTTCGCGGCCGCGCCGTTTGAGTTTTGCGGTGCATTGGAATTGGTCGAAGGAGCACCGGCGCGAACCGGCTGATTGTTTTGCGGGAGCTCTTTGACGTTGACGTGCGCGCCGTCCTCGAGAGAATCGGCGGGATTAACGACGATCCAGTCTTGCGCACTCAGGCCCTGAACAACTTCCAGCGTGGTGCCAAAATCCCGCCCGATTTGGAGGGGGCGAAGGTGCGTGGTGTGATTGGCGTCGACAGTAATCGCGCGCAACCCTTCAGCGCGGAAAAGCAGGGCATTGACGGGAACCTGCAGGCGCGCGGCGTCGACCTTGAGTTCCAGGTGCGCTTCTGAATATCCACCGGGCAGCAGTTCGCCGCTCTTATTGGGAACATCAATTTCCGTCAAGAGCGTGCGGCTGGCCTGATCGATGGCATTGGCGGTACGGACGACCTGGCCCGCGAAGCGGCGCCCAGGATATTGATTAAGTTCGAGATAGGCGCCCAGCCCGGTATGAACACTGGGCGCATAAAGCTCCGGAACATTGACATAGACGCGGATGGGATCGATCTGCGCGAGATAAAAGAGCTGCTGCGCCGAACCGCCGTTTCCAGCGTTGATCAAGTTGCCGATGTCGACATTACGGCGCGTGATGATGCCGCTAAACGGTGCGTAAACATTCTCGAAGGACTTGAGATCCTCGAGGCGGCGGACATTGGCTTCCGAGGAATTTTGCGTGGCACGCTTGGCGGCCAAGTCCCCATTGGCATTGTCGACTTCCTGTTTGGAAACGGAATCCGTCTTGAGCAGACCATCGTAACGGGCGGCGGTGGTTTGCGACAGATCGGTGTTGGCCTTGGCGGTGTTCAGATCCGCTTTGGCAGAGGAGAGTTGCTGATCGATTTCCGGCGTATCGATTTCCGCCAGCAGCGCGCCTTTGGGCACCTTGGCGCCGATGTCGTAATACCACTTTTTCAGATAGCCGTTGGTGCGGGCGTAAATGGGCGTTTCGACGTACGCCTGCATGGTCCCCGGCAGAACCAGATCTTCCTGCGACTCTTCGACGGTGGGATGTGTGACGGCGACGGTCGGTATCGACTGGGTTTGCGTGTCGTTGGCCAAGGCCTTGAATTGCGAGCGGCGCTGCAGCAGGGTGATTCCGCCAATCGCGACAAGCATGATGGCGATGAGAACCAGGAAAAGAAAAAGATGGCTCTTTTTCGGCGCTTGGCCCGCGTGGGAACTGCTATGAGATTCGTCAGTCATCAGACTTCACTCCGTGGAATACGATACTCGCATCCGAAAATCGTCTCGCCACCTGAGCGGCGGCTTCCGCAATACCACCGATGCTCCACGCGGTTACCCATGCGCTGGCTCCGGTTCTCCGTTGCCCGCGGAGCCTTCCGAGCGCTTGCGGCGGCCGTGGATCATGGAAAAAACCACCGGTACGAAAAAGAGTGTGGCGAAGGTGGCGAACAACAAGCCACCGATAACGGCGCGGCCCAGCGGAGCGTTTTGTTCGCCGCCTTCGCCGAGGCCGATGGCCATGGGAACCATGCCGATGATCATGGCCAGTGCGGTCATGACCACGGGACGCACACGCACGAATCCGGCCTCGAGCGCGGCGTCCTTCGCGTCGCGTCCTTCGTCGAGCTGTTCGCGTGCGAACGAGACCATCAAGATACTGTTGGAGGTGGCCACGCCGACGGCCATGATGGCGCCGGTAAGCGAAGGCACGTTCAGCGTGGTGTGGGTGATCAGCAAGATCCAGCAGATGCCCGCGAGCGCGCCCGGCAGCGCGGTGATAATAATGAAGGGATCGAGCCAGGACTGGAAGTTTACGACGATGAGCAGGTACACGAGGACGATGGCGCCGACCAGACCGTAAGCGAGGCCGGAGAAAGAGTTCCGCATGGTGAGGACCTGACCGCGGATGACGATGTGGCTGCCCCTGGGAAGCTGCGGTTGGACCTTCTGCACGAGCTTGATCACTTCGTCGGAGACGCCGCCGAGATCGCGGCCGTCGACGGAGGCGTATACGTTGATCATGGGCTGCACGTTGTAGTGAGAAATCTCGGCGGCGCGGGCGGTGGATACGGTGTCCACCATGTTGCCAAGAATTTGCGGGGAGGTACCGGGAGTCGTGCCGCCCACAGGAAGGTTTTGCAGGGTTTGCACACTGTCGACGCGGTACTGCGGCGTCTGCACGGCTACGTTGTAACTTACGCCGTTCTTGGGATCGAGCCAGAAAGCCGGCGCCGTCTGGAAGCTGGAACTCAAAGCGACCAATACGTTTTGCGCGACGTCGCGAGCCTGTAATCCCACGGACTGCGCGCGGGTGCGGTCAATGTTCATGCGGATGGTCGGGCTATCAAAAGCCTGCTGGACATGCACGTCCACGGCGCCGGGAATCATGCGCACCTGATTGGCCAGCTTCTCCGCAATCAAATAGTTGCCCTGTTGATTCTGGCCGGTGACCTCCACATCAATCGGCGCGGGAACACCAAAATTCAGAATCTGTGTGACGATGTCGGCAGGCTGGAAGAAAAACTGTACACCGGGAAATTGCTGCGGAAGCTTCTCGCGAAGATCCTTGATGTAGGCAAACGTGGATTTCTTGCGGTCTTCCTTGAGCTGTACCAGGATTTCGGCGTCCGCGGTGCCGAACGTGCCGGAGTTGCTGTAGCTGAGGTTCAGGCCGCTGTACGGGACGCCGACGTTGTCCAGGATCGTTTCCAGTTCGTTCTTGGGAATGGTGTCCCGGATAGCTGAGTCGACCTGATCGGCGAGACGAGCGGTTTCCTCGATGCGCAAACCGGTGCGCGCGCGAAAGTGCAAACGAATCTGCCCGGCGTCGACCTTGGGGAAGAAATCGCGACCCAGAAAGAAAACGATACCCGCGGAAAGAATGCAGAAAGCCAGAAAGCAAGCGGCAAAGATTCCGGAACTAGCCAGCGCGGTGCCAAGAGCGCGGCGATAACCCAGACGGAAACGTTCAAACGCGTGCTCGAAGGTCTGCTGCAGCTTGCGGAAGAAGCCCATCTTCTCGCCCTTGTGTTTCTCGGGGTCGTATTCGTCATCGGCGCTGAGCAGATACATGGCCATGGTGGGAACGATGGTGCGCGACCACATGTAGGACGCGAGCATGGCGAAGATGACGGCTTCGGCGAGCGGCACGAAGAGAAACCTGGCGACGCCGGAGAGAAAAAACATGGGGATGAACACGATGCAGATGCAGATGGTGGAGACGAAGGCGGGGGTGGCAATCTGCTGCGCGCCGTCCAGAATGGCTTGCACGGTTTCCTTGCCCATGGCCAGATTGCGATTGATGTTTTCGATTTCCACGGTGGCGTCGTCGACGAGGATGCCGACCGCCAAGGCCAGACCGCCAAGGGTCATGATATTGATGGTTTCGCCGAGGGCGCTGAGGCACAGAAGGCTGACGAGGATCGAGAGCGGAATGGAGACTGCGATAATGATGGTGCTCTTCCAATTGCCGAGGAAGACCAGAATCATGAGGGCCGTCAAGACCGCGGCGATCAGCGCTTCGCGAAGAACACCTTTGATGGAGGCGCGGACGAAGAGCGACTGGTCGAAGAAGGTGGTGAGGTGCAAGCCTTCGGGCAGCGACGAGGAGTAATCATCGAGCGTCTGCTTCACACGGCTGACGATATCGAGCGTGGAGGCTGAGCCGCTCTTGTACACACTCATGAGCACGCCACGCTGGCCGTTGGCGCGCACGATGTTGGTCTGCGGAGAGAAGCCATCGCGAATGTGAGCCACTTCTCGCATGTAGATGGTGGCGCCATTGACGGTTTTGACCGGCAGGTTGTTCAGCTCTTCAATGGTCTGCGGGGCGCCGTTGAGTTCCACTTGATACTCGATGGTGCCCATTTTGACGGTGCCCGTGGGCAACAAGAGATTTTGTGCATTGACGGCGTTGACGATGTCCGTGGGCGTAAGACCTTTGGATTGCAGAGCCTGCGTGTCCAAGTCGACGGAGATAAGCCGTTGCTTGCCGCCGTAGGGATACGGCAGGGCGGCACCCTGCACGGTGGCGAGCTGCGTGCGGATGAAGTTGTTGCCGAAATCGAAGAGCTGTTGCTCGCTCAGGCTGTCGCTGGTTAGGCCGATCTGAATGACCGGCACGGTAGACGCAGAGTAGACCACCACAAGCGGAGGCGTGGTGCCTGGAGGCAACGTGCGGAGGATGGTCTGGACGATGGCGGTGGTTTGCGCGAGGGCCGATTGCAAGTTAGCGCGCGGCTGAAAAAAGATTTTGACCACGGCGATGCCGTTGATGGATTGCGATTCGATGTGCTCGACGTCATTGACCAGCGTGGTGACGGCGCGTTCGGAATTGGAAGTGATGCGGCCTTCCATTTCCGAGGGCTCCAGGCCCGTGTAATTCCAGACCAGGCTGATGACCGGGATATTGATGTCCGGGAAGATGTCGGTGGGGGTCCGCAGCAGCACCACGGGCGTCAGGAGAATGATGACCAGCGCCATGACGATGAAGGTATAGGGACGGGAAAGCGCTAATCGGACAATCCACATTTACGTTCTGGCTTCCTTGAGCTTCGACGGAATGCACCTGGCGAAGCGATGTTGTTACGGTACAGAGCGCGAGCGACACCAGTAGCGTCCAGGCTGCTACCCGTTAGATTCGGTGGAGCGGCCTGTCGGGTACGCCGGGGTGCGCCAGTTGGTTACTGCAACGTGAGACGGAATGCATGCGTAATGGTATGCCACGCGGGGTGCCGAAATGGCGTCTGGCGAATTGGTTGATAAAGCCAATGTTTGCTGGGCCCTGGCAAGCGCGTGGCCGTTCGTCGCGATTATATCGTACGCAGCTTGGATGCCGATAGATGGGGAGTTGGTATTTTTCGGCACGGCGGAGCGCACAAATTGGTTGGTACGAAATTTTTGCTGCTTCGGCGGGTCATGTTTTGTTTTTTCGATGCTTGATAAGCAGAGATCGCGTGTGGCCGCTATTTGTGCGTCATGGTGAAGACGCCGTCCCATGCGGAGGGTGGCTCGTCGAAGAGATATTCCTGGCAGCGCTTCCAGTAGGTGCGCGAGGGTCCGTCGCCATCCCACTTTGCCAGAATGGTCTCGAACGCTCGCTGCGCGGCCTCCCACTGGCGCTGGGTGTAAAGTTCGCGGGCTTGGCGGAAGGCGGCGAGACGCTTTTCGAGGTCCTCGGGTTCGCCGTAGACCGAGGGTTCGCCGGCGCGCCCGATCAGTTCGTAGATGGTGACGGGTTCGGTTTTGCCTTTGACGCGGATGAGGTCCAATTCGCGAAATACGAACCCATTCTTGCTGACCGAAGTGTATGTGGATTCGTTGACGATGATGTGCGTGCCGTAGTCCTTATTCAGGCCTTCGAGNNCGGGACGAGAGATTTACGGTGTCGCCCAGGGCGGTGTAGGCGTTGCGCGAGGTGGAACCCATCTGCCCTACGCTTGCGTTGCCCGTATTAATGCCAATGCCGATATCCAGATGCGGGCGACCCTGGGCTTCCCACTTGGTCTGGATCTCTCGGACGCTGGCCATCATTTGCAACGCGCCCTCGCAGGCTTTCACGGCGTGGCCTTCGACTTCCACGGGAGCGTTCCAGAAAGCCATTACCGCGTCGCCAATAAATTTGTCGAGCGTGCCAAGATTTTTGAGAACGATGGTGCTCATGTCGGACAGGTACTCGTTCAGGAATTGCGCGAGTTGCTGGGCATCTAGTTTTTCGGAGATGGTGGTGAAACCGCGAATATCGCTGAACATGACGGAGATTTCGGTTTTGCGCGGCTCGACGAGTTTGGGATCGAGCAGCAGTTGGCGAACCACTTCGGGACTGACGTACTGGCCGAAATACCCCCGGACCTTGCGCTTTTCTTTTTCTTCGACGAGGGCACGGTACAAGGAGACCAGCAGAACGTTGGAGGTGATGGTGATGGCGGGAACGGTGAAGTTGAGCCACCATCCGTGCAGGAAGGCGGCGTAATCCACCCAAACGAGCGGAGCCAGCAGGCCGATAGCGAAGTACATGAAGCGCGGTTGCACGAGAGCCATGAAAATGCCAAGTGGCAGGCCGAGAAGCAAAATCATCAGTGCATCGGCAATCTGCTGGTGTGCGCCGTGTTGGAGGAAATTCCCGTGCAACAGGTTGTCGATGACGTTGGCGTGGATCTCTACGCCCGGATAGTCGGTGCCCGCGTAGGGCGTGGACTTGATGTCGCCGATGCCGGTGGCGGTGGCGCCAATCAATACGATCTTTCCTTTGAACTTCTCCGGCGGGACTTTTCCGCCCACGACGTCGGCCATGGAGTAATGGTTATAAGTGTAAGCCGGGCCGTGATAGTTGATGAGCGCCTCCCCGATATCATTGGGAACTACGCGTTTTTCCGTACCGAACTGAATGTCCACGATGCCATTCTGGCCGTAGGTAAGTACGAGGTTGTCCCGCACGCCGAGGTACGCACGCACGGCCATCACGTCGAGAGAGCCGTAGAGATCCCATTCACGCAAGTCTTTCGAGCGACCATAGGGCAAAACCATGGTCGCGGTGCGGACGATTCCGTCGGTGTCCGAGGGCGCGTTGAAGAACCCCGTCCCGGAGGAACTGCCCCCTAGAGCGTTGGTGAAAATATCCAGGTTGGCTTCGGCACCTTGCGGCAACGGTCGGGTGAGCTGGTATTTGGCGATGAGGTTCGCATAGTCCTGCTTGCCGAAAGCCGCGCGGCTTTTGATGGACTGAACTTGCGGGAAGGAAAAAAAACTGAGCTGTTGTGCGTAGGCGTCGAGGACCGCGGCGTCGATGTCGCGAAGGTCCGCTTCCGTGTACAGGAAATAGTTGCCGAGAACGACGGGACCAAATCTGCGAATGGCGCCGGAAAATTGCTGGTCGGCGTTGGAGTCGGCTGCTAAGCCTTGTAATTCGGCGGCGAATTGCGGGTCGACGCGCTCAATTTGTTTCTCGCGGGATTGCAGCGCTTTCTCAAACGCCCGGATGGGTGCGGCGCTCACCTCGGGCTTGCTGAAGGTGATATCAAAGGCGGCGACGGCGGCGCCATCGGAGTGCAAGACGTCGAGAAGGGTGGCGAAATTGGTGCGCGAGAAAGGCCAGCGCCCGAATACTTCCTGGGAGTGCTGGTCGATGTCCACGATGACAATGACTGGGTCGGCTGGGGTTTTACCGGGAGGGCGATAACGGAAGCGCGTGTCGAGGGCGTCGTACTCGAAGCGCTGGAGAAAACTAAAGATGGGTGTGGGGCGTTCGCCGAAAAATGTGAAGTAGTACAGCGTGAGTGCGGCGAAGGTGATGACGATGCTGATTAAAAACGAGACGCGGTGCCGCCACCAGGACTGAAAAAGTTCTAGAAAGCGAGAAACCGCGCGCGAGAAAGCGTTTTTTTCTGATTTGGCGGCCATGCGGCGGCGCGGTTACTCGCGGAAGATAAAATTCAGGCGCACGCCGCAGATTTCGATCAGGTCGCCGTCGTTGAGGCGGACGGGGCCGGAGATGGGTGCGCTGTTCACGGTGGGGATTTTATCTCCAGCCACGATGTAATAGCCATCGTCGCGTTGATTAATTTGCGCGGCCATGGCGGGCTTGAACCAGCCCTTGAGGCGCACGGTGGCCAGGCCGGATTTGCCGATGACGGTGAGTTTGTTGGTCAGCGCGTATTCCCGCTGATCGGTTTTGCCGCTGAGGACCACCATGGTGGGGACTTTGAGGCGCCCCGCGGCGAATTGCGTGCGTTCCCCCATGGCGGCGGCTTGCTGGAGCATGTCGCGCCGGACCTTGGTGTCGAGGACCATGGTTTCGTTGATGCGCGGCGCGTTGGTTTTGCGGCCGGAGTCCCAGGGGACCGGGGCGTCGCCGGTGGCGTCGACCTTGATATGGTGCTTGCCGATCCAGATGGAGTCGCCGTCGTGCAGCGTGGCGCGCTCGATGCGGATGTCGTTGACGAAGGTGCCGTTGAGGGAGTCGAGGTCTTCGACCACCAGCTTGCCGGCTTCAAAGTAGACGCGCGCGTGGTAGTTGGAGACGGCGAGATTGTCGACGGGCAAATCATTGTCCGGCGAGCGGCCGATGCCGATGGCGCGGCTGCCCACGGGGACTTCCTTTACCAGACGTTCCTCAAACATGAGGCTGAGCTTCGCCATGTTATTTTCCTCCTGCGTGGCCATTGCCATTGCTGTGCTTGCGCTGGCCAAAGCGCAGCCATGAGAACCAATTGCGGGTTTCGGTATCGGTGTGTACGACGATGACGGTGGTATTGTCGGCGCCGCCGCGTTCGTTGGCGAGATCGACCAGGCGCGCGGCGGCTTTAGCGGAGTCCGGCTCGGACTGCAGGGCGCCGGCGATTTCGGGTTCCATGATCATGCGGGTCAGGCCGTCCGAGCAGAGCAGTAGCACGTCTTTGGGGAACACGAGATGGTCTTCGGCGTCGACTTCGATTTGCGGATTGGTGCCGAGGGCGCGCAGCAGGACGCTCTGCATATCGCTTTCATCGGCTTGTGCGGCGGTGAGGATGCCGCGACGGACTTGTTCGGCGACCAGAGAATGGTCGCTGGTGAGTTGCTGTAAAGCTCCAGCGCGCAGGATGTAGGCGCGGCTGTCCCCGACATGCGCCAAGCTCAACTCGTGGCCGGTGATCCACGCGGCGGTGACGGTGGCGCCCATGCCTTGCTGCTCGGGATTTTGCGCGGCAGATTCGAAGATGCACCGGTTGGCCAAATGGACGGCGCTGGCGAGACGCTTGGTGTGGGCGGACCAGCCGGGTTGGGTTTCGCCGAAAATCGGGGCTGCGGGATTGTTTTCCCCTTCGAGACAGTGCTTGACGACGGTTTCCACCGCCATTGCGCTGGCGATTTCACCGTGGGCTTCGCCGCCCATGCCGTCGGAAAGAACGAAGAGGCCCATTTCCGGGACGATGCGGTAGCAGTCTTCATTGTTGGAGCGCACGCGACCCACGTCCGTGACGCCACCGCTCTTGATTCGCACAAAAGCTCCTGGATGATGGGCGGACACCCCGGCCCACGGGCCCTGATTACCTTTATCCACGCTAGCAGACCCATGGGGGAGGTGGTAGACGATGCGGCGAAGTTACTAAGGGCTTTTTGGCTACAGGGTTGGCGACATGGGCTGCCCTGGGACCAAAGGCTCGGGATACCGGGGCGCGAGTTCTGGGAGGCTGCCGGGCTCGCGGGCGGGGGAGCTTAGGGCTGGAGTGGCGCTCGTTCTGGGAGCTTTTTTCGTCGGCGGATGGGGATGCCCTCATCTACAATCGGGACCATGGTGCGATTGCGAGTTTTTCTGTTGGCGGTGTGTGCGTTGACTTGGGGTGCGACGGGTGCCCCTGAGGCGTTTTCACAGACTCCAGTGCAGTCCGCGCCGCGCCCAACTTCCAGCACTCCGGCTCCTAGCCCTTCGGTCCCCACCTCTTCGGCGCCGCAGACGTCAGCCCCCAGCGGTTCCGCGCCTCCGCAAAGCGCGCCGCTGCCCGCGCCACCGCCGGCCAGCGGCGCCAGAATCTTGCTGTTGCCGAGGTTGCTTGTCGCTGGAGAACGCGCGACGCTGGCGGTCCTGGACGTGAACGGCCGGCTGACACCCAACGTGGAGGTCACATTTTCCAATGGCGACCATTTGAAGACCGACGCGACCGGCCGAGCACTCTTTGCCGCCCCGTTGACCCCGGGCGTGATTACCGCAGCCCTGCCAGGGCGCGGCGGACGCGTCAATTCTGTGGTGCTGGCGCCGGCTGCGATCGACGCGCCGGGAATCACCGTAACCACCGTGCCGCGCGTAGCCTCCATCTCCGATCGCTTTGACGTCCTGGGACAAGGATTTTGCGGGGATGCCGACGCCAACTCCGTAACCATCGGCGGGCAGAAGGCGCTGGTGCTGGCGGCGTCGCCGATGGCCCTGGTGGTGTTGCCGCCGGCCGAGGCAGAGCCCGGGGGGGCGCGCGTGGAGATTTCCTGCGCCAAGCAGACCGCATCGCCATTTCAGATGACCTTCGTCGAGCTGGCTTTAGAGGCGGATGCTGCGCCGCTGGCGCATGGCGAGCATCGCACCCTGCGCGTTGTGGTGCATGGTAGCGCAGCGAAACTGACACTCGAGGCGCGCAACCTGGCGCCCGACGTGGCGGAGTTGGTGGGAGGCGTATCAGTGAAGCAGGCGACCAGCGGCGAAGCACCGAATGCGGCCAAGTTTGAGGTGATCGGCAAGAAGAAGGGAAGCTTTCTGATTTCCATTCGCTTGGCGATGCTGTCTGGAAAGCCCGTAGAGGCGCCGAAGTAAACTCAGTAGCACCGCCACTTTTGCCTGCGCCGCTCAGGCGGACTTTTTGGCGGATTGCGGAGCCAGTGGCAACGCTGCTTGCGTGGGTTCCGGCAGCGATTCCAGCAGCGCTTCAGGATTCGTCACGTTCAGCAAATTCTCCAGCGTGAGCTGCGTCTTCTCGAAGCGCTTATCCGCTTCCTGGTAGCTCTTTTGTGCATTGCCGAGATGCGTGCCGATTTTGTCGAACACGCCATAGAACGTTTCCATTTGCTTGCGCACGCCGGACAGTCCCGCCGAAAGGTGGCGAGCGTTCTCCTCGATCTGCATGCCCCGCAGGCCCATGGCGATGACGCACAGGTGCGCGTACAGCGTGTTCGGCGAAACCGCGATGATGTTCTTGTCTCGGCAATAGGCGTCGAGTTGCTGCCCCTTCGCATCGGTGGTGATGAGCAGTTCGTTGTAAACCACCTCCGACGGCACGAACATCAGCGCCACTTCCAGCGTCTGCTCGTGCGGCACGATGTATTTCTTTGCGATGGCGTCGGCGTGGCCTTTCACCGCCGTGGCGAACGTGCGCCGCGCCTCTTCACCCTCGGTGGCGATGCGGCGAAAAGCGTCCAAGGGAAATTTCGAATCGATGGCCATCAGCTTCTTATCGCGCAGCAGGATCACCGCGTCGGCCGCTTCCCCGCTCGCAAAACGGTACTGCATCTGGTATTGCGAGCGCGGCAGCGAATCCTCAAGCAATCGCTCTAGCGTGACTTCCCCAAACGATCCGCGCGATTTCGCTCCGCCCAAGATGCCTTCCAGGGTCTGCGCCGTCTGCGACATCTGCTTACCGGCCTGCTGGACCTCGCCCAGCTGCTTCTGAATTTCCCCGATTTGCGCGCGCGTGTTTTTCAATTCCTCGGCCATCACGGACTGCGCCTGCGAAGTAATCTGCCCGGTCACCTGGGCCGCGCCCTTCATGCCCTCTTGCACCGCGGTGTTCACGCTTTCAAGCCGCAGCGAAACGCTGTCCGCGATCGCTTTCACCTGCCCGGAGCTTTGCGCCTGCCCCGTGGCCACGGATTGCATCTCACGCCGTAACTCCAGCATTTGCGTTTCCAGCTGCGCGCTACGCTTCAAACTCTTCGACGTTTCCATCGCCAGCCAGAACACCGTGCCAGCCACCAGCAGCGCCACAAGAATCACCGGCAAACTCATGCCTTCTCCAATAGGAACGCGGGAAACCGAAGCCTTACTTTACTCTTCTTGGCACAGAACTGAAAACGCTCGACGTGAGCCGCGCTGTCCCGGATGGAACCGCGCACGAGCCGCTAGGGGAGTACAAGTTGCGGCAACTCGGCCAGGCTGGCGATTTGCGCGTCGGGCGTTTCAGGCAGCCGCTCCGGCGCCTGCCCGGAACGGTTGCACCACAGCACGCGAAAGCCAAACGCTTTCGCGGAGTACGCATCCCACCCGTTGGACGAGAGAAAACAGATGTTGGCGGCGTCGATGTTGAGCCTTTCCGAGGCCAGCGCATAGACCCACGGATGCGGCTTATAGAACTTCACTTCGTCCACGGAAATAATCGCGTCGAAAAGTTCCGCAATTCCCGCGTGCACCGCCGCCGCACTCAGCATGGCCGGCGCGCCGTTGGACAGAATGGCCAATTTCATCCCAGCGGCACTTAATTTGCTCAGAGTCTCGCGGACTTCCGGGTACGCCTCCAGCGTCAAATACAAATTCATCAGCCGTTCGCGCAACGCGGGATCGGCGACGCGCAGCGTCTCCAGCGCAAAATCTAAAGCATCGCCAGTAACCTGCCAAAAATCCATGTACTGCCCGGTAAGGCTGCGCAGCCAGGTGTATTGCAACTGCCGCGACCGCCACAGCTCGGCCAGCGTCTGCCATTTTTCGCCCAGCGCATCTTGCGCGGAGCGCGCCGCGCTGGCCACGTCGAACAGCGTCCCGTAAGCGTCAAAGACGCAAGCGTGAATGTTGGGGAGTCTGTTGGGCATCCGTTCGCCGTTTCCGCAGCATTGTAACGTGCGGGTTCAGTGTTTGCGGAGCGCGGGAGCCATGCTCCCGCTTTCACGATGTCGAGTGCGGCTGCGACCGTAAAAGCGGCAGCCGGGCTGCCGCACTCCGTACGGTTACCAGTGAAATTTCATGGCGAATTGGAACTGCCGCGGATCGTAGGACGAAGTAGGCTGCCCCGCGGCGGTGTACAGCACGTTGACGCTGGCCACGTTGAAGCGGTTGGCGATATTGAAAATGTCGGTAATCAGTTCCAGGTTGTAGCGCTCGCCGAAATAGATGCGTTTGGCAAAACGCATATCCCCGAACGCCACCCACGGCGTAAGCCCGGCGTTGCGCCCAAGATTCCCGTCCAGAGAGAGCAGCGTGGTGCTGGCGATCGTCACGCACGGTTCCTGCAAAATTCCCGTGGGCGAAAATTTGGAATTGACGACAGGGTTGCTGCATCCCGTGGTGGCGAAGGTGTTCGGCCGTCCGGTCAGCGCCGAAAGCTGCAGGTTGTCGTCGTTGCCGGTCACGATGTTGAACGGCCGCCCAGACGCGATTTCCAAAAGCGGCGCCACCGTCCAATTGCTGAAAAATTTGCTGACGAATCCGTCCCCGGAAAGTTTGCCGCTATTGTAGACGCCGCTGAAGACGAACCGGTGGCGCTGATCGAACGTGGAAGTGGAGCGATCAAGATTGGGGTAGAAGCTGTCCTGTGGCGTAAGCGTGGCCTCCAGGTCGGTCGCATCGTCAATCGCGTGGGAAAGCGTGTAGGAAGCCAGCAGTTCATAGTGGCTGCCGTAGCGCTTGCGCAGGTTGGCGCTAAAGCCGTTGTAGATGGAGTTCCCGTTCGAGTAGTTGGCGTCCATGTCGCTGAACGGCACGCAATTCGCCAGGTTCACGCCGGGGTTGCACTTCGCGTTCAGGCCATCGGCGGCCAGAACCTCATTGGCAAGCCCAATGCATGCAGCGCCTCCGGGCTGCGATAGAACCGCTTCCGCCACCGCCGGATTCAGCCCCGACGGTCGAAAGAAATTCACCAGCGCGGCGGGAACGTACGGCCCTCCCGGTCCCACGTTGCATCCGCTGACGAGGAAAGGGCTATCCGTGGCGGAGTTGACTCCCGCGGCCACGGCGGCGGCCAAATTCTGCTCCATCAAATCGCCGCGAATGGGATTCGCGTTGATCGGGCGGTTGATGTGATGTCCTTCGTTCAAATTGTAAGCCAAGCTGAGCGTGAAGCCTTCCCCCAGATCGCGCTCCAGCGTCAAGTTAGCCTGCTCGGAATAGGCATACACGAAGCCTTTGCCCTGCGGATAACCGAACGGCTGAAAGCCCAGCGGGAATCCCGCAGCGACATAGTTCTGGTTGATGAACAGCGACGAGGGAAAATTCAAGGCTTGGAACTGCTGCTGGTTTGGAAGATAGCCCAACGAAGCGTTCAATGCCGCCGAAGGCGTAGGGGCGCACTGCGGAGTAGCTGGATTGATCAGCGTACCCTGGAAAATAGGAATAGCGTTCAGGTTGTTGGGATCACCCGCCGCCGTGCATGTCTGTGTGCCGCCGAAGGCCAGTTGCACACTCTTTGATCCGTCGGAAGCGTCACCCAGAAAATACAGACCCAGAAGCGGATGGTCGAAATACAACCCATAGGAGGCGCGCACCACGGTTTTCCCGTCGCCCCAGGGATCCCAGGCGATTCCGACGCGCGGTTGCACGTTGTTGGCGTCGGTCTGAATGCCTTTTTCGATCCCCAGAATCTGATAGCCGACTTCCGCCTCCGCATCAGGCGCGGCGAACTTCGGCGGGAATTCAATGTCGTAACGCACGCCGTAATTCAGCGTCAGGTTAGGACGAATCTTCCAGCTGTCCTGCCAGAAAACGCCAAGAGGCTTGTTGGGGAAAGAATCCTTGGGACTGCCAATGCCTTGAACAAAGTCGGCCGGAAGACCCGCTCCGTAGGCTTGGACTGGAGACAGGGATGGGAAATTCGATGGGAATCCGAGATTGGCGGCGCTGAAGGAACCGAAATCGTACACGCCTCCATAATTCACTGTGAAGATGGCGGTCGTCGGGATGTAGTCAAATTCGGCGCCGAACTTCATCGCGTGCGCTCCTTTGGTCCACGAGAACGTGTCGGCGAATTCGTACCGATCTTCGGTGCGCTGAATGTAGGAATACGGTTCGCGGCCGATGTACGCGTAGCCCGTAATGTTCACTGCCGGATCCGCGCCGCCTGGCCCGCTGGAGAAGTTATAATTCAGGCCCCGCCGAGCGTACTCGAACAGAAAATCGTTCACCTTGTTGGTGCCAATGATCTTGCTCCACTCGGCGATGCCCGTGATGTCGCGATAGGTCTGCT
Source organism: Acidobacteriota bacterium (assembly GCA_003161195.1). GTDB lineage: Bacteria > Acidobacteriota > Terriglobia > Acidiferrales > UBA7541 > Acidiferrum. The sequence continues at coordinate 7,586 of PMOV01000283.1, read as the reverse complement.
GCGAGGTGCGCGAGTAGCCGTTCTGGCCGGCGGGCTGATCCTGGCCTTCCACTTCAATGCCCGTTACTGTGCTGGGGCTGACACGCCCCTCCAGCATCAACTGGTTGCTGGAATTGATTTTGTGATCGATGCGCAAGGCCCATAGGCTGGTTCCTTCGAAGACGGGGAAATTGCCCGCTTGCGACGCCAGTCCGTTGTAGGACGCCGGAACAAAACAAGGAAGCGTTGCGGGGGTGCAGGTGCTGGGAAACCCGCTGACGCCCGCGAGGCCGGTGAGACTCGTCGGCCACACTCGGTTGACGGCCATGCCCGAGGAAGCCCCCGCAAGAAAGGCGTATTGACCTACGGCCGTGGCGAATGCGGGGCTGGCGGCTTCCGTTGCCAAAGTGGTGGGGTTGGTCAGAAACGCGATTTGTTGCGGCGTTAGTTGCAAGGTGCCGAAGGGCAAACCCACCTGCGTGGTGTCAAANNTGTCCTTCTTGATTGCGCCGCCGAAGGCCGCGCCGGCTTGCACGCGGGTGTAGGCAGGATCGGAAACCGTGCTGAAGGGATTTACCGCTTGAAAATTGCGATTGCGCAGATAACCGAAAACGTCGCCGTGAAAATCGTTGCCGCCGGCGCGGGTGATGATGTTGATCACGCCGCCGGAAGCGCGCCCGTACTGCAGCGCGGCGTTCCCGGTGATGACCTGAAATTCCTGCACGCCCTCTTGCGACAGCGTGGCGCGCACGCCGTTGGTGGCGTTATCGGTGTTATCGCCGCCGTCGACGAACACGATGTTGGAGCGGCCGCTCTGCCCGCTAACGTTGAGGCCGGAGGTGGGGGCCGCGCCAGTGTTGGGCGCGTTGTCGCGCGTGACCTGCGAATCGGTAAGCGTAAAATTGATGTAGTTGCGGCCATTGATGGGCAGATTATCGATGCGCGTTTCGCCGATGGTCTCGTCCACCTGAGTTTTGGTGGTTTCAATGGCCGCGGTTTCGCTCGACACGGTGATGGTTTGTTGCACGCCTTTGAGCTCCAACCGAGGATCGAAGCTGGCATTTTCGCCGACCGTGACAACTAATGAGGAGTCGTTGAAGACCGCAAAGTTGCTCCCGCCGTCGATGCTCATGGTGTAGCGGCCCGGCGGCAGCGCCGCAAAATTGTAGCGTCCGAATTCATCCGCCACCGTGGAGCGCACCGTGGACGTCAGCGGGTTGGTCATGCTGATTTTGGCGCCCGGGACGGCCGAACCTTGCGGGTCCAGCACCGTGCCGGAGAGCGTCGCGGTGTTCACTTGCGCGCGCAACGCCGGAGCGAAGCACAACAGCAGCAAGCCCAATATTGCCCACAGCGATTTATGACCCAAGCGCGGCATGAACCCTCCTCAAAGTAACCCGTTTACTGCTGCGGCGGAACACGTGCTTCGTCGCAAATACACGTAGAAGCTGGCTGTTCATCGGATATTGGGGTTTTACGGCAAGCGTGCGCAGAATTCAACTCGAAACTAGCTATTTTTTCAATAGTGGTTCGCAGTTAGGGACATGCCTGCGGCGGAGGGCATACCTTTAATCCGCGCCGATACGGTGGGAAACAACGCAAGGAAAGGGCCTGCCTTCAAGTCGGCGGTGTGGTATGTGACTCGCCACTCATCACTCGCCACTTCTTTCATTACAAGAACTGCTTCGCCAGTCACCGCCCTAGCAAAGTCCTTACAGGAAAGTGTCCTGGACTTTCAATCGTGCCGCCAAAAGTTCCACGACAAAAGAGGCTTTTAAGACTGCTGCGGAAAGAAGCTTGTCGTCTAGCGCGCCGTGCCGGGCAAATGCCGCTGCACGAGCTTGAAGAGCTTGTCGCGATCTTCGTCCTTCATGTGCACGAACTCCACGCCGCCGCCATCCGGGCCGACATTGCGAACCACCGCGGTGAAATGGATCTTGCGCAGGCCGGCCCGCACCTCGAGGCGAATCGAGTCGCCGACGCTGAGTTTCTTAGGTGAAGAGAGATACGCTCCGCCCAGACTGATCGTCTTCACGCGCGCCAGGCCGGCTTGTCCCCCGTCAATGTGTGCGCGCAGCGGGGATTCCAGTGGAATGCGCACATAGCGGCGCGGAATCTGATAACTGGCGCTGGCTTGCGCCGCGGCCTCAAAGTTAGCGCGCGTGCGGGTCGAGCTGGGGCGATTCTCCAGCAGTGAAAGCGCCTCTTCGGCCGCCGCGCGCAGGCCGGAGGGCTCCGCAAACGTCAAACCTTCGCGGTGCTCCACCAGCTGGCGCAGCAAATCGGCAGCTTCCGTGGCGCGCATGCGGCCCAGCGCTTCGATGGCCTTGATGCGCACGAATTGGTCACGGAGAATTTCGTGTTCGCCGGCGGCAATTTCCATCAGTTGCGGGACGGCGGTGGTTTCCTGCGCCAGGCCAATCTGGTCGATCATCATCGGCACTACGAGCGGATGGGCGTCGGCCAGAATCGCGGAGAACACAAAGGCCGCGCTTGCGGCGCAGGCCGAATTCGCTGGGCGCGCCAGTTCGCTGATCGCCAGATCCTGCAAGTTCCATTCCCAGCTGCCCAGTGCCCGTGCGATGCCGCGCAGCAGGCGTTCGGCGTCGGCGGCGGCAAGCAGCTTGATGGCCGCACTAACGCGTTGTCGCCGTGCTTCGTAAAGGCGTGTTTCCAGCAGGTTTAGCCCGGGCACGCCGATCGCACGCAACAGGCGCGCCATGGCAGGAATCATCTCCGCGCCTTGCGGTTCGGTCAGTAACAAAGTCAGGCGGTCCAGCAGCCGTTCCGGATCGCGCTTGAGCAGCCGCGGCAGGATCGGGTCTAGCGCGCGATTGGCCAGCGCCGCGTCTACCAACAAGAGCCAGCGATCTTGCGCCACCAGGCGCTGCGAAAGCGCGGCCATCAAACCATCCCGCTCGTTGCCTTGTGGCGGCCGTTCCAGGCCGGTGAGGATGGTTTCAAAGCCACCGTAGTCGCCGCGATTTACCGCAACGCGCGCCAGGGTCTCCACAAAAGCCGCCAGCAAAGCGCCCGTTTCGGGAATGGTTTCGCCCTCCAGCGCTTTCAGCGAGCCAAGACTCAGTTCGTCCGGCAGTTGATTGGGCCAGAGCGATTCGATAATGGTGGTGAGTTCGTTGAGCCCCGCGGCGACCGAACGTCGCGCGGCGGCGTCCGTGTGGACTAAACGGCGCGCGTAATTCAGCACGATACTGCGAGCTTCGCGGCGTTGCGCATCCGCTCCCGCGTGCGCCAGTCGACCAAGGGTGTGCCGCAAGGCGGCGACCGGAATGCACCATATCTCCTGTCCGCGCATCACTGCCGACTTTTCGCGTGCCGGCAACTCCATCCAGAAGCGTTCCACGATCTGTTCGAGGTGCGTTTCCTCGGCCCAGACCGTAGCAAACGCCGAAAGGTGTTGCGAGGCGTGCGGGCCGGGGTATCGCCCGGCTTCTTCAATCGCGGCGGCCAGTCGCCGGAAGGAGTCACGCACCACGGCGGGGGTCAACGCGCCGGTGGCAAATTCCGCGGTGAGAAATTCAAATATCAAGCTTTCCGAGAGCCGCAGCAAATAAGGTTGCGGGCGCTCGCCGCCCACTGGTCCATATTGGGACACGGACGTGAGCAGCATGCGCACAGTGTCGCGGCTGGCATTCTCCATGGCGCCATGAATTCCCCGCGCCGCTTCCTCCGGCGAGAGCCCGCGCGCGCTTTCGAGTGGCGGCGTCAGACGTGCCAGCAAACGCAGCGCGGCCACCAGGTCGTCGAAATCCGGCGCGGTGATGGCTGCTTCGCTGTTTTCCCGCGGCGAGCTGCCGCCATACGCCACCAGCGCCGCAATCAGGCTGCCCAGCACCGTATCGACGCGCCTGTCCGTTTGCGTGTTGACGGAAATGCCTTCCACGTGATTCTCCACAAGTTTTAGCGGCCACCAGCCAAGTTTGCCGCTGCGCGCTGTATGGCTCGATTTTAACAACGATTCCTTCATCAAACGCGCCAGCGTGTCTAGTTCGCCCACATGGAATTTTTTCGAGAAGTGCAGCGTTTGCACGCCCGCGCGCAGCAGGTCCGCGGAAAGCGCCTGCAGTTCGCCGCGCTGATCGGGCAAAGCGCCCTCAGCGACTTTCGGGATGCGGATGGTGCCGCGGTCGATGCGCAAGTCCAGACCGTTGAGTTGATCCGCCGCCAGCCGCAGGGTTTCGTACGCGGCGTCCAGGCTATCGAGGCGTTTTGGGTGGCTCTCTTCGTAAAGACGGTCGGCGCGCAGCAGAAGCTGCAGGTTGCGCATCGCCTGCGTTACCCCAGGTAGCGCTGTGGATTCGGCGCGCGGCGTAGATGGGCTAAGGGGACGCGGTGAGACGCGCGCCGCCTTCTCCTGCGAAGACGGAGCCTCATCATCGAATGCTTCCCGGTTGAGCGGGAATGAAGCTCGTAAACCCAATGCCTGCTCCGTGCTCCCATTTAGGGAATCAATCTAAGCCTGTGGAAGGGGGGTCCGCCTGAGAGTCGAGTGGATGCCAGGAGGCGGGCTCTCCCTGGTAAGGATAAAGCACGGGATGTGCCTGATAGAAAGGCAGTCAAATTGTTTATTTTCAGCGTCTGATGAAGAGAGTCCTAGGACTATGGTTCCGCAGAGGGGAGAAAATGTTACACATTGGGCAGCTTTAACCGACGACTGACGGACGACTTATTTATCCGGCTTAAGGCTCGCCTGCACCTGCACGGTGCCCCCCTCGCTGACCTGCACGGTGGTGCGCGACGGCTGGAAGCCGCGCATTTTCAATGTGATGGTGTGCACGCCGGGGCTCAACTGCACTCGCGATGGAGAATATTGCGAGGTCGTCGTGCCATCGACGACGATCTCCGCGCCCTTCGGCGTTGTGCTCACGTTGGCCCACGCTTCCTTGCTCGTGTCTTTGGCGTGCATCTGGACGCTCAGTTCCGTCTGGACGTTGTCCGTCACTTGCACGTGGCTCGAGTACGGGTTGTATCCGCTGAGACGCATGACGATATCGTATTGCCCCGCCGCCAATGGCAGGACCACGGGCGTCTGGCCCGATTGCTTGGCGCCGTTGATGAACACGTTCGCGCCAGGGGGATCGCTGACCACCTTGAGTCCAACGGCGAGCGATTCGAGATTTATCTTTTGATCGACGACTTCGCCGGGCTTAACGGACAACGCCGTCTGCACCGTGCGATAGCCATCTTTCTTTACTTCCAGGCTGAAGCTCTTGCCCATCAGGTCAGTAAAGCTGCAGGGCGTCTGACACTGTTTTTGCGCGTGGCCCTGTGGACCGAAGAGCGTGGCGGTTGCGCCGATCACGTCGGTAACCACATGGATGGCGCCGCGGCCGGCCACAGCCACCGGGTGCGCCCCTTCGTCCACCGCACCTGTTGCGGAAGCCGTCAGCGGCGCGTCGTCATATTCAATGTGGTCGATGACCCGAATCTCGGGTGGCGAATCACGCAGAAACTTCAGCAACGCGCCGTGCTCGGCAGGCCGCAGTTTGCCGGCCAGCGTTAGCGAAGTGCCGAAACCCTGCACTTTGACGCGGTCCTGTAGTCCTTGGCTGGCAATCACGGTCTCGATGCGCGACTTGTACTGCGCAGCTTTGGCGCTCAGCGTGAGCTCAGGCTTGGCGGTTTCGGCCGATGGTTTCGCTGCCGGCTTTTCAGGCGTCGTCGCCGCCGGCTGCAGTGACGACTCGACGGGGGGATTCGCCGCCGCAGGACTCGGTGCCGCAGTTAGAGGCGCCGCGGTTTTGGGAGTCGTTGGCGCGGGCGAATCGACGTTGCGCGGCGGCGTGGCAGAACTTGGAGCGGCCGTCGGCGCGTTCTCTGGAACTGGAACCGCGGGAATCGCGGCGGAATTCGCGTTCTGCGTTGCGTCCGCTGCGTTAATGTTCTTGGCGGCCAGGAACACCGGTTTGATTTTGTTGGCGCCCCAGGCGATCACGCCGAGCAACAGCAGCGCGAAGAAAACGGTTGGCAGGAGGCCTTTGCTCTTAGGCGGGTCGGCAACCACTACCGGCGCAATGGAACCAGTGCGGCGCACGACGGGCGTTTGCCCTGGACCGCCACCGCGTGAGGAAAGTGCCCGCACCGTGGAGGCGACTTGACCCTCGTTGGCAAACGCGCCCGCCCGCGAAGAATTATTCATGGCCACCGTCGCCCCGGGATTGGCGGCGTGCAGTGCCATGGTGGATTGGGGATTGCCGGAGAGCGCGGACGAACGGTAGTTGCGCAAGTCCTCGAGCATTTCGCGGCAGGACTGGTAACGACTCTCTGGCTCCTTGCAGAGCGCGCGCATAATCACTTCGCTGATGCCGGGATGAATGGAAGCATCGAGCTGGCGCGGAGGAACGGGATCTTCGTTGACGATTTTGTAGATCACCGTGGTGATGTTCTGGCCGGGAAACGGCTTTTCGCCGGTCACCATTTCATAGAGCAGCACGCCCAGAGAAAAAATATCGCTGCGCCCATCCACGGCGCGGCCTTTCACCTGCTCGGGCGACATGTAACTCGGCGTGCCCATGACGTGCGTGGTTTGCTGCGCGGTGCCGAACTGCAGAATCTTCGCGGTGCCGAAGTCCGTGACTTTTACCGTGTCGTCGGCGGTGAGCATCAGGTTGGCGGGTTTGATGTCGCGGTGCACCACGTGGCGCTCGTGCGCGAATTGCAGCGCGCCGCAGGTTTGCTCCATGATGCGCAGCACGCGTGGCAGCGAAAATTTCTGCCCTTCGTCGATCAGCGCCTGAAGGCTTTTGCCTTCCACCATTTCCATGGTGATGTAGTAGAGTCCGTCTTCTTCGCCGGCGTCGTACACTACGACGATATTGGGATGGGTCAGGAGACCAGCGGCGCGCGCTTCGGTTTGGAAACGGGTGAGCAGTTCGGGACGCGTGAGGCCAGTGCCTTCCGCGCTGAGGCGGATGGTCTTGACGGCCACGGTGCGGCCGATGACCGGGTCGACGGCCTTATAGACGACGCCCATGGCGCCGCGGCCGACTTCTCCGACGATTTCGTAACGGCCGGCTTTTACAGCGGTGGTCATAGCATTTAGCGTGGTCGCCGGGAAATCGCGGATAGTTTACTGAGCGTGGACACCCGGACCCCCAGCATGCACAGTAGCGAGGGAATTTTCAGGCGGTCAACGCTACGGGAGTACTAGTGTGGCGGAGTGGATACGTTGGGTGGGGGCCTGGGATGGGAGGGGTACCCCCATGGGGTGCTTTTTTTGCAAGTGTTCATTCTACGGGGTTTACGGGGCGAAATCTGGTAAGTGTTCATTCTGCTGGGGTTAGGTTCGCTGGTGTGGGGCCTTGCGACTTGGAAGTGCTGTGAAATGTTGTAGATACTGTTGGGCGGATGGAGCATCCAAGGCGCGGATGCAGCGAGACGGGGATGCGATCTTTCTGGCGGAAATCGACATGGTGAGTTCCT
>PMOV01000283.1:0-139 GCA_003161195.1 Acidobacteriota bacterium | reverse complement strand
CGCGATAAGCGCGTCGCCGCCAAGGGCGAGGGAGGTTGGGCATGAAATTTGATGCGATTGTGATTGGGTCTGGGCAGGCGGGGAATCCCTTGTCACACAACCTGGCGGATAAGGGCTGGAGCGTGGCGCTGATCGAGGA
>PMOV01000007.1 GCA_003161195.1 Acidobacteriota bacterium | reverse complement strand
CATGAGCTACCGCCTTTCCTTGAAGATGGCCGGGAGCGCGTGTTGTCCTTCGGACTGCAGTTGGTTGTCGAAGTGGGAGAGCTTCCGGCCGGTGTCCTTGAGGAAGATTTTGCGGTTGATGGCAAGCGTGGCCGCGAAAAGATTAACGCCTAGAATGCCGATGAACACCGCGAGGCTCGTGCCGCAGTGGAGGAAGATGGCCTTACGCCAGGGTGACAGAAAATTCAGTCGGTTCATGAGCGTCAGCACGAGCAAAAGAAGGGCGGTTGCAGAGACGAACAGGGATTGGCGAATCATTTGCTGAAGGCCTGGTCTTCCCGGAAATAGCTGACGGTCAGGCCCAAGGGGTTGGTCAGAATCTCCTCGTTGGGAACGTGATCCCGGAAGGAAAACAGCAAACTGGCCGTATACAACGTGCGCTTGGAAACGCTATGGTCGGCGGGCGAATACTCGATTTCAAAGAAGTCCACGGTGGCCTTGAAGGGAGCTTTTTCCATGGGTTCAATCACCACCTGCTGGACTTCAACGTCTCGTTCAGGCGCCAGGCCGTCGCTNNCTGAAATCGTCGTTGATGGTGGAGCGATTGCGGCGGTAATAAAGCTGGCAAAATCGCGTGAGAAAGTACTTCGTTTCCCGATATTCGGGTTTATACGCCAAGCTTTCGTAGCTCACAGCCTGTGCGCGGCCGATTTCGTCGATGCGCACGACGAGGGGCTTGAAATTCTCAAGGGTTCGAATAATTTTGAGGTTTGCGAGTACCAGTCCCAGAATCACCAGCGAGAGCACGGTCACCGCTATCTTGAGATACCCCCCAGTCACAATGGCCGAGGCGTACTGTTCTAAATACAGTTGTTTGGCGTCGTTAAAGGATTCGTCCTTCATGCCGCGCCTCCAAACGACGAGGCGATGCGGCCCAGAAAACCAGCGGCCGACGCGCCTGCGGTGCCACTGAAGATGTGACTCGTGAGGGTGGGAACCTTCACGATGGCGTATATCGCGGCGATGTAGGTCACCAGCAAAACGGGAGAGATTTTGAGCAGGTCGGTGGCGGACATGAGGCCGGTAATCTGTGCGTGGATGATGCCGAAGGTGAACTGGCTGACGATGTAGAGCACGGCGGCCGCAACGACTTGGTAGAAAGAATATTGAATAAATGCTTTGAGCCATCCCCAGAATAGCCAATCGAGCTGAGGAACGATAAAGAAGGGGATGAAGACGGGTCCGAGCAGGATACAGACGGCCGTAGCGACGACGCCAAAGGCCACGATAATCAGGGCCAAAGCTTCGGTGATGACGGCGCCGAGCCACAACAAGGCGTAGAGAAAGGTGGCGATGGGCTGGGTGATGCTCGGAGCTTCGAGGTTGCTCAAGACATAGTTTGTATCGTCGGCGATGCGCTGGGCGTTGGCCTGTCCGATTTGGTTTGAGAGACTAGCAGCCTCGTCCGTAATGAGGTGATGGAAGTCGCGTCCGATGCCCGGTATGGGCGCGTCGTAGTAGTTAACCATGGCGAAGCCAAAACTGATCATCAGGATGAGGCTTACGAAGTTGCCAAAGTGGAAGCCGGCGCGATGCTCGCCGGCCCCAAAGGCAGCTTTTATGCCGTACCAGACGACCAGGATGGTGGCGAAGGCACGGAAAAGGTTATGACCCATGCCGTCGAAGACGCCAAGATTCTGCTGCACCAGTGCATTGATGGCTTGCAACACCGCATCGAAGAAGTTCATGGCGTCTCCTGGTTTCCTGGACTCGTTACGGCAGCCGGTAGCTTGCGAGGCTTTGGTTGAGGTTATTGTTGAATGGCGCGAGATTCTGTGTTGCTTGTTGGCGCATTTGGGTTGTGAAATTGAGGTTGGCGGCGTCATTGTCGCGCAACTGCTTGGCCTGGAGAATCTGCTGCTCAAGGGCCGCTACTTGCAGATTGTTCGCGTCTTGCAGGGTGCGCAATGTCAGAACATTCGAAGCGTTGATCTTGTTCAGCACGCTCACTTCGCTGTTGAGGTCGTTGTCTGGGGAAAAGGAGTCCTGTTCGAGGTTGGCGATCTGTAATTGCAAAGCCTGGGCATTTCCCCGGATGTTGCCCACGGTTGTCAGGGCGGAGATATTTGCGCCGTCCGCGAGCTGCAGGGAGGCGGAGACGGACTTCAGATGCAGTGCGTCAGCGGGGTTAATAGCGCCTAAAAACGTCTGGTTGTAGGTCAGGAAGGGAATGATGGCCTGCTGATAGGCGGGGCTGACGCTCTGCGCTCCGGCGCCATTCGCGGCGCCGATCCAGCCCGACGTATTCCCGTACAGATCGCTCGCTGAAAAGTGCCGCCACTCGGAGAAAATGGCCCGGTACCGGGACTCCATGTTCTTCACATAGCGAGCCATCTGCATGGCCAGGTTGAGCTGCGAAGTGACTTTTGAAACGGTCTTCTGCAGTTGAACGAGATGCTGTTGCAATTGGTAGTAGCGCAGCAACGCGTTGTGGTAATTGGTGGGGTCGTAGACGACACCGCCGAACTGGGCCTCAGAGACCGTGGGAATGAGAATCATCGCGATCAGAAGCAAAACGACGCTGCGCCTTACAGAAACGAACTTCATGGTGTTTCCTCCTTGTGCTCTTTGGGCAGTTTGGTGCTGCTGGACTGGGTGCTTTTGCCTCGGCCACTCACATGCTCGGGTCCATGGTGTGAGCGCCGTAATCGGGCAGGAGCAGGTCGCCCGAGAGGTAAACCTTGACTCGACTTCCCTCGCGGATGGTCACGGTAGGCAGGATGTTCAGGAACCGATCCAGAATCTGCATGGACGAGTTCGCGATGCTCGAACCGAGGCCCTCGCGTGCCCGGTCTATCGGTGAATTCGTGAAGTCATTGCCGGTTCCGGCTTGCGCAATTCCTCCCAGTATGCCGATGGCGAGAGAGGTGCCGAAGATTTGCAGGTAGTGGTTGTTGACTTTGTCGCGGAGCGCGGTCTCGCCAATCTGATTCAGCCCTTTGAACCCGTCGAGACTGACCGAGAATCCGTCCGGCATGACCAAGCGATGGAACACCACGGCGAGGCGCTGTTGGCCGACGCCCTCCACTTTCTTGGCTTCTCCGAGGATCCGTGTCCCCGAGGGAATGAGGACGTTCTGGCCGTCGCGAGAATAGACATTATTTGTGAGTAGGCAATCCACTGGTCCGGCAAAGGTGCCGTTGAGGCGGTTCACCAGAAGTGCTTCGAGGACGGTCCCTTCGAATAACACGAAGCGCTTTCCCGAATAGGAATTGAACATCCCAGGAGCGGGAACGTCAGGGTTTTGGGCCTTCGGTTCGGCAGGAGGTTGGACGGTTTGACCCGGCTTCGTGGCTGGCCCGCCGATGGGTGCAAACTGCGCAGCCGCCCCACGCTCTAGGGCTTCGAGGTCTCCCCCTGAACCGGGCGCGCCCGGTGAAGCTGCGGAGTTCGCTGAGCCCTGCGGAGCGTCTGCCCGGAGTCCCGATTCCTGAGTGGGCGCATTGAGGAGGCGGCTAGCCTCTGGTCCCGTTCTGCTGGTGAATGCGACGTTGGGCGCAAAGCGCGACAAATATTCGCGCTTTTTAAGGTCGTCCTTTATCGGATCTGCCGGAGCGCTTTGTTGAGGGGTGCCACCGATGACGCTACCCGGCTCTGGCACTGTGGATTCCGGCGGAATGACCACGGCTCCAGGGGGGACGTCACCCGCAAGATGCAGAGCTTCGAGTCGCGCTAAATCTCCCGGAGCAATGGGTTGTCGTGAGGCGGCTTGTTCCTTCTGGATGGTCTGTTTGAAGTCCTGCACGGTGGCGGCGTCCGGGGGCCGAACACTGGCGGATGCCGCGACAGCCCCAGTCGAATTCTTGGGCTTGCTATTGCCCCCGGTCAGCCACATCACCAGGACCATGACGCTGGCCACAGCCAAGATCACCAGTTGTTGGGTGTTCTTCGGCAGCAAGCCGGCAGGTTTCGCCGCTTTGTTCTCTATCGTGCCACGCAACGAAGCGCCGTTTTCGACTGCGTTTGGTTGTTCATTATTCTCAAACATTGGTCACCGAGCCTCTCTCTTTTTTTCTGTCTGCTTTTGTTCTACTGTGCGTGACGTTCAAAATTCAGGCGCTTCTTGCCCACGACGAGATACCCCGAGTCGAGAATCTTGGAAACGACGTAGACACCGTTCCGAAGCTCGAAGTTGACGAGATTGGGTTTGCCGTCCTTGATCTCGTAGACCGTGGGCTTTTCCTGGGCGCTGGACTTGATGTAAGTGAATTTGTCGTCGTGATAGATGGCAGTGATCGAAAATGGCGCACCTGCGGCCTTTGTGTCGTAGGTGTAGTCGAAGGCTAGTTTGGCGGGGTACTGTTCGCGAAAGTCATGGATGGATTTTTGTGCGTGTTCTTCCGCCGCGAGCGCTGACTGATTGGCTTCCGCCCGCGCGGCATCGATGGCCGTTTTGTATGCCTGTACCTCGGAAGCGCGCGCCAGAGGGGCAGTCTCGCCACTGTTGATGGTCGATTCCTCCTTGCGTTCCACAAATATTTTCAGATCGGGCTCGGCGTTTGGCTCCTTGCTGATTTCGGTAAGCAGAAAGGAATAAACATGTCCTGACGAGGTGATGAGGTTCAGGTTGCTGCGGATGTTCTGCCCGGCGGGGTGCAAATAACAGAGATTGTGCGAGCCATTGATGATCCAAAATTCTTTGTCTCCGGTGGTAGCGTCGAGAATCTCCTCGTTGGCCGGTAGGACGATCAGCGTGGTGAAGCGCAGTTTGGCGCGCACGGCGATGATGTCGGCATCGCCATATTTCACCGTGCGAGCCGCGGCGTCCGCGCGAGCGGACGGCGCACCTCCAAAGCAACAGGTCAGTGCAAACGTGCAAACGGCTAAGAATGTTGCTAGAGTGCTTTGCGTTTTCGAGTTCATTGATTTCTCCATGGTTTTATTTGCTGCAAAACTGTTTATGGCGAGCTTGTCTCAGCGGTCCGCACGCGCCAAGACTTCCAGGCCTTCCGCGAATCCATACTTTGCGAAAGCGTCCGCACGTTTCCGGTTGTCAAACGGATCGTTGGTGTACAGCCAGTAGCTCTTCGCGTCCACTTCGAGATTGGCAATCTTGGCGATTTCGTGGTTCTTGATGAGGAATTGCCGCTTGGGAATGAGCGAGGAAACGCACTCGATCTCCGTTTCGTTCAGGTGGAACTGGTCCTGGTACAGCTCGCGGTCGATGTCGGGATTGGCGAGAAAGATCTTCGTCGCGCAGGTTTCGATGATTACGTCCACGATGCCCGATTTGCGCAGTTCGTCGAGCGATTGCGTGGAAAGAATCATGGCGGCGTTTTGCTTGCGCCAGGTCTTTAGGGCTTCGACGATGTAGTCCTTGATGCGGGGGTTGCGAAAGAACGTCCAGGCCTCATCAATGAAGAACGCCTTGAAGATGTGGGTGATTTCGGTGTCGGTGATGACATGGTTCGCGCGATGCAAAATATAGAAAAGGAGCGGTTCGAGGATTTGTGGGTATTGCTCCATGCCCTGAAAATCAAAGCACTGGAATCTCGAGAAACTGACAGTGTCTTCGGCGTTGTCGAACAGATATCCGAATTGCCCGTTCGCCGTCCATTTCTGTAATTTGAGCGACAATCCGCGCGGCAGCATGTTGGCGAGAACCCCAAGCGTGCGCAGTTCGGGCTCCACGCTATACAGGTTGTCGATTTGTTCGTAGAGTTCTCGCTGGTCTTGGCTTGTAAGCCTTTCCTCGCCGTGATTGCTGGCTAGCAATTCGACAAATAGAGCCAGAAAATCGAGATTCGCTTTGGTTTTTGGAAGGCNNCCGCCCAGGTCAAAAATGAAGGTATAGGGGGCGTATTTCTGCAGGTTGGTGATCAGGAAGTTGAGCAAGAACGACTTGCCGGAACCCGTTCGCCCCAGAATTACGGTGTGCGCGGTGTCCTTACAATGCAAATTCAGGTAGAAGGGCGTCCGGTGGTTTGTTTCGAGCACCGCGAGATATTCCTGCCGGAGATGGCCATTGACCTGGTGGCCAGAGTGCAGAGTAAAGAGAAACGCGTAGTCGGCGTAGTTCGTGTTCAGAATGAGCATGGAGCGCAGATTGAAGGCGTAGTTGCCGGGTACGGTTGCGAGATAGGCGTTGAAGAGGTTGTATTTTTCCTCATAAAGCTGCGCATCGTGCATGCTGAAGATCTTGTAAAAATCGGCGCACGCGGTTTCTACTTTTGCGAGGTCGCGGTCGTAGATCACCACGGTCAGCGAGTACCACCCAAAGTAATTCCCCTTGATTTCGAGCTCCGTCAGGGCTTGACCCAAATCGCGTACTTGCGCTTCCTTCGATTCATCGATAAGCACCTCATCCGCGCGTTCCGGAACATCGGAACTGCTGGCGTAGCTGGCCAGTGACCGCTTGGTGTTGTGGAAGTGTCGCCGGCGCGAATGAATGAGTGCGCGGCTCTTCGCGGGATCCTGTTTCTGCCATTCGCTGCAGAGGAAGTAGCTGGCTTCGACTTCGAGCAGGCGCTTAAAGATCAGAGGAAACGTTTGCGCGGAAGGCTCCTTGAGCGTGAGGACTTTGACGTAGTAGTCGTCGACGCGAAGAAATCCGGAATGGCATTCAAGATGCGANNGCGTGCGAACGGCAACAAAGTCGCCGACTTGTCCGACGAAGCTGCGCACTTTGGCGTACAGCGCCGACAGGGATCGTTCGAGCTCGCCGCCGAGTACGGCCGTCTGCTTCGGGCTCGAAAGCAGGGATCGTAACTCTCTCGCCGCCTCAGCAGGGCGCGAGACGAGCTTCGCAAGGCTCTTGACGAGGGATGCTTTGTAACGAAACCCTTCAAATAGAACGACATAACAGATTTGAAGGTCGTAGAGCGAGGAGGCTTTGTCTTCGAGGTACTCGATGCGGTTCTGGATCGCTGCATTCACGACCGCGTTCGCGTAGTTGTTATGGGGAATGTGCGCTTGGTTCCGCTTGAACAGATACTGGTAGACCCGGCATTTCTCATCGAAGACGCGGAGCGCCGCCGTTAGCCGCTGGGTCAGGTTGTCGATGGTCGCTCCGTCGAGACACTCGTAGTCCACGCCCTCGATTGCCAGAACCAGTCCCACGTCCCCGCTCTTGGTGAGGAAGGCTTGGTCATCAACGAAACCAAAGAGATTCACTGCGGAGCAGAGTGCTCCAGCTTCCCGATAATCTTTCGCAATTGGGTCGATCTTAAACACGGCCTGTCCTCCTAACCGACACGGGCTCGAATTTCATGGGATCGTATTGCGTGCGAATCCTCGTCGAATTGAGTAGAAACCTGAGGATTTCCGGGTCCGTGCGCGTCGCCCAGCGCGCGAAGAAATACAACGTGAAAAACATACAGGCGGCTCCCGCCAAGCTGCTGAAGAGGTTGAAAACGCAGGCCGCCACAATCAGCGCAAAGAAAAACAGTTTGCGCTCGACACCGAGGATCGTGAGCGGGCGATTCAATGACCGGAAAACGGGGTTTGTTCGCATTGGCGAGGTCCTTAAACGCCGAACAGCCAACTCAGAAAGTTGACTGCTAGAACGGCCATGCCCACGCCAAAGACGATGCCGGCGAAGGTTCGTTTTCCCGCGCCTTCGCCGAAGGCAAACGTGAGACCGCCGACGACAATGGCCACGAGTGACAATCCCTTGGCAATGGTCCCGGTGAAGGACTGTTGCAATACGTTCACGGCACTTTCCCAAGGCGAATTTCCAGCCACTTGAGCGGAGGCACTGGCCGCCATGGCCAGCGTCGCGGTGAGTACGACCGCTGTCTGGCGTACTTGTTTAAGGGTGACTAAGCGTAAGGAATTGAGTTTGCGAAGCATTTGTTCGAAACCTCCCAATTTGTTGGTATGCGTGCGTCAACATGCGTGGCAGCGTACGGGCGCACCCGCTTTGCGGTCCAATACTTCGTCGCCTGACCGCTATAGGTCGCGGCTATTAGCTGGCACGGTTCGACCAAAACCTCATCTTGCTTCGGCGGTTGATTGGGGGTGGCCTGAAAACAAAACGGCCTCGGCACTGAGCGCCGAGGCCGCGAAAAAATTGCATTAGGCAGCCTGTTCGAGTGGGCTTCGTTCGAGGGCATCGAGGATGCGCGACGCAGTCGTTCGCACATACTCCAGACTTTCGATCAGGAGCTTCGAATCGCCGCCATAGAGGCCGATGTAGTCACTGCTGCTGGTGCCGGGGTTGAGTCCGATGGCGGCGCAGACGACGTACGCGACGGATTCGGCCTCGGTCTCGCGGATGCGCTTGGTGGTCGCGGTTCGGCGGTCGCCAAAGTGCATATCCGAGTGGGCAATCTCATGAACGAGGGTGGCAAAGGTCTGGGCGGGGCTCTGGCCGGGCAAGAGGGTTATTTTGCCCTTTTCCGCCATTCCCTGCGCTGGCGCGATGTCTTGGCAATAGCAGAGATCGATGCCCAATCCACGAACGAATTCCTCCAATCGTTCGAGATGTAGGCCGGGGTCGCCCGTCATCGAACCTATCTCGGGAAGATCTTTGCCTTCCGTCTGCTCCACGTCCCAAACGTACGCGGCGCGATAGCCTGCAACGGCTGTGGTTTCTTCTTTCGTCGCTACTTCCGTGCTGTTCTCGGTGAGTTTGCGAAGCTGCGGAGCGATGATCATGATGCCTTTCTCACCGCGTTTGACTTGCCGTCCAAACGATCGCCACGTCTTGTAACCGGCAACGCGTTGCGCGTTCCGCCTCTGACTCAGGATGAGCATCACGTTGGTGAGGGAGTAGGCCCGGAACTTAGCCATAGCTCCCAGATACCGCGTGAGTGCCTCGCTGTGGCCTCCATCGAGCGCCTCAACGAGTTGCTCGATCGCTTGATTGGTGATTTTCTTGATATTTTCGTAATTCATTTTCTTTGTCCTTTCGGTGTATGAAGGTTGGCTCCTTCACACAGGAAGAGGAGCCGAACCGGAATTGATTGCACCGGAAGGACAAGCTTTCGGTCTTAACGGCTGGAGCGGGTGGCGATGAGCGTGACAGAGGCGCTTTCTCTGGCGCGGTCATGCGCTAGCAGAGCCCGATATGCTGAAGATTCCTTGTGTCTGAACGCGCGCCTAATATGAAGTAAGTATTGGACCTGGCCGGGTAGTGCCAGAAACTGCGGACGAATGCTGAACGTCGTTAGCGGACCAGAACGATGCGACTTGTGGAAAGTTTGAGAACCCGGACCAGTGCGCTAAAAGTTGCCGGAAATTGCGCGGATCCTCGGTGTGACACCACGACAGATCTATGAAATGGCGGCGAGCGGAAGCATTCCGTCGTTCCGGGTGCGAGGGTCGCTCAGATTCGATCCAGACGAGGTGGCCTCGTTGCCGCAAGGCAAACAAAATTAGGGAACATCGGAGCCGAGAATCAATGCCCGGAACGCCGCAGCCTGATTTCGCAACCGGGTTAGGTCCCCTGGATCAAAGGATTTGGCGTAAAGAGAATCATCTGATGTGTCTTGGGTTCTCGAACAAGCGACGCCGGCTCCAGAGGCTGGTAGGTGTCCGACAGGAATTTCCGGACCGACGTTAGGATGGGCGATACTGGCTCGCCGAAATAGGCCAGACTGGTATGCACAAAAAGTAGTTCCTGAACAAAGTGGCGAAACAAGACGTAGTCGTTTGCCAACTGCTCAGCAGCTTCCGTCGTCAGCGCCGCGACGCCGTCTTGCGCGACGATTTGCAGCGCTTCACCCTGCGTCGTCGCTTCATGATAAATGCGCGGCTTGATGCGTATTAGGGCCAGGAAGCGCTTTAGACTCTCACCAAAGCGTGGTTCGATATCTCCGCGGATCTTAATGAGCGGTAGATCGTGCAAGTCGGTGATCTCGATGTTTTTCTTTGCGGCCAGAGCGTGCTGTCTGGGAAGGGCGAGAAGCAATCGCTCGCGGTGGACGAAGTCACGAGCGATGCGCTGCTCTTCCGCCGTCGAGATGATTAGCCCGGCGTGCAGTCGCCCAGCAATGAGGGCTTCCACGTGTTCGGCGGAATGCCCGCTGACAATCCGCGAATTGACCGATGGATATGCTTCCTCCAAATACCGCCGCACTCTCGATACGATGCGCAGGTCGACGAGCGGAGAATAGCCGAGATTCCAGGTGCCGGCATGAAGTCCTTCAACGGCACGCGCTTCCTGAATGGCTCGGTCTGCATGGACAAGTGCCAGCCGAGCTTCCGTCGCGAAAGCTTGGCCAGACGCGGTGAGAACCACTTGTTGGCCGCCTCGCGTGCGTTCAAAAAGCTTCACGTTGATTTCGCGCTCCAGATCGCGGATCTGTGTACTCAGCGTGGGCTGCGAAACATTTAGCCGTTGTGCGGCTTGTGTGAAATTTAGTTCCTCGGCCAGTACAGAAACATAGCGGTACAGACGTAGCTCGATGCCCGGATACATAGGGCCTTTCAAAGAATAAGGACAATTTTCCTGGGACAACCCTCTTGCGGGAATCGAGAAGGAAGAAGTCCCTCCGATTATCTCAGGGCGGCGCGTGAGAACAGAATCATTCTGTCTCTATTAGAAATCTATTACTCGGATTCTCGGGCGAGATTAGTGTTTTCTAATCCGTAGGAATAAACGAGAACACTTGACGTGACCGGGGTTTTTTGTACCAGCGGGAGTGAGAGAGAATTCACTCTGGAGGGAAGCTGGTATGCCGATGAGGAAATACAAGCCGGAGCAGATCGTGACACTGCTACGGCAGGTTGAAGTGGAGCTGGCCAACGGGAAAACCACGCCGCAAGCGTGCAAAGAAGCCGAGATCACCGCACAGACTTACTACCGCTGGCGGAAGGAATTCGGCGGATTAAAACTCGATCAAGCCAAACGTCTCAAAGAACTGGAGCGAGAGAACGCCAAACTGAAGCGGCTGGTGGCGGAGCTGTCTTTGGAGAAGCAAATTCTGAAGGATGTGGCAGCGGGAAACTTCTAAGCCCTGAGCGGCGGCGTGGCGCGGTCCGGCATGCTCGCGAGAGCTATCAAGTATCGGAGCGGCATGCCTGCCGGCTGCTGGGGCAATGGCGAGGGACACAACGCTACGAAGTGTTGTACCGCACCGACGAAGCTCGGTTGACGCGAGAGATCGTGGCGCTGGCCAGCGAATATGGGCGCTACGGCTATCGGCGGATCACCGCTCTGCTGCGGGAGCGCGGTTGGCATGTCGGCAAGGATCGCGTGCAACGGATCTGGCGACGGGAAGGGTTGAAAGTGCCGCAGAAACAAAGGCCGCGCGGCAGGTTATGGTTGAACGATGGATCGTGCGTGCGGCTGCGACCGGAACGAGCGAATCATGTGTGGAGTTATGATTTCGTGCGCGCGATGACGCACGACGGCAGGACGCTGCGCATGCTGACGCTGATCGACGAATACACGCGGGAATGTTTGGCGATCCACGTGGCGAGAAGGCTGGGGAGGTACGAAGTGATCGAAGCGCTGGCGGAGGTGATGCTGCACCGAGGAATCCCGGAAAACATTCGTTCGGACAACGGGCCGGAGTTCGTAGCAAAAGAGCTGAGGGAATGGCTGGCCAAAGTGGGCACCGGGACGCTGTACATCGAACCGGGAAGTCCTTGGGAGAACGGCTACTGCGAAAGCTTCAACGGAAAGCTACGAGACGAATGCCTGAACGGAGAGATTTTCTATTCGCTGAGGGAGGCCCAGGTGGTGATCGAGAAATGGCGGGTGGTCTACAACACGCTGCGTCCGCACTCGGCGCTGGGCTACAGGCCGCCGGCGGCCTGTAGCCCCTGGGGAGTAAATCCAACTTCACAGCCCATGGCTGTGATATAAAAACTCTCACTTCTCCTGGACTAACAAATCGGGCCGGTCAACCCCTCAGTCGCATTGGAATATCGCTCGATTCAGCTCTGTTAGAGCGGTTCGATTCGTTTATAGCGGATCAAGGCTACGAGAATCGTTCGGAGGCGTTTCGCGATTTGATTCGCGACCGACTCGTTGGTTCCGCCGTGGTCTCCGGAAATGCCTTTGTTGTCGGCACCGTCACTCTCATTTACGACCACCACACGCGTTTGCTGCCGGAAAAACTCACCGATCTCCAGCACCAGTCTCACGCCATCGTCATCTCCACTTTGCATGCCCATCTCGACCATGAAAACTGTCTCGAGGTGGTAGTCCTTCGCGGCAAGTCCAGAGAAGTCCAGAAGCTGGCCGACCGCCTCATCAGCACAAAAGGCGTACAGCACGGGCGGCTGGTCATGAGTTCTCCAGAGACTGTCTCGCGTCATCGTCACCAGCACCGTTGATCACATCACGGGGAATCCCCGAGCGGGGCTGGGAAAGTCCCTTACAAGATTTGGTGAAAATGCGTCACTCTGCCTGGCGAAACCGTGTTAGCGTGTGCCACGAAATTTGGGAAAGTGCTATCCACTGGTAACGGATGAGAGAATATATGCGGACGGTTCCGCTGCGGTGTAACTGCGATGCGAGACCTATCGTCGCGATGGTGGGGACTGCAGCCCTCCTCTTATTGTTTCTTTTCCCCGGTCTGCTATTTGCCCAGGGAATCCCCCAGCTATCCGGAACCGTCGTTGACACTTCCGGCGCCCTGATTGCCGGGGCTACCTTGCAGGTTCGAAGCGCAACGGGAGCCGTACAAATAACGATCCAGTCGGACGCGAGCGGCTCCTTCATTATTTCCGGACTCTCCTCAGGTAACTACCGACTCGTGGTCTCTAATCCCGGTTTCGAAACCAAAGAAATCCCCGTCGCCGTTGGGACCCCTGCGGCGCCAGCCCAGCTGCGCATCTCTCTGGCCGTGAGCTCCGTCAGCACCACCGTAAACGTCCGGGGCCGGCAGGATGACCTGGTCGGAATTGCCAATTCCGCCACCCAGGGAACGGTGGGCGCAACGGAACTCCAGGATCGTCCGATTCTTCGCTCGGGAGAAATTCTAGAGGCCCTTCCCGGTCTCATCATCACGCAACACGCCGGTGGCGGCAAAGCCAACCAATATTTTCTTCGCGGCTTCAATCTCGACCACGGCACGGATTTCGCCATTTTCCTCGACGATATGCCGCTCAACCTCCCGTCGCACGCGCACGGCGAGGGCTACTCGGACATGAACACCGTCATCCCGGAGTTTGTCGAGCGCGTGGATTACGAGAAAGGCCCTTATTACGCGGACGTGGGCAACTTCGGCTCAGCCGGATCCGCCCATCTGGTGTTTTTCAATACCTTGCCCCAGAACTTCTTCACCGTCGAAGGCGGCATGTATGGCTTCGGACGGGCTGTTTTCGGCGTATCGCACAAGCTCGCTTCGGGCAATTTGCTGTACGGCGGAGAGGCCTATCATGAAAACGGCCCCTGGGTGCATCCGGACAACTATTACAAATTTAACGGCTTTGTAACCTACAGCCAGGGCGATGACGCAAACGGTTTCAGCGTCACCGCCCGCGCTTACCGGGGAACATGGCACTCCAGCGATCAAATCCCCGTGGCCGCCACTCCCCTCGTTGGTTACTTCGGCACACTGAACCCCACGGGCGGTGGCGAGTCGCAGCGTTACAGCTTGCAGGTAGAATGGCATCGCCAGGACGCCAATTCCGAAACAAAAATTACCGTCTACGGGTTCTATTACGACCTCAATTTGTTCTCCGATTTCACTTACTTCCTGGATGACCCCACTACAGGGGATCAGTTTGAACAGCAGGACCGGCGCTGGGCGGCTGGCCTCGACGCGCGCCACGCCATTTTCAGCCATTGGTTTGCCCGCAAGGTACAAAATACGTTTGGCTTCCAGGTCCGCAACGATTGGGTCCACAACGGCCTTTACCGCACGGAAGATCGTATGCGCACGGACAAGAGTGATATCAACGCCTGTAATGACGAACCCATCCCAGCCTGCGTTACGAATCCGAATCTGACAGCAATTTTGCCCGCGGACACGGATTTGAATCGATTCACCGACACCATAGTCAGTTTTTATGTGGAAAATAAAATCCAGTGGACCAGCAAATTCCGCTGGGTGCTGGCCCTGCGCGGCGACGATGCCATATACAACGTCACCAGCCTGACTCCCCCGTACGTCGCC
>PMOV01000088.1 GCA_003161195.1 Acidobacteriota bacterium | reverse complement strand
ACCACCACCTCGCCGCTCGGCGACCAACCCACCGCCGACACCACGCCCAGCTACCAACTCATCATCAACGCCGAAATCTTCCGCGGCCGCTACCGCACCAGCTTCGACCACCCCTCCGCCATCCCCGCCAACCAAATCGAAGAATACAAATGGAGCCTTCACGCCGCCGACCACACTTTTCTCAAGGGCCACAAAATCGTGGTCCAGGTCCAATCCACTTGGTTCCCCCTCTACGACCGCAACCCCCAAACGTTCGTCCCAAATATCATGGTCGCCGCTCCCTCCGACTTTCACCCCGCCACCCAGCGCATCTACGCCAACTCCCACCTAATCCTCCCCGTCCTCCCATAGCGACGAAATATCACTTTTGTAGCGGCCGCCTTCTGACTGTCCCGGTGAAACCGGGAAGGCGGGTGCCTTGCTGTTAGCTCCGCCTTTGTAGTGGCCGCCTTCTGAGGCGGGCGCCTTGCAGTCTTCGACGCGGTCCACCACTCCCGCATTCGGTCCTGGCTTTGCGGTCTTTCCGAGTCTTTGTAGGAGCCGTCTTCCGTTTACCCTAACGTAGCAAGGGACGCGGGCGCCTTGCCGTTTGCCCGAGTCGCCCAAAGCCTGTTCCACTCCGGCACAGCTCCTGCGCACGTCCTTACGTTGCACCGCTAGCCCCTTGTTCATTCTGTAACGATTCGCTACTATCCGTCACTACCTCTCACAAAACATCGCGCCGGGCAAATCTCGTATCCATAAAGCCCAGCTAACGAATGCCACATGAAAAGAGAAGGCACTATCGGCGCCGCCGCGCTCCTCACCCTCGCTGCCGTCGTGGGTGTCTCTTTTCTGCCCAGCTCCAGACCACCGGGCGGCGAAAATGCCCACCCCAAAGGTTCCGCAACCATAGCCGAGAAAAAAGAAAAAGCGGACAAAGGGCCAGGCGAATGGTGCGATGAACTGCAGAGCCGGCTGAAAAATTTCCTCGAGGTAAAGAACGACCAACAACTGGACGTTCCGGACTCCTGCTATCCGGATCCCGCAAACAAAGATCTCTCAAAACCCATCGCCAAACCGCAAGCGGCACAGCTAAAATTCGTCATCGCTATCTTGCCAGACCCCCTGCACACCCACTTGCCGGTGCTCTTCGATGAACTCACCATTGCCATTCAAGAGGGCGCTCAGGACGAAAAATACGAATTTGACGGCTCGTGGCTCCCCTGGGAAGACCAGGAAAAAAACTACACGCACCTCGACGATCAAGACCAGGCCGACGATCGCAAAGAGAAGCGGGAAAATCAGCCAGGCATCATCCTCTTTCGCGGGCCCGCAGACGCTGACACGTCCAAAACGCCCGACAAGCCGGCCGGCACCTTTGCCAAATTGTCGCCGCAATATTCCGGCGGCCTCATCGTCTTCGTCGTCGGCGAGGATGCCACCCACGGCCTCCACCGCGCGCAGTTCCGCAACGCGCTAGCCTGGATCAACAAGCTGAATCCGCAAGTTTTCGCAGGAAACCGCCGTCCCGCCATCCTCGGTCCCACCTTTTCCGGTTCGCTCGCCTCCCTCGCCCAGATCCTCCAGGAAGGCGCCCAAGATCCAAATCGCGATCCCGCATTGTGCCCCCAAGTTGCCATCTTTAGCGGCAGCGTTTCCGCGAAAGACCCCGCCGATCGTTTCGTCCAACAATTTTCAGAAGCATGCGCTGGCCAGCCACCGCCCGTATTTCACAGCTTCGTCCAAAGCGACCAGACCATGCTCAACCGATTTTGTCGATATATGCACCTGGAACAGCCCTATTTCGATCCCCACAAATTGGCCATTGTCTCGGAAGACGAAACTGCCTATGGCATTGCCAACGAAACTCCCGATACCTCGAAGGGGGATGCGAAGAGTGCTCCAGACTTAGACTACTGCGGCGGCGCTCTTCACCTTTTCTATCCGCGAGACATCTCTGCCCTCCGTGGGGCCTACCAAACCAGCTCGATCTTTAGTTCCGGAGGCACTGCGCAGTCCGCTGAGTCTTCGCGCCAGAATCTCCCTTCCGATCTGGCCGATCCCGCCGGCGAAGTCCACGATTCCATCAAAAGCTACGGCGGCAACCAGACGCCGCTCACGCAAGAAGCTCTTCTGCTGCAGCTTTCCACCACCCTGCGCGTCATGCATGCTCGCTATGTTGTCATCAGCGGAACGAACTCCCTCGACCAGATCTTCCTAACCGACTTCCTGCATCGCACCTACCCGGATGCCCGCATTATCATCACCGCTCCGGATCTCCTGTTCGCCCGGGAACGTGGATCAACCAGTCTCGGCGGCACCATGACCCTGAGCACTTATCCGCTCGCCGCCGAAGCCCGCCGCTGGGCCAGCTATCCAAAACAATGGCTCTCGGATCGCGTCTTCAGCGCCGACGTCGCCGAAGGCTCCTACATCGCCCTGCGCCTTTTGCTGAATGAACCAGCCCTCAAGGGCGACACCGCTGCCTACGGATGCCACCTCGATGACCGCGACCGGTCCCGTATGTTTTTGCCGCACGTCATATGTGATTCCCCGGCGGATGAGCAACATAAGAGCGTCGTCGTTGCTCTCCCCGATTACAACCCGCCGTATTGGCTGACTTCTGGAACTTGCGTGGAACCAAGTTGCGGTGAGCCATGCCCCTACGAGGGGCCGCCAACCTGGCTCTCGGCCATCGCGGTGAACCGTTTCTGGCCCCTAGCCGCGCTCAACGAAAGCACCATCCGCCGCGAACTCCCGGCCGAAATGCGCGGCCACACTTGGCCGCCTCCAGGTGGCGCTCTCCTGGACTCCGACAAACTGCCCGGGCGCCGGCCGGAAATGCCCTTAGAGATGAGAATTTTTTGGGTGTTGCTCATAGTTTTTGCGAGCTTTCAGGCATGGTGTTGCTGGAAGGGCTCGTTTACACGCAAGCCCTCGTTCCGCGCCCACTTTGCGTGCGTCGACTGTTCCGCACACGAATGGCTGGTGCTGGCGGGAAGCTCCTGCGTGGCATTTCTCGGAATTGAAACGGCGCTGAGCTGCGCCGCACTCTTTCCCCCTGCGTATCAATTCCACTATCCACTGGTCTCTTTGGCCTGCGGCATCGTTGTTTGCGCGCTCGCACTGACCGCGATGGGGGCCTCCTGCCTCTGCCACTATCGCCTCTCGAAAGACCGCATCCTCAATAAAAATAACGAAGGACCTCATCGCGACCTTCTCCTTGCAGAAAATCGACGAAGCTGGTGGCTAAGAGGCTTCCTTTACTCCTCCTGCCTGCTCGTGCTGATGCTGCTCTTCCTATTCCTGAATATCCCGCCGGTCGCGTGGACTCCGCAACCAGCCAATCACGTACTGGCACTCTGGCGGTCGATGCACCTCACCGCCGGAATCTCCTGGCTCGTTCCCATGCTTGCGGTTCTCGCGGGTTTCTACGCTGCCGTCTGGTTTTTGCTGCATGGTTTGGCCCTGTTTGGTCCGGACCGCCCGCTCCTGCCACGCATCGCGGACCTGCAGTTGCAAGAAGAGAACCACCGGTATGTCATGAAAATGTTCAGTCGGGAGGAAGCGGCCGAAGACCTCGAAAAACTTTGCCGACCCTTCAACCTGAGCACCGGAATTCTCGCGCTTTGTTTGTTCGTCGCCTTCATTGCCGTCGCTTGGGCAATGAATTGGGGTTATCCGGCCGGCAGCCTCGGCCAGCAGCGCTATTTTTACATCGTAATGCTTTGGCTCGATCTGTGCAGTAGTTTGCTCTTGGCGGAAACTTGGCGCCTGCTCCGCATTTGGCGCCGCTTGAAAACTCTTCTCGCGTTTCTCGATCGTCTACCGCTGCGCCGCACCATGGCCGCCTTGCACGGCTTTTCCTGGGGCAGCGTTTGGAAAATGAGCGGAAACGTGTTGGAGGTCCGCTACGAATTTCTTTCCCGGCAGATCGAATGCATGAACCACACAATCACGAGCCTCTCCAAAGCTCGCGATACGCAGAAGGTAAGTGCCGATCGCGTTGACCCCTCGATCAAAGCGCTTCTCGCAACACTAGGGCAAGTGATGAGTTTTGCCGACTGGTACGCAGAAAACTTTAACAAACGTGACGCGGGCTATCTTGAGCCTTTCCGCTGTGTTCAACTCGATTGTGCGGAAACCACAGGCCTGATCCTTTCGACCTTACTTGTTCCGGTCTGGTTCCAAGAGGGTACCTCCTTGCTTCAGACGCTGGTAAAAGAGAAACCCGACGAGCCATCGCCGGATGCGCCTCCACCCTCAAAAAAGGAATGGGTTCGCAACGCCGAAGAGTTCGTATGTCTCACCTACCTGGCGTTTATCCAAAATGTCCTCGGGCGCCTGCGCACCGTAAGCCTCACCATCGTAGCTCTGTTTCTTGCCGCCACCGTCGCGCTATCCAGTTACCCCTTTGACCCGCGTGAAGCCTTAAGCGGCTTTCTCGTCGTGATTCTTGTGCTCGCCGGCACCGCCATATTCAACGTCTACGCCGAAATGCACCGCGACGCCACCTTGAGCCACGTCACCAATACCAACCCCGGCGAACTCGGCACGGATTTCTGGGTCAAACTCCTTGGCTTCGGCTTTGCGCCCGTCGTCGGCCTCGTCGCCAGAATCTTCCCCTCCGTCTCCGATTTCCTTTTCTCCTGGCTCCA
>PMOV01000357.1 GCA_003161195.1 Acidobacteriota bacterium | reverse complement strand
AAAAAATGGGGCCCCCGCTTGGGATCGGGGGCCCGAGAAGGCGCGTTCCATTGCCAGTGTCGTTTTCACACCGGCGCGTGGGGTCATCCATCCTAGCTTCCCTCTCAGAGGCAGGTGGGAACGGCAGGTAAAAAACGTCAAGCAAGCCCCTTCCCCCTCGCTTGCCGCTCTTTAGCCAACCGTCATATTGAAACGCGCCTACGCCCGGGACTTATGCACGGCGCGCGCCACTCCCCCTGCAGCACGCGCAAATCCCTAAGTGCCTTCATATCTGACGATTGCACTATTTTGCGCGGTATCCGGAATGCTTCCCTCCAGTGCATGGTCCCGAATCGGCTTTCCTCCCGTACCGACTCGGGAACGCTCCACCTCTGACCAGTTCTAGAACTCTCGTAATATCCTTTTCCTCAGCCCCGTTCTATCGGTTTTTCTTCCATCTCCCCACACACTCCTCCCATGAACCGCACCTCTCCCGGTTCGCCCACAAAACGCCTTTGGCAACGCCGTCTGCGCCGCGCCATGATTTTCGTATCGCTGGATATTCTCGTCGCCTTGGCGGCCTGGTCCTGGCCGGTCTTGGCGGATACTTCCGCAGCCCTGCGCAGCGCGTCTCCCGGATGCTACTGCAACTGCGCGGAATCCCACGCCCACGGAGGCTGCGCCAAAATGTGTGAATTAAAGAAGTACGCGTCGCGTTGGTGGGCCACCAGTTGCGCTAAACCACATCAGCAGCCCCCCGCAAACAAATCCGGAGCCGGCCCACACCTGCAGCACCCAGACCACGCCGAACACGCGCAGTCGTAGCGGCCGCCTTCTGCTTTTGACGTTGTAGTGGCCGCCTTCTGCCTGCCCCGGTGAAACCGGTGAGGCGGGCACCTTCCCCCATCTCGATTTATCCGAGCGGGTGGATCAATGTAGCGACGCCCTTCAGGGCGCCATCCTTCTTCTGCATCTTGTCTATTACGGCAGGATAAAAATCCGCAAGGAACCCTACGGCCGCGTAAAATAACGCCCTACTCAGAACTCCTAAACCAACCCCATCGAAGCAAACGCCGTAATCGAAGCACACCCCAGCGCCACGCCCAGCACCACCCCCGCCAGCACATCGCTCAGGTAATGCATGCCCAGTACGACGCGCGACACCGCAATGCTAATCGCCAGGAAAAACAGCGTCCCCTCCAGCGAAGGATAAAAATAGCTCACCACCAGCGCGATAGAAAACGCCGTCATGGTGTGGCCCGAGGGAAACGAAAACTGGTCTGGCGGCAACACCTTCGACCAGCAATGCGGCTCCACATGGCAAGGCCGCGGCCGCTGGCTGATTTTCTTGATGGTCTTAAAAACCAGCACGCCCGTCAGCGCCGCNNCCCAAGCCGTACCACAGCCAGCCATCGCCCATGCGCGTGGCCGCAATCATCCAATAGCGGATCCAGCGCGGCGCACGCCAGCGATTCACCCGCCGCATGACGCGGTGATCGCGCCGGTCAATGTAACCCCAAACGTTGCGGGAAACCGCGCGTGAGACGTTCCATGCGACTGGCATCGCTGTGTACCTCACTTACAACGACGGCTGCTGCGGGGCGGTCGTCTCCGGCTATTGGTAGGATGCCTTCCAGCTTGCCGGCGTCTTTCGCTGATGCATCCCTCTTGAATCAAACTCGCGTAAACTCAACTCGCCGACTTCAGCTGGCCCACGTGGCTTCCAGCCCGCCGTCCACATCCCACAGCATGCGCGGTCGGGCCGCGGCGCCGCTCTCCAGCGTGGCCGCCCACTTTTTGCAAAACCGGATCTCGTTGATCCAGTGCGCCACGGTGATCACCGGAATCAGCACCGTCAGCGGCAAAGCCGCCAGGAACGCGGGCTTTTCCTCAAAGACGCACCCGGCAATCCGGTAAATGTCCGCTGTCAGCCCTGGCAAGCTGCCGTGTCGCCCATGCACCGAACCGCGCCCGGCCCGCAGCCCCGCAAAAAACTCGTCGACCGTGGACGTGCCCCGCACTTCCGTATACGTCCGGCCCACGCCGGCCATCGTGTGCGCATCGCTTCCCGCGATAGCAATTTTTCCCAGTCGCTCCGAAAGCCGCACCGCGCAGGCATTGGCTTCCGGCCACATCTGCCCGTTGCGCGTCTCATACGCCGGAACATACGACGCAAACCAATTAAAGTCTTCCGCCGCTCGCCGCCCGGTAAGCCCGGAAAACACATGGTTTACGCTAAAAAACAGCTTGCGCTCCGTGAGATACATCAGCAGCGAAACGAAATCCGCGCGCCGGCGCTGGATTTCCACATGGTCGCGCTCCGCGATGTTGTACACCCCCAAGTGCATTTCCGTGCCGCTCGGCATGGTCACCGTCGCTTCTTCACTGACGAAGAAGTCCACACGGTGGCGCAGCTCTTCCACCGCATCGATGGAATCATGGTCCGTAATGGTCACGGCTGACATGCCCAACTTCTTGAGCCGGTCGTAGACCTCGCTCGGTTCGTTGTACGACTCCAGGCTAATGTGCTTCAGTCCCGGAGTGCTGCATCTTCCCGAGGCGGTCGAATGGACGTGAAGGTCGCATCGCATGTTCCCATACTAGGCCTCCGATATGAACAACACGTGAAGAGGTCGCGAAATATCCGTGAATGTGCCCTCGGAACTAGCTGAACACATTAGGTTTATTCAGTTATCCACATGGCATGGTGCATGCTCTTAGCTACGCCGTCTTTCTTGTGTAACAATCCCTCCCATGGATAAGCCCGTCCCGGCAAATCAGCCACCTCAGGGCCCCTCTCAACCGACCCCTCTTCTACCGACGAAGTCGATCCACATATTGTTTCACGACGCCGGCGGCGGCCATCGCAACGCGGCCATCGCCCTGCAGGCCATCGTGGCCGAGCAGTGCCGCCCTTGGCACGTCGAACTCATTCAATTTCAAGACCTTACCGACCATTTGGACGTCTTGCGTAAGCTCACGGGTATCCGCATTCAAGAGCAGTACAACGTCATCTTGCGGAATGGATGGACCTTAGGTGCCACGCAACTGCTCCGCGTTCTACAAGCCACCATTCGCCTCTTGCACGGACCGATGGTCAAGCTGCTGGCCAAGACCTGGCGCGCGAAGCCGGCGGACATGCTCATTTCGGTGATTCCGCACTTTAACCGCGAAATTTCGGAAAGCTGGCAGCAGACCAACCCGGGCAAACCCTTCGTCACCCTGATCACCGACCTGGCCGACTTCCCCCCGCGCTTCTGGATCGAGCCCATCAAGGAGCAGTACGTCATCGCCGGCACAGAGAAGGCCGCCGAACAAGCTCGCGCTATGGGTCACGATGACGCGCACATTTTCGAGACCTCCGGCATGATCCTGCGTCCGGATTTCTATGTCGAAGACCATTCCGATCCTCTAGATCTGCGCCGCGAAATGGGTCTACAGCCGGAACTTCCCACTGCCATCATGCTTTTCGGCGG
>PMOV01000040.1 GCA_003161195.1 Acidobacteriota bacterium | reverse complement strand
GGTTTTGCGTAAATGGGGGCGCCTTGTTGGGGGCACCGTTCTTCAACTCGGACAGCTTGGCAAAATATTCTTTGGCGTCCAGAACGCGGTTGCGCAGAAATTCATAGGCCGTACCGTGCCAATCGTTGCCGCCGGACTTGGTAGAGAAATTGATGATACCGCCAGAGAATTTGCCCCATTCGGGACCCTGGTTGTTGTACTGCACCTTGAACTCAGCAATGGTGTCCTGCGTGGGGGTGACCAGCGGCAAGTTAATGTAACCAATGTTCAGTGGCTCTCCGTCGAGATATTGGGCGCCTTGATTACCGAACGACCCGCCGACCGCGTAGTTGCCTAGGTCAAAAGGATTTCGGCCGACGATGGATCCACCGGAATGCCCTTGCGGAACCACGGAGGGAGACAAGAGGGCGAGGTTGAACACGTTGCGACCGTTCAAAGGCAGTTCGTTAGCTTCGCGCTCGTCGACGACCTGGCCGAGCGAGGAGGTGTCTGGCTGCAGCAGGGGCGTTTCGCTGGTAACTTCGATGCTGTCGGAAGTGGCGCCGATCTGCATGACGAGGTTGATGGCCGAGGTCTGTTGGATCTGAACGACTACGTCNNGAGGGATCGGTCACAGATCCCGAGACGCTGCCGTAGGTCGACTGCGCGGCAGCTTGTGGTGCGAACATTCCAGCGGAGCAAACAGTCAAACCCAACGCCAGAACGACAAGGACAACAGAACGCAGGTTCTTCATCTTTCCACACTCCCTAGGCGAGACGATTCCGGCTGCAGATTGCACTCCATCGAGACACACATTCACCATGGGGTCCCAAACCGATGGATGGGACCCTCGCACTTCACACCAATGTCCTCGACAAAGTCGCTGAGTTACCCACTAATACGAATGGGTTAGGCGATGTGTACCAGTGTACAAAGAATTTTAATTCAGCAAAGAGGAAATCTTGATGTGAGAGATGGGAAACCCGGGCATGGAGATATGCCGAACAACGCGAAGCGCAGTTTCGGTGAGAAGTAGCTTTGCGATCAGGTCCTAGGGATGATTTGCTTCGTTGCGCAGCAGGGC
This sequence comes from Acidobacteriota bacterium, assembly GCA_003161195.1. Classification (GTDB taxonomy): domain Bacteria; phylum Acidobacteriota; class Terriglobia; order Acidiferrales; family UBA7541; genus Acidiferrum. The sequence continues at coordinate 1,769 of PMOV01000040.1, read as the reverse complement.
GAACAGAAACGGTTTGCTGGTGGGTTTGTGGCTGCCGCCGCGCGGCTCCACGGTCACAAACACGGCATCAATCTCGGAAAGCTGACTTGGCTCGTCAAACCGCATAACCCAGCGGCGACTGGATTCGCTGTCCCGGTAGAGAATGCCCAGGTTCATCGGGGTCGGCTGTTCGCCTTGGGGCGCCTCACGCTGGCCCCACACCTGAAAGGTGCTCGCATTCACGACGCCAGGCTCGCGATCCAGGTCAAACGCGTAGAAAATAAGGGACTTACCCTGTGTGTAAAACACCCGCCCAAAGGGTTTCTGTGTGTGGCTCGTGCCATCCACATCGAACACGTCCGCAATGTACAACTTGCGCGCACCCATCAGCTCGCGAATGTCGCGGTCTGAGGTCAGGTATTGCTCGGCGTCCTTTACCTTTCGTTCCTGCTCACGGTTGGCGGACGTCAAATCCTCAACTTTGGCTTCCAGAGCGGACGTCCGCAGCGCGGTCTTGTCACGCTCGGAACGCAGGCTTGCAAGCTCGGCCTTCTGATTGTCGTAGGTCTGCCCGAGCGTCTGAATTTGCGTGAGCAGCGCGTCGCGCTGCTGCGACAGCGCCGCGGAGCGGGCTACCGATTGCGCGTTGACGGCGACCAACTGCTGTGATTGTTCCTCCACCACGCGCAATTCCGAGCGCAGCCGGCCCAACTCCTGCTCTTTTTGCAAGCTTTCCGAGCGCACCTGTGCCAACTGCTGCGCTTGCGCGACCAGGGTCGCATCCGCTGCCCGCTTTTCCTCCACCAGCTTGAGCCAGCGGTCGGCGGCCACTACGGCGGCCGAAGTTCCCACTACTGACGTTGCGGTGGCCGAGGTTGCGGTAGCGGAGGTCCCGCGGTTCGAGGTGGCCATCACCGGTAGCGAGTTTCGACGGCCCAGTCGGTACCCCCCGAGTCCCACGACAAAGAGAAGGCCGGCGGCTGCCGCCATTCGGAACAGCGGTTTTTCGGATATCTTGCGCAACACAGTGGAATGGCCAGGAACAGGGAGTGGACTCGCAACCGGAAGAGAGCGCTTGTCGGCAAGAACGCGGTCCAACAGGAGTCGCCGCGCCGTGGAGTCATCCCAATCCGGGAACAAATCTACTTCCGAGCCACCCACGAGGGCCACGAACCCTTCCGTCGTCAGGTTCCGATATTGCAGCAATACCTCGCGGCAGTCCGCACAGCCCTGAAGGTGCTCCCGGAGCTCAGCTTCTTCCAAGGGTGCCAGGTCAAACGCAACCTCCCGGGCACAGAGCATTCGGAACTTCTCGTGCTCGTCGCTGCTGCCTTCAACCCTCAGCATCGTGTGGTTTCCCGAAGTCTCTGAACAAAGGCACTCTTGCGAAGCCGCTCCAAACCGCGATAGAAATGGTGTCTGGTATTTCCGAGCGGCTGGTTCAGTTTTTCACTTATTTCGCGTAAGTTTAACCCTTCAAAGTAGAACAACTCAAGAGTCATTCGCTGGCTCTTGGGCAGTTCCGCGAAGGCCTTGTCGAGCTGAACGCGGTTCAGCTTTGCGCTGATCTCGCGGTCCAGATCCGTGCCGCCTGATACTGTATCGCCCATAGTGCCGACATCTGTACCACGATAAAATCCCCTACGTGTCAGTTGCCCTTTTTTGTCTAGCGCACGGTGCAGCGCGATCTGCAAAATCCAGTTTTTGGCTGTCCCTTTCGCGCCATCAAACAGCCTCGACTTCTTGTAAACGTGAAAAAACGCTTCCTGCACCACGTCCTCGGCCTCGCC
>PMOV01000349.1 GCA_003161195.1 Acidobacteriota bacterium | reverse complement strand
AATCGTGGGCCGCGAAAAAGTATTCAGTCCGCGGATCTTGGATAGCTCGGTGATCACATCCTCGGTAATCCCGTCGCGCAGGTATTCGTCTTCCTTCGCCCCGCTCAAATTTTCGAAGTACAACACCGCCACGGATTTCCCGCTGGGCTTGGCAGCGCCAGGATCCGAATCGGATTTTTCCTTGGTGCGGCGTTTGCTCGATTCCAGATCGCGCTTCAGTCGGCTCAGATCGGTTTTCAACTCCGTAGCCGTCTGGCAGCGCAAGCTCCGGTCTTTCTCCAGCGTCTTTTCCAAAATGCGCACGAAGTCGCCGGGCAAAGCCGGATTCAGCTCGGCCGCGGGCTGCGGCTCGCGGTTCAGGATGGCGTCGAAAATCACCGCCGAGGTGTCTCCCGCAAAGGGCAGCGCCCCGGTGGCCATTTGGTACAAAACCGTCCCGGCGGAAAAAATATCCGTCCGCGCATCCACCAGCTGTCCGCGCGCCTGCTCCGGCGACATGTAAGAAATCGTGCCCACCGCCGCTCCCGGGGTGGTCAGCTCATTCGCGGCTGTCTCCGCCTGCTCCGCCGCCAATTCGCCCTGGCGCATTTTCGCCAGCCCAAAATCCAGTATCTTTAGCTCCCCGCGTTCCGTAAGAAACAGGTTGGCCGGCTTAATGTCCCGGTGCACGATGCCTTTGGCGTGCGCCGATTCCAGCGCGTCCGCCATCTGAATGGCCAGCGGTAGCAGCTTCTCCATTTCCACCGGCTTGCCCGTCATCGTTTGTGCCAGCGTATCCCCCGCCAGCAGCTCCATCACTATAAAATGCCGCCGCTCGTGCTGTTCGATGGCATGAATGGTGCAAATGTTCGGATGATTCAGCGACGAAGCCGCGCGCGCCTCACGCTGAAAGCGCTCCAGCGCCTGACTGTCCTGCGCCGTTTCCGGCGGCAGAAACTTTAGCGCCACTCGCCGGCCCAGCTGTGCATCTTCCGCCTCATAGACCACGCCCATGCCACCGGAGCCAACCTTTTTGAGAATGTGGTAGTGCGCGAAGGTCTGTCCAACCAGAGAAGGTGCGGAGTCCGACATGGGCCGATCATGTTAGATGCTCGCCGCGAACGAGTCAAATAATGCCGTCTTGGTTGGAGCTTGTGAGCTCCTGCGGACGCAATTGCCAAAGGCTTACGGTTTGCAGCGTAAACTCACTTTCCCACGCCCTTTCCGGTACACTTCCTTGGCCAGATCGTTCCGCGTTTATTCGCATAGTTGTCACACTATTTTCTTGCTGCGAGCGTTTCATGCCGAAAAAGAGCGCGCCACCAAAAATTCTCCGCCGCGGCTTCCGCGTCGTGGCCCTCGGTGGCGGCACGGGCCTTTCCACGCTGCTCCGGGGACTCAAGGAGTACTGCGTTCGCCGCAGCGACGACCACCCGACCCCAGAACGCCCCATCTCAGACCTCGTGGCCATCGTCACCGTCACCGATGACGGTGGCTCCTCCGGCCGCCTGCGCCGCGAGAATCGCATCCTCCCGCCCGGCGACATTCGCAATTGCATGGTGGCGTTGTCAAAAGATGAAGCGCTGCTCGGCCGCCTTTTTCAATACCGTTTCAAAGCCGGCCAGGGCCTCATCGGCCACAATTTCGGCAACCTCTTCCTCGCCGCGCTCACGCACATTACCGGCGACTTCTCCGAAGCCATCCGCGTTAGCAGCAAAGTGCTGGCCATCCGCGGGCGCATTTTCCCGTCGACGCTTTCCAACGTACACCTCGTCGCCACGCTCGAAAATGGCCGCGTCGTGCACGGCGAAACGCGGATCACCGCCAGCAACTCCCGTATTAAGAAAATCGCTCTCTCCCCGCCCAACGTCCGCGCCATGCCGCTGGCCATCGACGCCATCCGCACCGCCGACCTCATTCTCCTCGGCCCCGGCTCGCTATACACCAGCATCCTGCCCAACCTGCTCATCCCGGAAATCGCCGCCTCCATCCTGCAATCCAAAGCTCCGCGTGTGTACATCGCCAATCTCATGACCCAGCCCGGAGAAACCGCGGGCTACGCACTGGCCGACCATCTGCGCGCCATCCAACAACACACCCTGCGGGAAAATTCCCAGCGCCGCGTCATCGATTACGTCGTCGCCAATCGTCAGCCGGTCAGCGCACCGGTGGCCCGCCGCTATCGCGCCCAGGGCGGCGCCGAACCCGTCAAGGTCGATCTTCCCGCGCTGCAAAAAATGGGCTTCCGCGTACTGCAAGAAAATCTGCTAGAAGAGCACACGGTAATCCGCCACAACACGCGCCGCCTCGCCCGACTGTTGGTAGCGAAGTTTTTGTAGCGGCCGCCTTCTGCCTGCCCCGATGAAACCGGGGGGCCGTCGCCTTCTTGCGCGCCACTAAAAGCGCGTCACTAATATCCCGTCACTCCGCCCGTAACGCCTCATTCGGATCAATCCCCGCCGCCCGCCGCGCCGGCAAATAACTCGCCAGCGCCGCAGCCGCCAGCAGCGTCAACCCCACTCCGGCGAACGTCAGCGCATCCGTCGCCGGCACCTCAAACAGCAGCGACTTCACCAAATCCCGCAGCGCCACCGCTCCTACCATGCCAAGCGCAATCCCCAGTCCGCACAGCAACAATCCGCGCGACAGCACCATTTGCAGAATCCGCGCCGGCGCCGCCCCCAGGGACATCCGAATGCCAATCTCCCGCACGCGTTGACTCACCATCAGCGCCATAATCCCGCCGATGCCTGCCGTGGCAATCACCAGCGCCAGCCCCGCGAAAATACCCAGCAAACTTGCCGTCACGCGCGGCGAAGCCAGCGATTCATAGCGCGCCTGCTCCAGCGTCAAGACATGCGTCACCGCCGTTTGCGGATCCACGTCGTGCACCGCGCGCGTCAACGCTCGCGCCATGCTGCGCGGCTCCGCGACAGTGCGCACAATCAGCGTGGCAGGTTGCGCATTCTGCGCCTGCGGCACATAAAATTCCGGCACGGGCGCGTGGTTCAATCCAAACTCCCGCACGTCCCCGACCACGCCCACAATCGTCCCCCAGTGCTGCCCGCCGTCCGGGCTCATGCGCTTTCCGAGCGCCTCTTCGTTCGGCCAGTACTTCCGCTTTGCCGCTTCATTGATCACCGCTACCAGCGGCGCTTTCTCGCGGTCCGTCTCCGCCAGCAGCCGCCCGGCCTTCAATGGAATGCCCAGCGCCGCAAAATAATCCGGCGAAACCGCGGCATACGTGCTTACAGGCGGCGCTTCACCCGGCTCCAGCGCGCGTCCATCGATGGCAAACGTGAAGGACACCGCCTCCGGCCCATCGCTGATCGCTTCCGGCTCAAAAGGATACCGGCTCGACACCGCTGCCGACACCACGCCCGGCTCCGCCTTCACGCGTTCGAGCAGTTTCTGCAATACCACTTTGCTCGCTGCATCGTCCGTATATTTCGACCAATTGAACGTCGTGCGCATCGCCAGCACACGCTGCGGCACAATCCCGGCATCCGTGTGCTGCATCTTGATCAAACTGCGCACCACCAGTCCGGCGCCGATCAGCAGCATGAAAGAAAACGCCACCTGTCCCACGATCAACACGCTGCTCACACGGCTTTGCCGCCGCCCGGAACCCGCCGCCCCAGCCGAACCTTCCTTCAAGCTGCTCGTCAAATTCGCGCGTGAAAACACCGCCGAAAGCGTGCCGAAAATCAGGCTCGTGCCCAGCGCCACCCCCAGCGTAAAGAGCAGCACGCCCGCATCGAGGTGAATTTCCCGCGCGCGCGGTGTCAACCGCCCGGCAAAATCCACCAGCAGCTCCAGGCTCCCGTACGCCAAAAGCAGCCCCAGCAGCCCGCTCGCCATCGCCATCAGAAAACTTTCCGTGAAAAGTTGCCGCAGCAACCGGCTGCGGCCCGCGCCCAGCGCGCTGCGCACCGCCAGTTCACGTTCCCGCCGCGCCATGCGAGAGAGCGTCAGGTTCGCGACATTCGCGCACGCAATCAGCAGCACGAACGCCGCTGCTCCCAGCAGCAGCAAAAGCGTGGGCCGCGCCGTGCGCGTCAGCTCTTCCTTCAGCGGCGACGCCTCCGCCGCATAGCCCACATTTCCCGGATAGTATTTCGGATATGCCGCCCGCAGTCCCGCCGCAATCGTGGCCATGTCTGCGCCGGCCTGCGCCACCGTTACGCCGGGCTTCAGCCGCCCAAACACTTCCATCATGCGCATGTCGCGATTTTCCGTGTGCATCGGGCTGCTGCGAAACGGGCATGCCGACGTCGCCATGTACACATCGTTCTCGTCCGGATACTGCGGCACCGGCGGCAGGACGCCCACCACCGTGTGCACCTTGTCGTTCATCTCAAACGTTTTTCCCACGATGTCCGCGTCCGCGCCGAAATTATTTTTCCAATATTCATAGCTCAGCAGTAGCACTGCCGGCGCGCCCGGCTTCTCGTCCTCCGCCACCAGCGTCCGCCCCAGTAGCGGCTGCACGCCAAACAGTTCGAAATAATTTGCCGAGACTACTCCCGTGCGCACGCGCTCCGGTTCGCCGTGTCCGAAAAGCGTGAAAGACATGGAGTGATATTCCACGAGGCCAGCCAGCGTGCGGTTCTGCTTGCGGTAGTCGGCAATCTCTTGCACCGAAAACGACAAATCGTCTACGCCCACCTTCTTTTCCGTCTGCCGCACCTGAATCAACTGTTGCGCCTGCGTGTACGGCAGCGGCCTCAGCAGCACTGCATGCACCACGCTGAATATCGCCGTATTCGCGCCGATGCCCAGTCCCAGCGTCGCCACCGCGATCGCCGTGAACCACACATTTCGCCTCATCATGCGCAGCGCGTACCGGCAATCGTCCTGCAGAATTTGCCAATGTTCCCTCGGTGCCATGGTGAAAATGCCCGCGATGGTCTCCCGCCACAGCCGCAGCGCGTCCAGCGCCCCGCCGCGCTCCTTCACCTCGCGCTGCTGCTCGCGAAATACGCCTTCCATCTCGCCTTCGTAATTCGTCCGAAAATCAAACGGGAGCACCCGCATCAGCGCGCGAAACATTCGTTGCGACAACGTCTGGCTCTGTTTTTCCATCGTGCTCTCTCCTTCGCCGTGTACCGTTCGCCGTGTTTCCCTTTGCCGCGCATCTTGCGAATCCGAGCCGTATCTTGCTTGTCGTTACGCCAATTTCGGTTTCCGAAAAAGTTTCTTCACCCGCGCCTGCACCAGTGCCTCTTCCATGCGCTCCGCTTCCGCCACCGCCACGTCTCGCCCAAACGCCGTCAACAGGTAATACCGCCTCCGCTCATCGTCCAGCACCACCTCCGGCCGTTTGCCGGATTCCGCGATCAATCCCGCGCTTTCGAGCCGCGCCAGATTTCCATACAGCGTCCCCGCGCTCAGCCGCACCTTATCCTCCGTGCGCCGCGCCACTTCCTTCAAAATCGCATACCCGTGCTTTTCGCCATCCGCCAAAGCCAGCAAAATGTGAAACATCGCCGGCGTCAGCGGCAGAAACGATTCCGTCTCGCGTTTCTTGTTCACCGCTTCTCCTCGCTACTGCTTCGGTCACTCACTCCGCGTCTGACCGTATCTATCGCTCATCGTAACACTATATCGTCATACGCTATAGTAGTGCCGCAAGTTCCCTGCCAGTAAAAATTGATCCGCTACCGATGAAAGCAAACCAATTGCGGGTGTCCAACTTGTCCTTCTTGCTCGACGCTGTCCGCTTTCGGGAGCCGGCATCCCACCTCCGGGACAATCTCGCCGCAGTCCAAAGCACTCAGTGCTTGGCATGCTAACCGGCGCGAGCGTTCTGCCTGCCTTGGCGTGGTCCCTGCAAGGTGCACTTCCCAAGATGGAGCACGGCCACTGAGTGGACGTCCCTAAACGGAACCGAAGTTTGCTCATTTTGACTGCCCGAGGGTTCAAAGCGCGAGAACTATGCCTTGCGCTGATCAGCTCAAACAACAGATAAGAATACCCTTAGACGATTAACAGCGGACGCGGGAGCGTTGGGTTCTACGCCTTTGTTTCGCTGGCCCTTGGCCTGCATTAGTGCGGATCATGCTACCTCCGGCGCATAGCAACCGCAAAGAACCGGAGACGAAACATTTTTCGCCGAGTCTGACGCGGGAGTGTGCGCGGAACACAAGACCGATTTTTGTGCTGGGGCGTTTGGAGACTTCGTGTTTGATGGTCGCGATTTTGGCGAGCGTTTGGATGGGCGGATGCGCGCAGAGCTCGGGTGGAGGGATACAACCACCCCCGCCGCCCCAGATTGCGGTTACGGTATCGCCGACAGCGGGAATGGTGCTGCTTGGAAATTCAACCACGTTTATGGCGACGGTTACGAATACCGGCAATACGGCGGTGACGTGGAGCGTGAACGGCGTGGCCGGAGGAAGCACTGCTGCAGGCACGATTACCGAGTTGGGCGTTTATACCGCGCCAGCAGATTTGCCGTCACCGGCTAGCGTGCAGCTTACAGCGACCAGCGTGGCGGATCCGACCAAGGTGGCCAGCGCGGCAGTAACGATCAGCAGCGACATCGTGGTGCAGATTGCGCCGAATGTCGCGGGCGTGGAATTGGGCGCCCTCCAGGCATTCGTAGGTACGGTGCACAGCGCGGGACACCCGGATATCGCTTTGCGCTGGAGCATTGCAGGCGCGGCATGTCCGAATAATTGCGGCTCCGTGGGCACCAAAGGAAACTATTCCGCGCCACAGATTTTGCCGACCGGGGCTGCGGTGACGGTGACGGCGCAAAGTGTGGCAGATCCATCGAAGCAGGCTTCGGCGGCGATTACGATCACCAGTCACCTTTCGTTGACGATCGTGGCACCGGCGATGGTGCCGGCGAATGGGAGCGCAGCCATTGTGGCGACGCTGACGCCGGTCCCTGGCTCCAGCCCCAGCGAAGTGCTGAACTGGACGATTAGTGGCGCGGGGTGCAGCGCGTCGAGTTGCGGGACGTTTTCTTCGATTCCCCAAGCGTCGAGTTCGGGCAACGTGACGACCAACACAGCGACGTATAAGGCGCCCACCGCCGCGCCCACGCCTGATAGCGTGACGGTGACGGTCACGCCCCAGGCGGACCCGACGAAGGCGGCGTCCGCCACGATCAGCATCACCCCCACCATAGGCCTAGCGATTACACCAGCGACCGCTACGCTGGCCGCAAATCATCGCGTGACGTTGATGCCGCAGGTGAACGGCACCGCAAACACCACTGTGCTTTGGAATGTGAACGGCGTGAGCGGCGGGAACGTCGTGCTGGGGCAGATTTGCGCCACCGGATCGAACCCGTGCCAGGCGGTGACAGGCGGAGATTCCGGGCCGGTGGACTATCTGGCGCCTGGGACGATTCCGACGCCTGATCCGGTGACGGTGCAAGCAGTAAGCGCGGAGGACGCGGGCGACAGCGCAACGGCGCAAATTACGGTGATCAATCACGTGGTGGTATCGGTGTTTCCCGGGAGCGCGACGCTGGCGCCGATGACGGTGCAGGCGTTTGCAGCGTCGGTGCTGGGAACGAGCAATCAGAGCGTGGTGTGGCAGATTGCCGGGGCCGGCTGCAACGTGGCAGGAGCGGGACCGTGCGGCGCAATTAATACGAGCGGGATTTATACAGCGCCGGCAACTGCTCCGGCGCCCGATGCGCTGCAGGTGGTGGCAGTAAGCCAGGACGATACGACGCAGTCCGGTGCGGCGAATGTGACGATTTCGACCGGCGCGAACATCTTGACGCTATTGCCGGCCAGTGTGTACGCCGGGGCAGCGCAGGGATTTACCTTGCTGGTAGATGGCAGCGGATTCGTGGAGGGAACGTCGGGCACGGGCTCGAGCATACGCATTGCAGGGAGTGGGCGGACGACCTCATGCATTTCTACCTCGCGGTGTTCCGCGCCGGTGACGGCTAGCGACGTGGCGACGGCGGGAAATGTCGCGGTGCAAGTGATCAACCCGGACGGTACGCAGAGCAACAGCCTGAATTTAGTCGTAGCGCAACCCAACAGTTCGGATGCGATGGTGACGTTGACAAATGCGACGCCCAGCGCGACGGCGCAGAACGTCGAGGTGGTGGACGCGACTACCGCCGGAATTTCGACGCCGGACGACGATGTGGATTTAAATCTGGCGGCGCTGGGCATGTTCAATGCCGCCGCCAATTCCTGCACGCTGGCGGGAAATCCTGTAACGGTCACGCGGCCCGCATCCGGAAGCGCCACCGCGGATTTGTGTCTTTTTTCCGAGGCAGGATTGGACACTAGCATGACGTTTACGGTGTCCGGGCCCGCGGATATTACCGTGATCGCCAAACAGCCGGCGGGGCTGGGGATTCTACATATCACGCTGTTGATTCCTGCGGGGGCGTTTCCCGGGCCGCGCACGATTTTTGCGGTGTCGACAAATCTGGATGAGGCGGCCGCCAGTGGCGCCCTGGAGGTGCAGTGATGAGCAGCGCCAGAAGTCGGAAATGTCTGTGGATTTTGCTGATTGCGGTGATCGTGCTGACGGCGATCGTGGCCAGTGCCACGACGCTCGAGCCGATGAGCTTTACTGCTCTTACACGCAGGGCGACGCGCATTGCGCATTTGCGGTGCGTCTCCGTGCGCAGCGTGTGGGAAGGGGGAGAGATTTGGACGGAGTCGCGCTTTGCAATTCTGGCCGAAGAAAAGGCGGATGCGGCCGGCGGGAATGCGGCTCGGGCAGCAAGAAGTGTCGATGGAGCGGCGAACAACCTTACTGTGCGAATGCTCGGCGGACGGGTGGACGGGATGCGCTCGCATGTGGATGGCGTGCCGGAGTTTCGCGCGGGGGAGGAAGTGTACTTGTTTTTGTGGCGGCGGGATGGCAGCGAGCCGTACCGGGTGCTCGGCTGGACGCAGGGGACGTTTCGTGTGGCGCGAGACGTGCATACCGGGGAGGGACGGGTGACGCAGGATTCGGCATTGTCTGCAGTGGACGGTGAGGCTCTGCATGCCGAGTCACGGGAATCCTTGAACGGCGCAATTCGCGGGATGGCGGCGGGAGCGTTTGAAGCCAAGTTGCGACGGGAATTGCAAGCGAGCGGACGGTGAGGGTTCAACGCGGCAACCGCGGCCTGCACAGATAACACCGTGGGAATTCGACAAGCGGAAGGGATCGGGGGAAGTTATGCGAAGGGGATACAAGCGATGGCTGGCGCAAATTTTCGTCATTTTTTGTTGCGTTTGGCTAGCTTCTACAGTGCAGGGGTATTCGTTCGACATGGTGGTGCCAGATGTGCGAGAGCCGGCTTCGCTGTCAGGCGGGTCGGCGTGTCCCGTAGCGGCGCATCAATTGACGACGCCCGGGTACATCGACTTGCGCTGGAGCACGATGCTCGATACGGATCCGGTGACCATCATCACGCAAGACCAGACGGCAGGGGGGCAGCTGAACGAGATTGAGGCAGTGATTACGCAGTCCCTTGCGGCATGGACCGGTGTGTCCGGTACGGTGTTGGCGCCGGCGGCATTCGCGGCGTTGGCGCGCACTAGCACCCAGAATGCCTGTGGGGCCGATGGCATCAATTCGGTGTGCTTTGATCAGATGGACCTGGCATTCACACCGGGGGTGCTGGCGTTTGCGCGGATAGTCACTGCAGACCGCGCGGAAATTGTGCTGGGCAACGAAACGGCGAGTAGCGAACCGGGACAGATTATTGATGCGGACGTGTATTTCGATCCGGACGACGCGAACGTTACGTTTGCGACGCCGCAGGCGCTGCCGGCGAATCCGAAATCGTACGACCTGGAATCACTGATGATCCATGAGCTGGGTCATCTGCTGGGATTCAGCCATACGGCGGTGTGGAGCGCGATGATGTTTCCGTATGCACCGGCGCCGGGGACGTACACTGGACAGCGGCCCAGCGCGCCGCGGCCGGACGCGCCGCTCAGCGACGATGACCGCACGGGATTGCGCGTGCTGTACACAGACCTGACGGACACTGCACACGCGGGAAGCATCAGCGGGCGGATTGTGCCGGCGAGTCCGCTATCGTTGCCGGCGAATCCTCCGGGGGTAACGGGTGTATTTGGCGCACAGGTGGTGGCGGTGAACGCGGCGACGGGCGCGGTGATGGCGGCGACGCTGGGCGGGTGGAGCTGTGCCGCGCCGGGGCCGGCGTTGTTTGACGGGAGCTACACGATTGCGCGGTTGCCGGTGGGTGTGAGTTATACCGTGTATGCGGAGCCGCTAAACGGCGTAGTGGCTCCTTCGCAGGTGATTCCGGCACTGGACGATTTGTGCCGCAACAGCACGACGGATCCCGGCTGGCCGCCATCGCAGGCGTGCATCGTGCCGCAGCCAAATCTTGGTTTTACGGTGCGGACTTTGCCGGGGCCGTGAGTCGCGGCGAGACGCAGACCTTCGCCGACGCGTGTTTCTTCATCGGTCGAGCGTGGCGCCGCGACGGATGCGGGCTGCCGGGCCATCGACTCTTATGTTTGCCGCGCGAACGGAAACGCCGCGGCGAAGTCTCAATCCCCCGACCTCCTCAGAAGGCGGCCGCTACAAAGCAAAAAAAGAACGTCCCGGTTTTGGCCGAGACGTTCTGGGGATTGGTCGATGCTTTTCCGCTGGCCGTTACTGCGTGGGCGCCAGCAGCTGCGTAAAGCCCGTGGTGTTCACGTCGCGAAACAGCGGAGTACGCGGCGGAAGCAGCGATGGGTTGAGGAAGTTAGTGTCGAACGTATAATTGCGGACCGGTGCGCCATACACGCCGCCGCCGCTCTTGTACACGCCGATGGCTTGCCGGTTGGTGTACAGGCAGACCAGCGAGCCGGTGTAGTTCATGGTCACGGAACTCCAGACCTCCAACTCCCGCATGAAGTTGTGCACGCCGCCGTCGGTGCCGAAGTCCTGCACGCCGTCGACTTCCGGGAAGGGCACGCCCTTGCCGCCGACGATGGCGGCGCGGTAATAGCTGGAGACCGGCGTGCGGAACGCCGAGTTGTAGGGACTGGCGAAGGAGTTGACGTCATTCCAATTGTTGGAGAGCACGGCGACAGCGTCACCGGCGACGGCAGCGCCGACGTCACGCGTGTTGAAGGTGTTGTTGGAGCAGCTCGGGCAATTATAGTCGCCTTGGATGTACACGGGATTTTCTGCGGCGATGGTCAAGCCGCAAGTGATGCCGCCCGGGCATTGGTCAAGATAGTCGACAAGGTCGGAGCCGTTGACGAGCTTAACGGCGCGGCGGAAGAGCAGGAGCGGGTTCTCCCGCGCCTCATTGGCGTGGATAACCAGAGTGCCGGCCCAGATCGGTAGGCCAGCGTAACCCGACGGTCCATACGGGGCGGCATCTATGACGCCGCAATTGTAGCCTAGGCCGTTTGCGCCGTAGGGCGGAGGAGCGAAGGCATAAAGATGCGGATCTGGAGTACCCGTTGCAATGGAGGGCTGAAGCAACGGGAAAGGCCCGACGCCGCCTAGCCAAGGCGAACCCGGGTTATAGCCGACCAAAGCGTGATTGGCGAACTCGCCGTAGGTATAAAGAATCCCGGTTGCATCCAGGTCTTCGCCGGTATCGACCACGTTGTTCGGGCAGCCGTTGGCGTCCGCGGGGTTGACGAAATCGTTGTAACCATACTCTCCGGTCTCGTGGCCCGAGACAGAAAGTGGGGGCCAGCCTCCGGCGAAAGCGGGCAACGCGGCGTAGCCCGCGCCCGGGCCGCCGTAGTAGTTGGTGCGGCGGTCGGAAACATAGACGACGTAGTTGTTCGGTGCGTTCGAGCCGTCGTGCGTGGAATTGCCGCTATCGGGAGCGCCGAGTGTGCCGGCGAGATACTTGGCAAGATTTTTGACGTCGATTTCGACGTATTGCTTCACGCCACCAAGAGCGACCATGGACTGCCAGTTCACGCTGTTATTGGCGCTGCCGGACGTCAGGTTGGCATTGGGCGGATCGTTGTTGTTCATCAACCCTTCGCGGGCGTCAAAGAGGGTGTTAGGCCAGTAGTCGTAACCGTTCAGGGCGTTGATTGTGAGGCCGTTGTTGCTGGTGCCGCAGCCGACGCCACCGGCGTCCGTTCCCGGATTGGATGGATTATCGCGGATGCGCTCGAGACGGATAATGGCTTTGGGATGAGGATCGAGACAAGGCTCAGCGCCCGCTACGCCCGTGGTCATCGAGCCTATCTGGCCGGCGGGAACCAAGGGCAGCACTGGAGCGGTGGGCACGGCCGGACTTCCGGTCCCCGCCAGCAGTGGGTTGGCATTCTTGCCTACGTACCCGAAGCCCAGAACCTCTGCGGTCTTATCGACGAAGTTGCACGCATTGTAAGGAGGAGTCTGAATCTCGATCTTGATGTACCCGGTGATGATCGGCGAGGCGTTGGGCTGCCAATAGCCGTCGCCGAGCACCGCGGCCGGGCTGCCCGTAGTGGCACGCGTCGAGGGACTGTAGTTGCCTGCCGTGGCGCCGGAGGTGGCCAACGGGGCCCATTGCTCACCGTTTCCGTTGAGGTATCCAATGATTTGCGCGGTGGTCGGATTCCCCGGGGTGTTAAGTAAAGTCAAATTGTAAGGCGTTGTCGTGGTGGTGCACGGCAGGCCGGCGGGACCGCCCTCGAGATCGGCAGGATTGTCGGAGAGCAGGATGCGCACGCTGGCCTGCGCAAAGTAACGCTCCTGGGTGACGGTCGAGGCTTCGCCCACCACGGGGCGACGGATGACGTCGATGGATTGCGTGGTGCCACTACCGAGCGTCACGATGCCCAGTTGCAAGAGCTGTGCACCGGTGGATGTCGCTGGTGAGGAGCTCCCAATACCGTTGCGCAGATTGCCGGCGTAATTCGAGGATCCGAGCGATAGATTCGGCCAATTGGCGTTGGCTGCGGAGCCGATGCCCTGTTGCAGGCTGCCTTCGTCGGTGCCTAGCGTGCGCGTGCCGGAGCCGTTAAACACGTTGACGGTGCCGGTGTAGCCGCTGGAAACGGCGTGGCCATTTTCCAGCGTGAAGCGAATGACGTCTTTGTAGGCGGTAACGTTGTTGGACATGGTTAACGTCGCGCCGCTGGCCAGAAACAGATTGCCGTTGGTGTGCGTGCGGCCGCCAAAGTTAAAATCGGGACCGGCGAAGAAACTGCAGTCCGCGTCGCAGTACACGCCGAACTGGAACATGGGGATGCCCACGGTTTGCGTGGTGCGCTGCAGCTTCACTTCCGAACCGTTAGCGGTGCGCGCGACAACGGTCATGACGTACGGCGTAGCCAGCGCGGTCATGCCCTGGTAAGCGCCGGACTGAATCTGGGTGACTGTTGGCAAGTAGTTGCCGTTGGCGTCCGTGGGGTTGGGGCTGGTGATGGTGTAGCCCGGGGCACCCGACGCGGTGGTGTAGCTGATGCCGTTAATCGCCGGAGGATTGGTTTGCAACGCGTTGACCTGCGCGATGGGCGGCGCGTAGTTCTGGTCGAACAGCGTGCCGAGGTCGGCGGTCAGTTTCTCCATGCCTGCCTCGGCCGCGTAAAACGCGGTGCCATAATCGTTGTTGATGCCGCTGAGCTTCTGGCCGGAGTTGATCATCAGCACGAAGCCGACCAGCAGGCTGGACATCAACAGCATCAGCAACACCGTGGTGAGCAGGGCGATGCCGGACTGCCGGCGGAGATTTTTGTTTGAGGCTCTCATCTTCTCATTCCCCTCTGGATCAGTGGTACTGGTTGAAATACGCCATACTGCGCAGGCTGACTTGCGTCTGGAAATTCAGACGCAGATATTTGTGGCTTTGCGGACTGACGTTGTCGGATCGTCCACCGAGATAAATGTTCACCGAGCGGATCTGGCTCTCGGAATAGCCATTGGGAACGGTGAGTTCATTCACCGCGATGCCATCGCTGAAGTTGTAGGTGAACTGCAGGTTCTCCAGGGTATCGCCGACGGTCTGCCCGGCGTTGAAATTCACGCGGCGGATCAGCTCGACGTGGCCAGGCACGCTCACGTTATCGAGGTAATAGGTCACCATAGTGATGCGCGTGACCGTGGTGGGCGGATAAACGCCGCCAGGGCCCAGGTTTTTTAGGGTACCCGTGGGCAGACCGGTCTGGTTGATGTTGAAAGCGTCGCCCGCCGCGAAATTCACGGTCGGCCACGCCACGCTGGTGACCACGGCGAGCGCATTGCCATTCGCGTTGCTGAACATGAGCAGATCGCCGGCATTGACGGTCGCGCC
>PMOV01000247.1 GCA_003161195.1 Acidobacteriota bacterium | reverse complement strand
GCCAAAAAGCTCGAGGAAAAAGTGGTGCAGAAGCTGGCGGGCGTGGTGTGGATCGACGAAAAAGCACACGACGTCGCGCGCCTCGAGGCGTACTTTGTTGGCGACATGAAAATCGGCGGCGGCTTGCTGGCCAATCTGCAGAAGGGCACTAGTTTTGTGATTGAGCAGCAGTACATCCACAACGAAGTGTGGCTGCCAACGTACGAGGAAGCGCATGTCGGCGTGCGCGTTCTGCTCGTCAAAGGATTCAAGGTTAACGCGATTACGCGCTATTCGGACTACCAGCGCTTCAACGTGGAAACTCTCTCCACTATCGGAAAACCCAAGGAGCCAAGTCCAGGGCCGGACAAACCCCAATGAGTCAGGACCGTTGCCGTACCTGCGCATTCGTCGAAGTTCGTCCCATAAGTTGAGGCCCCTGTTTATAAACAAGCTTGTCACGCTCCCTGGGCAAGGGTTACTGCAGCGAAATTGCCGACGCTATTGCCCGGCGCGTGCGCGTATAAGAAGATCAGGACGACGAGTGTTGAAAACTCGACTAAGGTCGAAGCTGACATGTTGCAAAAAGCCGTGAAACTTTGGCGCCCTGCTCGCGCGCCGCGAATCTTAAAGATTTCGGCATTGCTTCTGTTGCTCGCCGCTTCCGCTAACGTATTTGCGCAGGCGGCAGCCCAGCAGGCGCCCGCTGCGACGGCGACCGCGCAAGTTGCGCCCAAGATCCGCAGCAATTCGCGACTCGTGCTTTTCGATGTGGTCGTCACGGATCGCGCCGGCAATCCCGTGACCGGCCTCGCCAAGGAAGACTTCCAGGTTTCTGAAGACGGCGAGGCGCAGCAAATCGCCAGCTTTGAAACTCCCGCAGTGCATCTAACGCCGGAGCCGGCGGCTCAGCCGTCGGCCCACGGAGCCGGCAAATCCTCGAGAGGCGCCCCGGTCGCCGCCACCCTTCCAGAAACCATCATTGTGCTCGACGAGATGAGCACCGACTCCGTCGATGCTTCCTTCGCATGGCAATCGCTCATCAAGTTTCTGCGCAACAAGCCGGCGACGCTGCCCGAGCCCGCCGCGCTCCTGGTCCTCACCAAGACCCGCCTGCAGCGCTTCGCGGAGCCCACTCAAGACCGCAACCTGCTGCTCGCGCGGGCCCGCAAAATTCAGCTGGAGCTCCCGTCGCACAGCATGGGCGGCGGCGTCCAAGCCTCCGCGCAACTCATGCTCACCAACCTGCTGGCCCTCGACGAAATCGCGCTCGCCAGCGGCGACCGCCACACGCGCAAAAACGTCATCTGGATCGGCAGCGGCTTCCCGATCCTTTCCTCCTACGATATCGCGCTGGTGGACCGCGAGCGCTTCCTCAGCTACATCCGCTACACCGCCAATTGGTTGCAAGAAACGCGCACTACGCTCTACACCATCGATCCCAAAGGCTTGCCGGTCGACGAAACCGATTACGTAACCGACCTCTCCGGTCCGCTCTCCGGCCAGGATTTCGGCTCGAACAGCGGCGAACTCATCTTTGAGGGCTTGGCCCCAGCGACCGGCGGAAAAATTTATCGCAATCGCAACGACGTTGACGTAGCGCTGGCCAGCGCCGTGGACAACGGATCCCACTACTACACGCTCTCCTACTATCCGAAAAACTCCGATTTCGACGGCAACTTCCGCAAAATCGTCGTCCGCCTCAGCCAGCGCAATCTCACCGCCACCACGCAGCAAGGCTACTACGCCGTCGACGAGGGCACGGGCACTACAAAGGACGAACTGGACTTCGCTCTCTCCCGTGCCGTCACCAGCCCCCTGCCTTTCGCCAGCATCCAGTTCGATGCCGTCGGCAAAGTGTTGCTGGGCCAGCCGCCCACCGCTCGTTGCTCGGTCAGCGTCGACCGCGACACGCTCACCTGGAATGCGCAGCCCAACGGCGACCAGCGCACGGAGGTCACCCTGGTCACCTCGGAAATCACCGCGAAATCTGGCATTCTGGGCTACAAGGTGAAGGAGATGGAGATCGTGCAGTCTAAAAAGGAGTTCGACGAATCGCCCAATCATCGCGTGGTCTTCACCGTAAATGTTCCGCTGCCACCGAAGACCGACCACCTGCGCATCGTGCTGCGTGACGCCTCCACTGGCCACATGGGAACTTTTGACGTCCCGCGCCAAGGCCTCGGCCAGCAAGTGGCGCAAGCCAAATAAGAGCCAAAGAATTCACGCCGGCGGAGCGGTGCAAGACTGCTCGATGCGGAAGAAAGCCTCGCTAGTTTGGGGAATCAAAAGACAGCGCAAGAACCGCACCGCCGCACATCCGACACGACCGCTAAAATCTAATTCGTCGCAACCGGCAGATCCAGCACGGCCCGCACCTTCGCCGCCAGCGCCCGCGGACTGAACGGCTTCTGCAAAAACGATACGCCAGCCTCCAGCACGCCACCCTGGGCAATCACATTATCCGTATACCCGGACATAAACAGCACTCGCGTTCGCCGCGAACGGGCCGCAATCTTCTTCGCCAATTCCCGCCCGCTCATGCCCGGCATAACCACGTCGGTCAGCAGCAGATCGATGCTCCCGCCGAACTGTTCCGCTAGTTTTTCCGCCTCCTCGCCGTGCGTCGCTTCCACCACCTCGTAGCCATGCGCTTCCAGCACCGTCCGCGCCAATTCGCGCACCGCTTCTTCGTCTTCCACCAGCAGCACCTTCTCCGTCCCGCGACGCACCACGTCATCTTTTACGTCGCTGCTTTCGATGGCGGCGGGCTCTTCCACGCGCGGCAAATATAATTTAAAAGTCGTTCCGCGATTCACTTCGCTGTACACCCAGATATACCCTTCGCTCTGCTTCACAATTCCGTACACCGTCGAGAGTCCCAGCCCCGTTCCGCGCCCCGCGCCTTTGGTCGTATAAAACGGCTCAAAAATGTGCGTCTGGGCATCCGCGTCCATGCCCACGCCGGTGTCAGAGACCGCCAGCATTATGTACTTTCCGGGTTTCACGATAACGTGGTCGCCGGCATAAGCCGAGTCCAGCTCCACGTTGGCCGTTTCGATCGTCAATCTCCCGCCGTGCGGCATGGCGTCGCGCGCATTCACCACCAGGTTCATCACCACCTGTTCCATCTGCGCCGGGTCCGCCTTCACCGTCCCCAGCTCCTCCGCGCACACCGTGCGCATCTCGATGTTTTCGTCCATCAGGCGCCGCAGCAACTTATCCAGGCCCACCACGATGGTGTTCACATCGATGGCTTTCGGCTGCAGCACCTGCCGCCGGCTGAAGGCCAGCAGTTGCCGTACCAGCGCCGCCGCTCGCTCCGCCGCGGCCGAAATCTGCTGCACGTCCGTCGCGGCGCCGGCCGGCAAGCCCGCGCGATTCATCGCCAGCTCCGCATAGCCATTGATGATGGTCAGCAAATTATTAAAGTCGTGCGCGATGCCGCCCGCCAGCCGGCCCACCGCCTCCATGCGCCGCGCTTGTTGCGATTGATTCTCGTGCTGCTTCCGCTCCGTAATATCGACAATAATTCCTTCCATCATTGGCCGGTCGTAGCCCCGCGTCACCACCACCGCGGTGTCGCTGACCCACACGATCTTGCCGTCCTTGCGCACGACACGATATTCCACGTGGAACGGCGCACCGCGCTTGCTGGCCTCCTCCGCCGCCCAGATCACCGCGTGGTCTTCCGCCGGAATATGCCGGATCCAGTTGGTCGATTCCGCCAGCCACTCCTCTGCGGTAAATCCCAGGATCGGTTCCACCTGCGGGCTTACGTACAGCCATTCGCCTTCCACGCCCAATTCCGCCACGTAGCTGATGGCCGCCACCTGCTCGACCAGCGTCTGATAGCGAAATTCCGCGCTTACCCGCGCCAGCTCCGCCTTTCGGCGGTCCGTAATGTCGCGGCAGACGCACACCGTTCCGCCATCCGGCAGCTGCGTCACCGCCATCTCCAGCGGAAACACTGAGCCGTCCGGCTGATGCACGGTCACCGACCCGAACCATTTCCCCTCCACCCGCAGCGCTTGCATCACCACCTGTTCGACTGGCTCGCTGTCCCGCGTGTCCACGATTTCCCGCCACGTTTTCCCCAGCAATGTATTCGCGCTCGCGTGCCCCATCATTTTGACGAACGCGGCGTTGGCGTAGATATAGCGGCCCGCGCGGTCCAGCAGCCCCATGCCATCCACCGCCGAATCCATCGCCAGTTGGTGCCGCCGCGCCGTCTCCACGCTCCGCGATTCTCGCAGCTGGCTGACGCACAGGCGCACGGCATAACACAGGATGGAAATGCCTAATAGGGAGAAGCGCATCACGCGCCATCCCGCCGGCATCTGCGCCACCTGTACCAATACCACCAGCGGCGCCAGCGCGTACGTCGCGTTGTTCATCAGCAACTGCCCAAATGTTTTGGCTTTGGGAATTCCCAGCGCGATGCGGTCCTCTTGCGGACGCCACGCCGCGGCCCACATCGCCGCGATCATCAGCGGTATCGTCCAGCATAAATCGTAAATATTCCCGGTGGTCGTTCCCTGGATGTCTTCGTGGTACTCCGAAATCGCCGCTCCCAGCGCGTACACTGCCAGCACAGCGGCCAGCCCGCCAAACAGCACGCGGGTCTGTTTCACGCGGCTGCGCGCTCCCTGGAACAAGGCGAGCGCAACCAGCCCGCAGTTCTCTCCAAACTCCATGATGATTTCGCGGTGTAGCGCGGTATGCGGGTCCAGGGTCAGCGAAGGAATGTAATACAGGCCGATGTACAGCAGCCCGAATACGATGACCAGCTGTACGAAATCGGCGATAAACTCCAGCACCTGGTGCGAGGTTTGTTCCTCATTCTCTTCGAGCAGCAGGGCCATGGCGAAGAAGGCGCCTTGCACGTCGAACATGAAGCGCACCAGCGAGCCCGGCGGCGGCTCCATGCGCAAAGCTACCTCGTAGTACGCCCAGAAAAAGTTGGATAGTCCCCACGTCGCATAGCCGCATCCCACCAGAAGCCAAAACGCCCGGCTCAGCCCCCGTCCCCGCTGCCGCGCGTAGAAACACATGGCCGCCGCCAGGAAACTGGCCAGGATTTGCAGCGCATTGGAAATGAGCGGTGTGGTGGCGGCGTTCTTGAACACCGTGGCCAATGCCACGTGCGTCGCCACCACGACGAAAAACACCACCGCCAACTTGCGGGGCATCGCGGCTCCCTCTAATTTCGTACTTCGAGACGTTTTACCAGTGTAGGGAATTCGCGAGAACGGAAAAACACCGCTGCCGGGGAGTGTGTAGATTTGGTGACGGAGGCTGGGCGTCTACGTACCCAATTCGTAAGTACTGTCGGGAGGACCCGCTGGAGGTCCCGTGCACGGTCACGCAAAGTGACAAAATACCGCCGTTTGATTTGTTAAATCGTTATTGTTAAGCGGTCTCGCAATCGCGGCTGCGCGTTTATCGGCCCTCGAAAGGGTACCGGTCTTGCGCCTGTACGGCCACGGCGACGTTCCTCCGCAGCGCAATGGTATCCAGCGGCGCGCGCTTGCCAAAGCGCTTCAGCACCGCCATTTGCGTTGTGAGCATGTCACCTTCATGCACGGCGGTGATTGCGCGCTTCGCTTCGTGCTCCACACGTTCCATGGCGTCGCTGATGAATACGCGCGTCGCATCGATCATCACCTGCGTGGCCGCTTCGCCCCGGGTCGCCGCCGCCTTTTGCGCGCGCAGCAAACTCGACTCCATGGCATAGATTTCCATGACGATGTTGGCCAGCGCTCCGACCAGTTCCTGTTCTTCCGCCAGTTTCTCGCGGAGTTTCTGCACCGCGCCGCCCGCCGCTTGCAGGAACATCTTCTTGGCGTTGGCCACCACGCGCGCTTCCTCGGCCAGCACGCCTTCCGGCGCGTCCTCAAACGACGGCCCGGCCAGAATTTCGTCCGCCAGTTTCATGGCCGCCGGCAGCAGCGCCAGCTGCCCGCCCATAGCTCGCTTCATCAGCATCTGGATGATGAGCATGCGGTTGATTTCGTTGGTGCCCTCGAAAATCCGGTTGATGCGCGAATCGCGGTAAGCGCGGCACACGGGATAATCCTCGTGGAACCCGTAGCCGCCGAATATCTGCACCGCCTCATCCACCACAAAGTCCAACATCTCGCTGCCATACACTTTGGCGATGGAGCTTTCGATGGCGTACTCGTCCAGCACCGCCATGGTGTTCTTCACTTTGTCGCCGGAACCTGCCGCCGCGGCCATAGCCATTTCCATGGTTCCCGCCGAGCGGTACACCATGGACTCCACCGCGTAGGTCTGGATGGCCATCTCGCCCAGTTTTTCCTTCAACAGCCCAAATTCGCCGATCTGCTTGCCAAAGGCTTTGCGTTCCTTGGCATATTTCGACGCCACGGACATCACGTATTTTGACGCGCCCACGCCGGAAGCTCCCAGAGTGAAGCGCCCGGCGTTCAGAATGTTGAAGGCCACGATGTGCCCGCGCCCGATCTCGTGCAGTACGTTTTCTTTCGGTACTTTGCAGTTCTCGAGGAACACGGGCGTCGTCGAGCTGCCGTGAATGCCCATCTTGTGTTCTTCGTTGCCCGGCTTGCAGCCTTCAAATGCGCGCTCGACGATAAACGCCGTGAACTTTTCTCCATTCACCTTGGCGAACACGATGTACAAATCCGCGAATCCGCCGTTGGTGATCCACATCTTCTGGCCGTTCAGGATGTAGTGCGTGCCCTCGGGATTCAGCTCCGCGCGGGTCAATGAATTTTGTGCGTCGGACCCGGCTTGCGGCTCGGACAAACAGTACGCTCCGATCAATTCTCCGGTGGCCAGCTTCGGCAGATACTTCTTCTTCTGTTCTTCGGTGCCGAAGTACACGATGGGCAGCGTCCCAATGCCGGCGTGCGCTCCGTGCGTCACGGCAAACCCGCCATACAAGGACAGTTTCTCCGTCAGCACCATCCCTGATATTTTATCGAGCCCGGCCCCGCCGTACTCTTCCGGAATGCCGCCGCTCATCAAGCCCAACTCGCCGGCCTTCTTCACCAGCGACGCCATCAAGCCGGGTTTCTTGTTTTCCAGATCCTTGATGTGCGGAAACACCTCCTTGATGACAAACTCTTCGGCCGTCTGGCCAATCAGCCGCTGGTCATCGGTCACATCCGCCGGGGTAAACACCTCCTGCGCCAGCGGCGCCTCGAGCAGGAAACTCCCGCCTTTCGCAGCCGATTTTGTAGCCGTAGCCGTAGCCATTTTTCGTGCTCCTTATGAAGTGTGTAGGGGTTACCGCCGCGCTGGTAACTTATGCGCGGGCAGGCATGCGTACCATCCCCGCAACATAGGACAAATATCTCGACGCGAGCCCGATTCTACGCCCCGATTCCGCCAAGGGCAATCCATCCGACGTACAGGTACTATGAGGTGGGTCCCGGGCTAAAGTTCGCCGCAATCCCTGCTGCCGCTGGCCGTACGATTCTCACCTTCAGTTTCCTCCGCCTTGCACCGGCATAAACCTTTCGAGGGGCACGGTCACACTTCCCAGCAAACCTGAGCCTGCATCACGCACCACGACGCGCAAATCCCGGGTCCCAGGCTCAATCGTTAGCGGCGCCTTTAGCACATAGCCGGAGCGCAGCATGGCCTGATACTCCGCCTCGCCCATGTCCAGGCTGTAAGACAGCGGGTCCGCGCCGAGCACCGCATCCGCTGCGCCGAGCTGCATATAGATTGCGTCCACCTTGCCAAGGTGGCGCCCATCTACGTTTTTCAGCCGCAGATCCTCGGCCTGGACCTTTACCCGCAACTCCAGCTTCCGCGTGGCCATGTAAATCGTTTCAATGCGCGCTTCAATCCCCAGGCTGGTGGCGTCTACGGGGCTCCAAATGGCCCCGGTGAGCGCGTTGTGCGCCGCCTCCGTGGTTTCCGCGGGGTAGGCGAGCGCAAAGTAGCCTTTGCGATAGCGCAGCGTGGCGCCGGTTTTTTTCAAGCGCAGCGCCAGCGTGTGGTAGGCCCCATTCCATGTTCCATGGTCCGGGTAGTAGCCGATCTCATAGGAATGCTGCCCATCCGCGAGCGTCCGCCGGATCGCTCCCTTAATATCATTCGTGTTGTAAAACGCGTGGCCGCCCGTGCGGTCCGCTAGCAGCTGCATTGTGGACTGCTCGGACTGGCCCTCTTGCAACGTAGTGTTGCAGCCCGGGCAATAGGCGGAAGATGGGCGCAAAACGTCCTCGAGCAGCAGACCACGGGCGTCCACGGGATAGATGGCCATGTTCGATTGGTTCAGCGCCCGGGCGACGCGTTCCATTTGCGGCGTGAAATTCTGCGCCTGCGAATCTACCGGCGAGTTATCGTTGCTGGAGAGCGAAATGGAAATTGGGAAGCCTCCGGAAATCCATACCAGGCTCTTGCGTCCGGGAATGCCGGACACGTGATTGGCGATGGCTTCGATGGCACGCGCGGTGATCTCCACGCGTTGCGCATCCGCCACGTCGCTCAGCTTCGAGTGCACGTCGTTCAGCAGCATGGCCACGCGCGCCGCGCCCTTCGGATCCGTGATCCCCGTGTCCTTCATCGTCACGTCCGGCTCGGAGGAGTTGGCCTGTTGCAGCGAGGGCATTGCTTGAAACCCTTCGATGGCCTGCAGCAGGGATTTGGAATCCTGCGTAAATTCGTTGATCACTTTTAATTTCGTGGTGAGCAGGTAAATCGCCACGTGGTCCTGCGGCTGCAGTTGGCGCAGAAAGGCCAGGACCTGCGTGCGCGCGTACGCCTGGTCGTGGAAAGAGGTATTTAGGGCATCGAAGAGGACCACCGCTACGCTGCCCGGCGGTTCATCCGGGTGCCGGAGGCGGTTGCCGAAGACATTTGGCGCCAGCGTTTCCATCGCCTCCGTCGTTGTATGCGCGCCGTCCTTCCCGGCGGCTACGCTCCCCCGCGACGGGGCCGCTTCGCTGGCGAACAGCGCAATGTCTTGCGGCTTTCCGTTATCCAGCAGTGTGAAATCTTCTTTCTTCAAGCCGGCAACTGGCTTCCCCTTGCGGTTTTGCACTACCACATTGAGTTGTACGAGGCGCGTCTCGGTCCGCAGGACGAACGGTGGCGCAGCCGCAGCGCCTTGTTTCGCGTAAGCCTTCGCCGTGTTTCCGTTTTGCGCGTCGCCCTTGTTCGCCCCGCCGGTGTTGGGGGGTGCCTGCGCGCGCAAAGTGGGCGCCGCCAGTAGCACCAGCGCGAGCACGAAACCGCATAGCCGTTTGCCGTTCATCGCCACACCCGCATCCCCACAGGCCAATCATACGGATCCGATGCGCCACTGTCACCGATGCCAGGCTGCTGGGGATACGATGTGCGTGCAGCATACCGGCATCAACGCACGCCGCTTCGACTGACCATCCCTTGTTTACGATGACGCGGAAACCTGAACCGATTAAGCCTTTGGACGCAACGCGTTTGGAAACGGCGCTGGCCCGAACGGCCAGGCAATCCCACGAAGTTGGCCACTGTGGGAGGCCATCATCATGGTTGGCGATTCATCGGGTGTCGCTGTAGACTTGCCGCCAATCGCAGGGTGGCGATGGCGGCTCCGGAGGGGTTGCGGGAACCTAGCGTTGGCTGATCTCTGAGGTTGGCCGAAACCTATCGGTCTGTCCTGCTGACGGCTTCATCGTGAGGTGGCTCCTGACGATGGTGGAATTTACGGCGGTGATTGGGTTTGGCTCGCTGCTGGCGGGCTTTCTGGGCGCTTTGACGGGCCTGGGCGGCGGCGTGGTGATCGTGCCCATGCTGACGCTGCTGTTCGGCGTGGATATTCGCTATGCCATTGGTGCGGCGCTGGTGTCGGTGATCGCCACGTCGTCGGGGGCGGCCGCGGCGTACGTGCGCGATGGGTACTCGAACATTCGCGTGGGCATGTTTCTGGAGATTGCCACGACGATTGGGGCGTTGAGCGGGGCGGCGCTGGCGCTGTACCTGAAGGCTTCGGTCATTGCGATTATCTTCGGCGTGGTGCTGCTGTACTCGGCGTGGGCGTCGTACCGGCACCAAGAGCACGCCATGGATGTGCAACCGCCGGATCGGATTGCCACATGGCTGCGG
Organism: Acidobacteriota bacterium; assembly: GCA_003161195.1. Classification (GTDB taxonomy): domain Bacteria; phylum Acidobacteriota; class Terriglobia; order Acidiferrales; family UBA7541; genus Acidiferrum. Next base: position 2,764 of record PMOV01000247.1, on the reverse strand, counting down.
ATGGACAGCGCGTATCCGACGGCGAACGGGCTGAAACAGTATCACGTGCGGGGGGTGCCGCTGGGGTTCGGGATTATGTACATTGCGGGCGTTTTGTCCGGGCTGCTGGGGATTGGTTCGGGCGCCGTGAAGGTGTTGGCCATGGACCAGGCGATGAAGCTGCCGTTTAAGGTGTCGACGACGACGAGCAACTTCATGATCGGGGTTACGGCGGCGGCCAGCGCGGGGATTTATCTCAGTCGCGGGTATATCGATCCGGCGCTGGCGATGCCGGTGATGCTGGGGGTGCTGGTGGGGTCGCTGGGGGGCGCTCGGCTGCTGGCTGGGGCCAAGGTGACCACGTTAAGGCTTGTGTTTAGCGCGGTGATTGGGCTGTTGGCTGTGGAGATGATTTATAACGGGTTTGCGGGGAAATTCTGACATGGGAAATGAGCCAGAGACGCCGAAGAAAGCCGATGTCGGCAAGGGCCACATGGATGCGTCGACCGATAAGCGCGTCGACCAGTTGATGGGCCTGCTGCTACGGACTGGCGTGCTGCTGGCGGCAGCAATTGTGGCTATTGGAGGCGCGGTGTTTGTGGCACGGCATGCGGAGCCGGTGGGGAGCTACCGGGTGTTTCAAGGGGAACCGGTTCAGTATCGGACGTTGCCGGGGATTGTGCGGGAGGCGGCTTCCTTTAACGGAAGAGGGTTGATTCAGTTAGGGCTACTGCTGCTGATTGCCACGCCGGTGGCGCGGGTGGCGTTTTCGGCGGGGGCGTTTGCGTATGAGCGGGATTGGGTTTATGTGGCGGTGAGCTTGTTTGTGCTGGCGGTGTTGGCGTATAGCTTGGGCAGCGGGCATGGGTGAGGCTTCGTCGTGGAGGGGTACCTCCCTAGGGTTTTGTGGAAGTGTTCATTTTACGGAACTTGAAGTCCTTTTTTTTTGATACAGATCTGTAAGTGTTCATTCTGCCGGGTTCACGCCTGGTTTGTTCGTAGGGTAGTTACCTCCTCGGAATGCGCTTTCCTTCGGCGACTGTTTGCGTGCGCTCGCCGAAAACCTGATGCCGTTAGAGGCAAGATGACGCCCTAAAGGGCGTCGCTACAAAATCAGAAGCTCTTCGCTGAAACCCTATGCCATTCTGGGGCTGGGCCCGTCGAGTTTGCGCTGCCTGGGGCGTTTTTGGCGCAGATGAGGCCGCGACCAGGCAGGAATGCCTGCGCTGCTTAAAAGTGCGAAAAAATGAATTTCGATACTTTCAGCTCGGAGAGAAACAGGGTAAAGACGGGTTCCAGGAGTGATGCGATTGGGTTAAGTCTTGGCTCGTGTTGCGATTACGTTGAGGAATAGTACGGGGTCGAGGCGTAGTTCTCTACCGGCCCAGAATACGGCTAGTTCTGCAGATTGTCAAGGACTATTTTTGGATATTTTTGATTATTATAGTCAATCCAGGAGGGAACATGGGACGAGCGGTGGTGCACTTTGAGATCGGCTGCAGGGACAGCTTGGAGACGCAGGATTTTTATCGCGGGATGTTTGATTGGAAGATTGAGGCCATGGGTCCGGCGGCGATGATCGCGGCGGAAGGCAGCGGTATCGCGGGACATATTACGGCGCTGGGGCACGAACCGCACAATTACACGATTTTTTATGTGGATGTGGAGGATGTGGCGTCGGCGCTGGAGAAGGCTAAGTCGCTTGGGGGGAAGGTGCTGGTGCCGCCAGTGGCGTTGCCCACCGGGACATTCGCTTGGATGGCGGATCCGGAGGGGAATACGGTGGGGTTGTGGAGGGCGAAGTGAGGCTTTAGCGAGGAATTTGCCTTTACCGGCGATGGCTCCTGTCGGCTCGCAAAACCCGCCTGCGGGACGCCGGAGCTACCAGGAAGGGTCGCTACGGGGCTTGCTCAGTGAATGGGTGCGGCGCCGTCTTTGAAGGAGATTAAGACTAGGCGGGATTCTGGGCCTTCATCAACGGTGAATTTTGGTTCGCCTTGGAGGGGGAGCCAGACCATTTCGCCCGGGTGGAGGATCTGCGTGGGGACGCCGGGGATGCGCGCCACTTTGATGGGCGCACCGGAAACGGCTACCAGGAGGCCCGGCAGCGCGTGGGGTTTGTCCATTTGATCGCCGTCGCGGCGGACGGTGACGGAGTCTACGCGAATTTCGTTGGTTTCAAACAGCGGACGCATGGCGATGGGTGCGTCCGGCGCGGCGGCGCTCAAGTCGCACTGGCCCAAGTCTCCCGGGACGATTTTTTCACAGAGATTGTGGGGTTCGCCTTGCGGGTGAAGTAGTTCAATGGTGACGTTGTTGAAGGGAGCGCCGGAATCGGCGCGCACTGCGTGTGCGAAGCCGCCGCGAGAGTAGGTTACCTGGCCATCGGAGAGCTTGCCGTGGGCTTCGGGCTTGCCGCTGACGGCGTTGGTGAATTCGATAGAGCCGAGGGTTATAGCGACGTAGGGCTGACCGTGAAGATGCAGCAAGGTGCTGTCGCCGGTGGGCAGGCTGAAGCGGAAGGCGCGAACGTAGGGATTTTCGACTACGAGATGATGGTGCGGTTCCTTAGCCATATCCCTGGCGTCTGGGGTTTGGGCGCGCGATGGCGGGCCGAGCGACGAGCCTAGTAAGGACGCAAACAGCAACGTCGGAAACAGCGTTGCACTTACGAGAGCGGCTTTCAGTTCGCTGCGTCTCATTTCACGACGTATTCGTCGATCGCCCATTAAGCCAAGCGCTCGAAGATGCCTGCGGCGCCCATGCCGCCGCCGATGCACATGGT
>PMOV01000206.1:189-8193 GCA_003161195.1 Acidobacteriota bacterium | reverse complement strand
TCCAGCCCCGCCAAAATCCCCGCTACACGCACCGGCTCAGTATTCGGAGGTTTGCCCTTCGAGGCGGTCTTGGCCGAGCGATTCTTTGCTGGTGATGGTTTTTTTTTCGCTCTGGCAGGAGGTGCTTTCATGAACGCGCAGGATAGCACAAAGTCCACCGCGCCCTTAGTAGCACAGGTTTCAACCTGTGAGCTTTTCGCAGTAGACAATCTCGGCCCCCAACTGGTGCGTTCGCCGTACTCAGTCGACAAGCTATCAGTGGCATAGACTTCAGTCTGTGCTCGCTGCCCGCTCAGCTACCCTCTTTGTAGGGGCGCCCCGCAGGCGTACTGCGCCCCAGCTTGCCACCGGCGCCGACTTCGCACGCTGCGACAAGACAAATCCCGATCGGCTGGCAACTTGCCAGACTACGAATGCGACTTAATGGCGGAAAGGTCCGCCTCCAGGTATCGGGAAACGTCGGGTATCCCTCCAAAGTGCTGAATCCGCACCTGCCCCGACGAGTCGATCACGAAAGTGTTCGGGACCCCGAAAGCCCCCAACTGGTTCCAAAGCTCCAATGGCGCCAACGCAATGCGCAGGGAAGTCAGCTTCTTCTCGAGAATAAGTTCAGCAAGCTGGTCCCGGTCAGTATCGGAATCCACCGCCGTAAGCACCACCACTTCTGGATGCTTCGCCTGAAAGTCTTGCAACGGCCCTAGCTCCCACAGACACGGCGCACACCACGTTGCCCACAAAGTAAGCACTACCGTCTTGCCCCTCAGCGAGGAGTTGGAGAAGTGTTCCCCGCTAAGTGTGCTAAGCGCAAATTCAGGAGCAGGGTGTGCCAAAAGCTTTGGCTCATACTCGGCGGTTGTAAAACTTTCCGCGCTCTTCGCCACAATCCGCCGCTGCAGGTCGTCCTTATTCCCCATTTTTTCCTGTAACCACAGCTTTTCCAGCTCCGCGAAAGCTTTCTGTTGATCGTTCCACGGGCGAATCGTGGCCTCCAGATACGCGTCGACAGCGCCTTTCTTATCGCCGGAATTTTCCAGCGCTTCCGCCAGCAAAAAGTACGAATGCCCCAGCTTAAAATTTGGCTTCATCGGGAGCAGAATCGCCAATGCCTCCTTCGCCTGCCCTTGGCGAACCAGAATCTCCGCGCGGTCGATCGCGATTTGCCGCCTTTCCCGGTTCACTCCCGATTCGCTGAGGTGCAGTGCGCCCGGCTTCTTAGCGGCACTGGCGTCCAGTTGGGCATCGGCTTCGGCGAGCAGGGCTAACGCTTCGGGTAATTTCTGGTTGGTGTTGACATAAAAATGCGCCATCCCTGCCGTAAGGTAGGCGTCTGCGGGATTATTAGCGTGCAGCTCGCTATACATTTGTTCCCGTTCTGCGAGATCCATGGTGGCAAAGAAGAGGGCGCTGCGTGCACCTTGCGCAGACGAGGAGTCGGGATATTTTGCGATCAGTTCCCGCAGTAACGCCGTCCGTTTGGCGTTATCTCGTTCTTGCGAACTGCGACTTAACAGCAAGAAAGCGGCCGAATCATGATCTTGCTCTATGGGTTCAATCGCGGCCACAAGTCGCTCATTGCGTTCCGCCGGAACCCAGGAGTGACTCGACGTAAAGTTCAATGCGTCCACCAGACCGAATCCGTCCGCCGCATGATCGCCTATGAATTTGTTGATTTCCGCGAGCAGTGACATGCGCGCTTCCGGCGTGTCCCCCGCGAGATGTAATTTGTAATTCCATAAAGTGGAAATGAGCGATTCCCCGTGAAATGGCGGATGAATGTATTCCGTGAGTACCTCGATTGCCTTGGCGAAATCCACCGGACGCTCAATGCCATGCGATTCAAGAATGCCCGTGTACGATTGTGCTTCAAACATGACGCTCCGCTCGGAGCGGTGGCCGCGTACATCGCAGAAAGGCACTTCGAAATAGTTGCCGTGGTTCGTGTCGCTCTGTTTTGTCTCAGGGTCTCCAATCCAATAGACGAGGAACAGTGGAATGCGGTCTTTCAAGCTGATGTTGGCTTGCCACGCTCCATCGTCACGCCGAACAAATGGCACCGTCCTTTCGTCGCCATCAAACGTTCCAAGCTCGAAAACAATGTGCGCCACCGGCGCTTTTGCCTGCTTGATAGTCGCCGCACGTCCAGATTCATAATAGAAAATGTGAAGCTGATCTGTATGCGGCAGCGGATCGCCCACCCCAGTAACCGGGCAAGCCGGATCAGTCAACGAAACAAAAGACGTTGGCGCAGAAGGATCGGCGCCGGAAATTCCAGTAGATTGCTGCGATCGAAGAGGGGCGGCGCTTACGGCCAGCGCCAGAAATAAACCGGAGAGTCGGTTACACAGCATGGTCGCACCTTTTATTGCGAGGCACGGTTACGATTGGCTTTAGATATCCTGCTAAAGCGGCACCCAAAGTAAGTATAAAGCAATGGATGGCGATTAGGTGAATTGGTCGTACGTGAACATCGAACCTAATCGTGCGCCAGGACGGGGACTTCAGCCAGCTTAAATTCGCTACACAAAAATATAAAGCTTCGCATACTGCAACAACATAATCGTCTTCCCGTCCTTAATTTCCCCATCCAGAATCTTCCGCATCGCCACATCAATATCCATTTCCAGCGTGACGATATCTTCCCCTTCCGAAACCACACCGCCCCCGGTCTCCTGCTGCGTCCCCGGCTCGTACTCCGCAATAAAAAAGTGCAATTTCTCTGTTACCGACCCCGGACTCATGAACGCCTCAAAAACCTTCGTCACCTCATGCACGGTAAACCCCGTCTCCTCCATCGTCTCCCGCCGAATGCTCTCTTCTGGCGACAACTTGTCCAGCAACCCAGCCGGCACTTCAACCAACAAATCATCGTGCCCATTCACAAACGCCGGATACCGAAATTGNNCCCCGGTCATAAGTTTCACGCGACAACCGCTGCCACACTCCATCGCTGCGCAAGAAATCAAACGTGGTTTTCTTCAGTACATACCAGTCGTCCGAAAGCGTCTGTACCGAATGAACACGAATGCGGTCTGCAACGGTCATTGCATGCTCCCCGAAAATCTTTAAATCGCAGAGATAAATTGTGCCATGCGCCGAAAAGCTTTGCCCCGGTGGCTCAACTGATTTTTCTGTTCCATCGGCAACTCCGCGAAGGTCTGATCGCGGTCGCGCACATAAAAGATCGGATCGTAGCCGAACCCGCGGGCACCGCGCGGCGCATGCAAAATCTCGCCATCGGCGCGCGCAGTGACGATGGCTATAGCGCGCCCCCGCCGCGCCAACGCCAAAGCACAAACAAAATATGCCCGCCGCTCCCCGCCGGCAAAATTGCGCATCTCGCGCAAAAGCCGTTCGTTCCGCTCCGCGCTGGTGGCATCCGGCCCACCGTAGCGCGCAGACCGCACGCCAGGTCTTCCCCCTAGCGCCGGCACCACCAGGCCGGAATCGTCCGCAAGAATCAGAGCGCCAACCAATCGGGAGTAGTGCAGCGCTTTTCCCGCAGCAATCTCGGCAAACGTAGGAGCGCTCTCATCGAACGCCGGCAGGGAACTAAAGTCGGGAAGCAGCGCAAGATCGAGTCGCGGAGTGGGCAGCTCGCCAGGGCCCGCCAAGCCAAAAAACTCGGCCAGTTTCCCCGGATTCCCTGACGCCAGAAATATTTTCTCGTTCATCTCTCAGGCTTGGTTTGAAACGTGGGCTAGCGGGCGCGGGTGCGCGGCTTCACCGAAGTAAATTTCATTGGCACAATGGTGCGCTGTTCGTCGCTCAGCCGCCGAATACCCGCTGCGGCCAAGGCCAGCAAATCCTGCATTTCTCCGCCAGTGAACGCGCGCCCCTCCGCGGTGGCCTGAATTTCCACGAAGTGCCCGCCGCCCGTCATGACCACGTTCATGTCCACCTCAGCCCGCGAATCCTCGTCGTACGCCAAATCGAGCAGCACGAGATCGTCGACGATGCCGACGCTGGTGGCCGCCACGCTGTCGATGAGCGGCGAAGTTTTCAGCATGCCCGCGGCGACTAAGCGATCGAATGCCAGCGCCAGTGCGACGAATGCGCCGGTGATGCTGGCGGTGCGCGTGCCGCCGTCCGCTTGAATCACATCGCAATCGAGCCAGACCGTGCGTTCGCCAAGCGCTTCCTGATCGGTGATGGCGCGCAACGAACGCCCGATGAGCCGCTGAATTTCCTGTGTGCGGCCGGACTGTTTGCCCCGCGCGGCTTCGCGCGCCGTGCGCTCTTCCGTGGCGCGCGGCAGCATGCCGTATTCGCTGGTCACCCAGCCTTTGCCGCTGCCTTTGAGGAAGCCGGGGACGCCGTCGTCCACGGTGGCCGTGCAAATGACGCGCGTCTTGCCCAATTCGATGAGCACACTGCCTTCGGCGGTGGAAATAAAATCCGGGGTCATTTTGATGGCACGCAATTGGTCGGGATTACGGCCATCGGAGCGTTGTCTCGGGGATGCGGGCATAGTTTCCTTTCGCTACGCAAGACGTTGCGTCACTACAAAAGTTTCTCAGCGCCACTACAAAATCTCGTAGCGTCACTACAAAATTTTGTTCGGCGCGGGCGGCGGTTGTGGCGGCGCCAGCGGGAAAGTGCCGGTCAAATCGAGATGGCCCGCCAGCGTGTCCACTTCCTGGCCGTGAATCAGAATTTTCAGGCGTTTGACTTGCGGGACATTGGCCTCGAGGGTGCGGGCGATGGATTCGACGGCGAGTTGTTCGCTGGCGATGCCGGAAGGCGTGGAAGTGGCGAGGGCTTCGGAAAAGTCCGCGACGCCGGTGCCGTCGGGCAACAAATAAAATTCGAGGAGCGCGGCGTCCGGCGGAAGGGTGCGCAGTTCGGCGTCGACGGGTCCCGCGAGCAAAGTGTTTAAGACTTGTTTCGCGCGCAGGACGGGATCGTTGCCGAGCGGCAGTTCAACGGTGACGGGAGTAAGCGCTTCGTCGTCGTTGTGCGAAGCCCAGAACATTTTCGCCTTGATGCGCGGCTCGCCGGGATTGCCGAGAAAGGGTTGCGTGAGTTCGCGGCGGGCTTGCTCTTCGGTCTGCTGGGTGATTTTCGCGGCTTGCTTGACGCGATTGCGCAGCGTCGGAAAATACACGGCGGCCGCGCCGACGAGCGCGGCCAAAACTACGATGATGATGACGCGCCAGCGCGGCGTCATGGTCTGACTCCGCGCGATGCGGGCTTGGACGCGGGCGGAGTTGCGGGAGCCGGAGGCTTTGCCGTGGGTGGCGCACCGTTGGGTGCGAGGGTTGGTGCAAGCGATTGCGGTGGCGCGATGGATGGAACTACGTAGGACGGCTTGAACGCGACCACGCCGCGGGCGATGGCGTCGGCAACGCCGGGACCCATGCGGTCGAGGTCTTCACGTTTTTCCACGCTGACGCTGGAAATTTCGACGGCGATGGCGGGCGCGGCGGTGGTGCGCAACTGGCGCACGGAAGCGGTTTGCGCGTCGGAGGGCGAGCCTTTGAAACGCTGGGAGAGGAAGCCTTGCACGAGGTCGCCGAATTTGCGGCTCAGCCCGAGAAAAGGGGATTGCGCCTGGTCCCAGGGAATGAGTCCGCTGGGATCCGTGATGGGCGGAAGATCATCGGGTTCGACGTAAACGCGGGCGGTGCCGGGCAAACCGGTGGAAGAAATGTGCAGGGTGACGAAGACGGCGCCGCGTTGCGCGTTGGCCATTTGCGAGCGATCGTCGAACGAGGGATTTTCGTCGCCGCTGCGCGTCTGCACCACTTGGAAGCCTTGCGCTTCGAGAGCATGACGGACTTGTGCGGCGAATTGCAGGACGACTTCGCTCTCGCGAATGCCGCCGGTGCCGCGTGCGCCGGGGTCGGTGCCGCCGTGGGCGGCGTCGAGGACCACGGTATTGAGCACACCAGGCGACACGGTGGAGGGCGCATTTTGCGGCGTGGCCGAAACGCTCGATGCCGGGGCGGCGGTCGGCGCGGGCGAAGACTGCGACAGCCCAGGCGACGGCAGCGGTGTCGCAACATTGCCGGCCGCGGGAGCTACGTGCCAGGAAGCGATGGTGGCAAAGCCCAGCGGGATGACGATTGCGCAGACACTAAAGGCGCGCAAGCGACGAACTACCAAGGAGGAGGGAAAGTTTTGCGCAGGAAGTGGCACGAGCAGCAGCATATCAAAACCGGTCGCTGTTCGGCGCGGCTCACGCTTCGCGAAAACAAAAAGGGAACGGCCTGGAGGGTCGTTCCTTTTCTGATGATTGCCGCACCTACGCTGCTCTATACGGCCTGAACCGCCCGAATTTATTGCTGCGGAGGCGCTTGGCCGTTCTTGGCGGCTTTGCGAGCCATCTCGTCAGACTTCATTTGTTGGCGCTGTTCCGGGGTGAGCACCTGCATTACCTGTTCGTGGGTGGACTTGTGGATCTCCTGCATCTTGGCTTTTTTCTGGTCTGCGGTCAGCGTGGAGTCGTTTCTTGCGGCTTCCATCTGCGTTTTGGCGTCTTCGTGGATTTTCTTGATCTGCGTCTTTTGATCGTCGGTAAGATTTAGATTGGCCATTTCGTTTTCGTGCCTGCCTGGGCCCGGACCGGCTTGCTGGCTTTGCGTGGTGGAGGGTGGGGGATCCTGGGCGCGAAGCGTGGCGGGCAAAGCGCACAAACCTAGCAATGCCGCGGTGAACGTCAACTTCTGAAATGCTTTCGTGTGATTCATTGATTTCTCCTCAGAATGCCCGGCGAGTGGAGCAGGAATCGGGCTCTGCGAATATAACCCTTGACCTGGAGAAATGTCGTACCGGGTTAGCTGTAGGTGTTTTGCGTTAGCTTGGTGCGGGAAAGGCCACGAGCGGCTTGCATGGCGGACGATTGGATGTACTATTGCGGCGGCTTGGGTGGTCTACTTTAGTGCCGACGGAATTTCGGAACGTCGCGTCTGCAATAAGCTAGTGCCAGCGGCGAGGGGTACTCGCCTCTGCCCGTGTACGAGGAAAAAGCGGATTCCTCGGGCACACTGCCCTCGGAATGACAGGCTGCGACAGCATAGTGCAGAAGAAGGTGAGCGGATGAAACTGAATGGATTTTTGCTGCGCAGCACGATTGTGGCGGCGCTGGGCGGATTGCTGTTTGGGTTCGATACGGCGGTGATTTCCGGGGCCACGCATGCGCTAAAGCTGCTGTTCCAGCTTTCGGACTGGTCGCTGGGCGTGACGGTGGCCTCGGCGCTGGCAGGAACGGTGATCGGCGCGATGACCGGCGGAATACCCGGCGAGAAATTCGGGCGGCGCGACAGTTTGCGGCTGATGGCGGTGTTGTATCTGGTGTCGTCGCTCGGTTGCGCGTTTGCCTGGAGCTGGCCGGCGCTGCTGGTGTTTCGCTTTATCGGAGGATTGGGCATCGGGGGATCCTCGGTGCTCGGGCCGATGTATATCGCGGAGATCGCGCCGGCGAAATGGCGGGGGCGGCTGGTGGGGCTGTTTCAATTCAATATCGTGTTGGGGATTTTGCTGGCGTATTTCTCGAACTACGTGGTCGGGACATTTGGGCTGGGGGACGCGGAGTGGCGCTGGAAGCTGGGCGTGCCGGCGATCCCCGCGCTGTTTTTCCTGTTGATGCTGTTTGGGATTCCGCGCAGCCCGCGCTGGCTGGTGAAACAGCAGAGAATCGATGAGGCGCGCGAGGTGCTGCGGCTTACCGGGGAGCCGGAGTATGAGAAAGAGTTGCAGGACATTGTGGCGTCCATCGGGGCGGAGCACGAGACAGCGGACGCGCTTTTTGTGCACAAATATCGTTTCCCGATATTTCTCGCGGTGTCCATCGGTTTTTTCAATCAACTATCCGGGATCAACGCGATTTTGTATTACCTGAACGATATTTTTGCGTATGCGGGTTTCAGCAAGGTGTCCGGGGATTTGCAGTCGGTGGCCATCGGCGGGACGAATTTGCTTTTTACCATGCTGGCGATGTCGGTGATCGACCGCATCGGAAGGAAGACGCTGCTGCTTATAGGTTCCGTGGGCACAGCGATTTGC
>PMOV01000206.1:0-176 GCA_003161195.1 Acidobacteriota bacterium | reverse complement strand
AGCTTTTCGCACTGGATCATGAACGCGGCGATTTCCGCAACGTTTCCCTTGCTGGCGGCAAAGTCCGGCGGGTACCCGTTTGTGTTTTTTTCGTTGATGATGGTGCTGCAATTTTTCGTGGTGCTGTTTGTGTATCCGGAGACCAAGGGCGTGACGCTGGAGGAGATGCAGAAGAA
>PMOV01000289.1 GCA_003161195.1 Acidobacteriota bacterium | reverse complement strand
GGAGAGGAGTTCCTCGCTGCGCTCGGAATGACAACATCCACAAAGAGAAAGGCGACCGCCTCAGAAGGCGGCCGCTACAAAGGCAAAATCAGGCCCAGTAGGAGCGATCCAAGGTGCGGTATTGGATGGCTTCGCTGAGGTGTTTGGGTTCGATGGCGGGGCTGGATTCGAGGTCGGCGATGGTGCGGGCTACTTTTAGGATGCGGTCGTGGGCGCGGGCGGAGAGGCCCAGGCGGGTGATGGCGTTTTCCAGGAGCTTTTCGCCGTCAGCTGAAATCGCGCAATGTTTGCGCACCATTTTAGGGAGCATTTGGGAGTTCGAGAAGGTGCGCTTTTCGCCGGCGTAGCGGGCTAGTTGACGGTCGCGGGCGGCGACTACGCGGGCGCGGACGGCGGCGGAATCTTCGGCGGAGGCGGGCGCGCGCAGCTCTTTGTATTTCACGGCGGGGACTTCGATGTGAATGTCAATACGGTCGAGGAGCGGGCCGGAAATTTTGGCGACGTAGCGCTGGATCATGGGCGGAGTGCAATGGCACTCGCGGGTGGGGTCACCGAAGTAGCCGCAGGGGCAAGGGTTCATGGCGGCGGCGAGCATGAAGCGCGAAGGGAAGGTGACGGAGATGGCGGCGCGCGAGATGGTCACGTGGCCATCTTCGAGCGGCTGGCGCATCACCTCCAGCACGTTGCGCTGGAACTCGGGCAGTTCGTCGAGGAAGAGCACGCCGTTGTGGCCGAGGGAGACTTCGCCGGGGCGCGGAACGGCGCCGCCGCCGATGAGGCCGGCGTCGCTAATGGTGTGGTGCGGCGAGCGATAGGGGCGCGTGCCGATGAGTCCCTGGCCATTTTCGAGGACGCCAGCGACGCTGTGGATGCGGGTGGTCTCGATGGACTCCTCGAGGGTGAGCGGCGGGAGGATGGTGGGGATGCGCTTGGCGAGCATGGTCTTGCCGGCGCCGGGCGGGCCGATGAAGAGGATGTTGTGGCCACCGGCGCAGGCGACCTCGAGGGCGCGCTTGGCGGCTTGCTGGCCGTGGACGTCGCGCAAATCGACGGCGTATTGCGCGGCTTCGTTGAGGAGTTGCTGGGCGTCGACCTTGACCGGTGCGAACGATTCGGGCGCGTTGACGAGATCCACCGCTTGCGGGAGAGATTTTACGCCGAAGACATCGATGCCAGTAACGACGGCGGCTTCGCGGGCGTTGGCTTCGGGCACGGCGATGGACTTGAGGCCGGCTTCGCGCGCGGCGAGCACCGCGGAAAGCGCGCCGCGCACCGGACGCACGCTGCCGTCGAGGGAGAGTTCGCCCAGGAACATGCATTTGTCGAGCTGCTTGCCGAAGAAGTGGCCCATGCAGCCGACTAGCCCGAGGGCCATGGGGAGGTCGAAGCCGGAGCCTTCCTTACGCACATCCGCAGGCGCGAGATTGATGGTCACGCCTTGCCCGTGCGGGAATTCGTAGCTGCAATTGCGCATCGCGGCTTTAATGCGTTCGCGACTTTCTTTTACGGCGTTGTCCGGGAGGCCGACCACGTTGAAGTCGTTCATATGCGCGGAACCGACGTCGACCTCAACTTCCACGAGGTAGGCGTCGATGCCGTAGACGGAGGCGCTTAGCGTTTTGAAGAGCATGGTGAGCAGTGGCGTTTGGAGCTACGCGGCCGCGCCATCTTTGGGGGCGATACGTGGCGAGCTGTGTAGCACTTCTGCCGGCGCAAGGATAGACCAAGTCGAGCGCCATACCAATCGATAACTTGGCCAGATATTATCGCGCGGCGTGGTCGTAGTATTCTGGGCCGCGCGAGCGATTCGCGGCGCGGGTCGCGGGACAAGAGGGATTGTTTCGGAACAGGAGCGATATTTGAGGGCCGGCAAAGTGAAGTGGGGGGTGCTGGGNNTACGAGGAGTTGCTGGCGGACCCGGAGATTGAGGCGATTTACAATCCGCTGCCGAATCATCTGCACGTGCCGTGGACACGCAAGGCGATGGAAGCGGGGAAGCACGTGTTGTGCGAGAAGCCGATCAGCTTGACGGTGGAGGAGGCGAAGACGCTGCTGGAGGCGCGCGAGCGCACGGGGCGAAAGTGCGGCGAGGCGTTCATGGTGGATTCGCACCCGCAATGGCTGCGAGCGCGAGAGTTGGTGCGCACGGGGAAGATTGGGAGCTTGCGCGCGATTGCCGCGTCGTTCAGCTATTTTGATGTCGAGCCGAAGAGTATTCACAACAATCCGGAGGGTGGCGGAGGCGCGTTGCTGGATATCGGCTGCTACCCGGTGCATACCTCGCGATTTATTTTTGGCGAGGAGCCGACGCGGGTGATGGGATTGGTGGAACGCGACCCGGAGATGAAGATCGATCGGCTGACTTCGGCGATTCTGGAGTTTCCTTCCGGGCGGGCGACGTTCACTTGCAGCACGCAATTGGTGTATCACCAGAGCATGGAGATTTTTGGCACGCACGGGCGGATTGTGTTTGCCATGCCCTATAGCGCGCCGCTTGGGCAGCCTACGGATCTGCTGATCGACGAAGGGCGAGCGGGCGNNTCGAGAACGCCATCCTGAATATGGCGGTGATTGAGGCGGTGTTTCGCTCCGGCGCGAGCGGGCAATGGGAGAAGCCTCTCGTTTAGTTGGTCTTGGCAAGGCTGGTTAGGCGGAGGGGACGCGAAGCAGACACTGCGCTGCAGCTGCCTGCGATGCTACTGTTGCACATTCGCCCGCACGCGGCGCGGCTTTTTCTTTACACCCCCGTACGCGGAACGTATATTGGCTGCATTCCGGTAAGGCACGTATTCTCTCTTGGTGTGAGGTCTGCATGATGGGCTGGGTCATTCTTGGGATCGTGGTCGTGCTCGTGCTGTGGCTCGTGGCCATGTACAACGGGCTGGTGAAGCTGAAGGTGCAGTGTGACAACGCGTGGGCGGATATCGATGTGCAGCTCAAGCGGCGCTACGATTTGATTCCGAACCTGGTGGAGACGGTGAAGGGCTACGCGGGGCACGAAAAGGGAACGCTGGAAGCGGTGGTGGCGGCGCGCAATCAGGCCATGACGGCGACGACGCCCGGAGACAAGGCGCAGGCCGAGAATATTCTGTCCGGAACGTTGAAGAGTTTGTTCGCGTTGTCCGAGGCTTACCCGCAGCTACGCGCGGTCGAGAGTTTTACCTCGCTGCAGAATACTTTGGCGCAAATTGAAGACACGGTGCAAAACGCGCGGCGTTACTACAACGCCGTGGTGCGCGACCTGAACACCAAGATTCAGCAATTCCCTACGAATATTTTCGCCAATTCGCTGGGCTTCAAACAGCGCGAGTTCTTTGAAGTGTCCGCGGCGGCGGAGCGGGAAGCGCCCAAAGTAAGTTTCGGCGCGCCGTCCGCACCGGCAGTTTGACCTGGCATCCTCCGATGGCCTCCTCTGTTCGCCGATCCGCCTCGCTTCGCGCCCTGCGGCGCTCCTTGCAATGCCTAACCCTCGTGCTGTCGCTGCTCGCCTGGGCACACATAGCTTCCGCGCGCACGCTGGAGATTCAAAAGTTCAACTCCGAAGTAACGGTTTTGCCGAACGGCACGCTGGACGTGACGGAAACGATCACGGTGCGGTTTAACGGTTCCTGGAAGGGATTGTATCGCTCGATTCCCGTGGAATACATTACGCCGCAGGGCTTCAACTACACGCTGTTTCTGAACGTAAAGAGCGTCACGGATCAGAACGGCAACAACCTCAAGTACGAATCCAGCCGCGAACGCCACTATCGCAAGCTGAAGATTTATGTGCCCGAGGCGCAGGATTCCACGCGGACGATTTCCATCGAATATACCGTGGCGGATGGGCTGCGATTTTTTGAAGATCACGACGAGCTGTATTGGAATGTGACGGGCGACGAGTGGGATTACCCGATTCAAGCGGCAAGCGTGAGCGTGGTTCTGCCCGAGGGAACGACGGGGATCCGCGCGAATCCGTATACCGGCTCGTATGGCTCGCACGCACAGGACGCGGAGGTGGAAGTCGCGGGCAATGGCGTGACAGGACACACGATTCACGGGCTGCGGTTTCACGAAGGATTCACCATCGCGGTGGCCTTCGATAAAGGCTTTGTCCACGAGCCGACGGCGTTCGACAAGGCGGTGTTGTTTATCCGCAGCAACTGGGTACTGGCGATTCCGGTGCTGGCGTTTGTGGTTATGTTCTATTTGTGGTGGACGCGCGGGCGCGACCCGCAGCGACGACCGATTGCGGCGCAGTACGAGCCGCCGAATCAACTGACGCCGGGGGAATGCGGCACGCTGGTGGACGATTCCGCAGATATGCGCGACATTACGGCGTCGATTGTAGATTTGGCAGTACGCGGATACCTGGTGATCGAGGAGCACGATAAAAGCAGCATGCTGGGGCTAAAGCACGACAAGGATTTCAACTTTATCCTGAGCAAGGATCGGGCGACCTGGAGCAGCCTGAAGGCCCACGAACAGACATTGCTGAACGGAATATTTACGCTGGGCACGGCGGGTGAAACGGTGCCGATGTCTAGCCTGGAAAATCGCTTTTACAAAAATTTGCCGGATATCAAGACCGGCATTTTCGATTCGCTCGTGGGGCT
>PMOV01000197.1 GCA_003161195.1 Acidobacteriota bacterium | reverse complement strand
GTCGTGAGCTTGGAGAAGTTTCGCGTAGCCACCATTCTCTTTCACCGTACCTCACACGCACACCGCAGGTCAACACCTCTTCTCTTAGGGTGTCAGCCCTCTTCTCTTCGGGAGGGCACGGCTTCAGCCGTGCCGTAAACTCGGCACCGCAAAATGGGCTTTAGCCCCTGCGGCGCTTCATCGAACTCACGCCAAAACCGACGCCGCAATTTTCGCCCGGTCTTTCCCTACAAATCTCTGCGCCTCCGCGTTATCCTTTTCCCACGCCTTTCGGCCGGCGCACTGACCCGCGACACGTCCCCCCAGTACTATTTTCTTTGAGAATACTAGTACTGCCCGTAGCAACTAAGTAACAATAAAATGCTGCTAACTATAATAGAATGAACACTTACAGAACCGTATCAAAATAAAGAACTTCAACTCCCGCAGAATGAACACTTACGCAAAATGGGTGGGGGCCATCCACCGCGAAAAAGCCCCTCGCAACCCAATTTTGCCTCGAAATCGCCAGGACTAGTACTGCCCAAATCGCCCCTAAAGGCCCAAAAGACCGCCTATGTTGACGCAGCCTTCGCGGCGTACAAACCAGCGAACAACGCCAGGGTGGCAGGCGCATGCCCCGCATAATGGTTGTTTGCATACGCATAGATGGTCGCGCCGCGTCGCCGAATCTGCACGCACGCCTCAACCCATTTCTGCAAATCGAGGGTGCGATCCACAATTGTTTTGTCCCAAGACTTGGTCAGCTCTTCGATCCCTTTGCGATCGCCCAGCCAGCGAATATACGTAAAGTCGGCGGTCAGCAAATCCAAGTCGCGTTGCCGCCACTCCGCAGGATCGTTCATCCATTCCGGCATCCAGGATTGATCGTTCAAGGCCAGCGCCACGCCGCGTTGCCGCAACGCATCCATAAATCGCGGCGTCAACCACTGATGATTCCGAATCTCCACCACATAGCGATGCGCGCCAGGCAGTTTGTCCAGAAACGGCACGAGCCGCGCCAGAAATTCGTCTCCATCGCGAAACACGTTGCGCGCAAATCGCCCAAACTGCAGCAAAAGCGGCCCCAGCTTCCCGCCCAACAATTCCATCGTGCCCACAAACTCCGCCATTTCCGCGTCGCAATCCCGCAAACATTTCTCGTGCGTAATACTCTGGGGCACTTTTGCGGCGAAAAGGAATCCAGGCGGCGTCCTCTGATACCACCCGCGCACTGTATTCGGCGCAGGACAAGCGTAGAACGTGGAGTCCACCTCCACGGTGTCGAAGCGTTGTGCGTAGCAAGAGAGATACTCACGCGACGAAAGCTTCGCCGGATAGAAAGTCCCAGCCCATCCCGCTGCGGTAAACGAAGAGGTTCCGAGTCGAATCCCATCCGGCGCAACCACCGGTGCAATGAGAGGAGTGGCAGTAGGTGCCCCGCTGCCCAATTCAGTAGCAGGGGATGCCCCGCCGGCCATCGATGGCGACGTCGCAGACGCATCGAGCGCCGCTTCGTCCTGCGGCCAGAAACTACCCTGTAGCGACGCCGGCGCCTCGTGTGACTCTGACGCCTGCTGTGACGCTAGCGACGGTCGCGGCGTCTCTGCCCGTTTAGGTGGGTTCATGAAGCACACGCCGCGTCGACGCGATCTTGACGGAAGACATTCCCGCCGCCGTCGCCGCCTGAATCCCCAAATCCGCGTCCTCAAACACCAGACACGCAGCCGGCGCAACACCAAGCTTTGACGCAGCCTGCAGAAAAGCTTCTGGATCGGGTTTGCCCTTGGCGTATTCCCCCGCGCAAACGAGCGTCTCGAAACGATCCAGCAACTTCAGTGCGTTAAGCGATGCGGTCACCGACTCACGCGTGCTGCCGGACACCACTGCGAACGGGATACGTCCGTAGTTGACTTCGATCTGCTCCAGAACTTCCGGAATGGCCTTCAAACGCGGAAGATTCTGCAAGTAAAAATCTTCTTTGCGGCGCGACACCCTTTCGGGAGACATATGCAGCCCCTGCTGCGCGTTGAGCCGCGCGACGGCTTCGGCCACCGCCACGCCGCCCCACTCATAAAAAAGGTCCTCGCTAAAAACGCAGTTATACTCCGCGAGCGCCCGCGTCCAGGCAATGTAATGCAAAGGCATGGAGTCGGCGATGGTGCCATCGCAATCGAAAAGAAACGCCCGAAAGTCGCCGGGCGGCAGGGTCAGTTTCATAGCCAATATTTTCGCACGAGCCCCCAACAGAGAAAGAATTTTCAACGAAAGCGAAACTTTCCTGTACTGAGGGGCGATTCGTCGTTAGAATGCAGCCACGTTACAACCATCTCGCGATACCCAGGTGCACTCATGGAAAATGAGAGACGGCTCGCGCCTCGCCACATGTTCATCGCGGCGGCGGAAGTAATGGATGAGAACGTGGGCTCTCGCTTGCCTTCACGCGTCAGCGACCTGAGCGCGCACGGTTGTTATCTCGATACCATCAACCCCTTCTGCGAAGGCACCGCGGTCCGGGTAAAAATCACCAACGCCGCACAACATTTTGAGGCCCAGGCGACGGTAGTTTACTCAGTCGTGTACATGGGCATGGGATTGCGTTTCCGCGAGCTTGCGCCAGACCAGGAAGCGCTTTTGCAAAGCTGGCTGCCGAAAAGCGCGGCTCAACACGCCTAACCGTGGGTGAGACGTTGTTTCGGCGCTACCCTGTCGGTTTCGCTGCAGCGAGCAGCTTCAGAAACTCCGCGTCTGTGCGCAACGGCGCAAATTCGCCGTAAGTGTCCGGCAATTGCGCCAGGTCTTTCGCGCCCAGCCCCAACGTAACGGCCTTCTGTAAATCCCGTAACGCATCTTTCCGGCGACCCATCTTTGAATCGCAACGCGCCAGCAGCACCTGCGTCCAAGCGTTCTCCGGCCGGGCTTCGGCCGCCATGGCCAGGTAGATTCTTGCCAACCGCGGATCGGGTGAGTCGATGAGCGGTTCGCCCCCTTCGAGGAAATAGGCAGACACGCCGCGGCGCGCGCGTTCGAGCACGCGATGTTCCGCAGGATTGTTCTCCTGCGCGGCACGTCCGCGCAGGAGCGCGATTTCCGTCGTTGTTCGCTGCGAGATGTCGTTGCGGTCGGCATCCGGAGAAGCGATCGGCGCGAATGCGGAATAGATGGCGGCCTCGAGCGCCTGTTGCTGCGCGACTTCGTTCTTTTCGCGCTTCTGCGCGGCGCGCAAAGCGGGATTTTTTTCGAGGGCCGCCAGTTGCGCTTGCAGCGCGGAAACATCGGAAAGCCCGGCGAAGGTGGCGGAGGTGGCACGCAGCGACTGCCAGGCGATGGCGAGATCGCCAGCCTGTTCGTATTTTTGCGCGTTAGCTGAGAAGTTCGCCAGTTGCGCCGCGATGAAAGCGTCGTCGCGCGGCCGGCGCTGCGCCTTCATGGCCAGCAAGTCAGCCCACGCCAGCGCTTCTGGCCAAATTTCCGCGGGCGCCCACTGGTGCGCGCCGTCGAAGCGTCGGAGGAAGTGCGCCAAACCTAGCGTCTCCAGTCGCGCATCGAGCCCTACAAGTTCCGGGTAGTTAAAATCGAAAAGCCCAGCGGTAGTGAACACCGCGAAAGAGTCTTTGTTCGAGGGCGGCGAATCGGTAGGGAAGCCGGCGCCGTTCAGAAACAGCGCCTGCGCGCACTTGCACGATTGTGCCAGCCGAGCGGCCACGCGGGCCGCGCCAGAGAAGCCGGCGAAGTAGACGCGTTGATCATCGAGGGACAAACGGTCGTGCGTGTCGTTCCACATGGCTTGGGCGGCCTGCGCATCCGGCGACCACGGCCCGTTCCTGGAGTTATTGGACGCCGCAACGATGTAGCCGAACTGTTCTGCCGCCGCCTTGATCAGCGCCGCGGGAACTTCACCGTTGGCGTCAGGGTCGAAGACATAAAGGATGGGCCATCGTTTGGCGGGCGTGTAGGCGGCAGGAAGATAGAGCGCGTAGGTTTGGCTTGGAGCGGCCAGCGTAACCACACCAGGCAAAAGAACCCCGGGCTGTAGCGCAGCCGCGCCCTGCGACGCGGGCGCACTAGACTGCGGAGTAATCGACGGCACACCCGCAAAACCTGCGCAGATTGCCAGCCAGAAAAACAGAAATACCGAGGCCACTCTCACGTTGCAACTATAGACGCCATGAACACACAGACGGTAGCAACTGGGTCCATACGCTGCGCGGAACTTGGTTAGAATGATTCCCGCGGTGCGGTTTGGCGCAGCGGTTGGCTGCCGCGCGGCAGGTCGCGGAAAGCGGTGTCCAGTGAAGCGAACGGTTAGGGAAGTGGCGGCAGCGATAGGCGCGGAAGTGGCAGGCGACGGCGAACTCGAGCTGCACGCGGTCGCCGCGCCGGAGCGAGCCGGACCGCACGACCTGATCTATCTGGACTCCGCCAAGCACGCGCAGCGGGCGCAGCAATCGGCGGCACGGTGCGTAATCGCGCCGGCCGGTATAGCAATGCCGGGCAAAACAGTGCTGCGTGCGGCGAACGCCAAGCTGGCATTTTCTCGCGCGGCGGCGCTGCTCATCGAACGCGCGCCCGTCGCGCGCGAAATACATCCCACCGCAATTATCGCGCCGCTCGCCAAGGTGATGCCCGGTGCGGCGATTGGTCCTTATGCCGTGATCGGTGAAGACGCGCACATTGGCGAAGACACGCAAATCGGCGCGCATTGCGTGATTGGCGCTGGCTGCTGGATTGGCCAGGATTGCCGCCTTCATCCCCGCGTGACGCTGTACAACAGCGTGCGCATCGGGAATCGTGTAGAGATTCACGCAGGCGCGGTGCTGGGCGCCGATGGATTTGGCTATGCGTTTGGCGACGCGGCAGGAGATTCCTACGAGAAGGGACGCTACACCAAGTTCCCGCAGTTGGGCATCCTCGAGATTGGCGACGATGTAGAGATTGGCGCGAATACCACGATTGATCGCGGGTCGCTGGACGATACGCGCATCGCGGAAGGCGTGAAGCTGGATAACCTGGTGCACGTCGGACACAATGTGCAGATCGGCGCCCATACGGTGATAGCGGCGCAGACGGGGATTTCCGGATCCTGCACGCTGGGGCATCATGTCATTCTCGGCGGCCAAGCCGGGCTGGGCGAACACTGCACCATCGAGGACAGCGCAATCGCCGGAGGCCAATCCGGGATTCTGAATGGGAAGACGATACGCGCAGGGCAAACGGTGTGGGGCACGCCAGCGCGCGAGTTGGATAAGTTTAAGGTGATGTTTGCGTGGCAGGCGCGTTTGCCCGAGCTTTTGCCGCGGTTAGAGCAGCGGCTGAAGAAGCTGGAGGAAGGTGCTGGGGAGTGAGGGAGGCATGTGGTGAGAAACAGTAGCGCAGATTACAGCGCGCACAGGCTGAACGCGGTTCTACCAAAACCTGTGCCGGCCAGCCGAGACCGGAAATGTCACGATGGACACGACATTCATGCTTAAGACAGACGCGACCCTCACTGCAACGCCGGCGCCACACGCGTGGCGAGTGCTCGTAGTCGGGGGGCACACACGGAGTATCGGGAAGACGCAGCTAGTGTGCGACATTATTGCGGCGTTTCCGGACGCGACGTGGATTGCCGGGAAGATCACGCAGTATGGGCACGGGGTTTGCGCGCAGAATGGGCATGATTGCGACTGCGCGCCGGACGAGCATGTGTGCGCGATTGGTTGGGAGGAGCGCGCCGACACAGGGACGGACAGCTCACGGTTTCTGGCTGCAGGGGCGCAGCGCGCGTTCTGGTTGCGCACGAAACAGGGGTTTCTGGCGGAAGGCTTGCCGATTTTGCGAGAGGCGTTGCGCGAAGTGCGCGACGAGGCGAGTGAATCCGCTGCGTCTCCGAAGTTCGCTGCACGGCGACCGAAGGCGTTGATTATCGAGAGCAATTCGTTGCTGCAATTTGTGAAACCGTCGTTGTACTTCGCAGTGCTCGATCCTGCGAAAGAGGATTTTAAGGATTCGGCGCGGGTGGCGCTGGACCGCGCAGATGCGCTGGTGGTTCGCGGCGGAGGGATGGACGCGGGTGGCACGCCGCAGTGGCTAAAGCTGCCGGCGAAATTGTTGCGCGAGAAGCCGTCGGTGGAGCAGCGCGAAGGCCAGCCGCTGCCCGAGCCGCTTGAGGTGCTGGTGCGGAGGATATTGGAAGCCTCGCCCGGCGTGGTGATTTGAGCCCTTGCCAGCTT
>PMOV01000145.1 GCA_003161195.1 Acidobacteriota bacterium | reverse complement strand
GCGCTGCCGAAGCCGTCGATTGACACGGGGATGGGGCTGGAGCGAGTGGCGGCAGTGTTGCAGGGAGTCATTTCTAACTACGATACGGATTTGTTTGTGCCATTGCTTAAGCGGGCGGCGGAGCTTTGCGGCGTCGATTACTCCAGAGAGCATCGACTGGAGGAAGGCAAAGGGGGAGCTGCGTCATTAAGGGTCATCGCGGACCACGCGCGCGCTACTACATTTTTAATCGCGGACGGGGTTGTGCCTTCCAACGAAGGACGAGGGTACGTTCTCCGTAAGATCATTCGAAGGGCGATACGGCACGGCCGCCTGTTGGGGGCGACGAAGCCTTTTGTTGCGGACATGGTTGGCGTAGTTCGCGATTTAATGGGTGGTCCATATCCCGAACTGCGTGAAGCTTCAGCGAACCGTATTCCCGAGACTGTATTCGCCGAAGAAACTCGCTTCGTACATACATTGAGCCTTGGAGAGGAGAAGCTCAAGGCTATTGAGCAACAAGCCTGGATTAGATGGTTGCGGCAGGCGGTGAATGCATACGGAAGTTTCATTCAGGAAGACATTGAAGGGTTGTTGCCACGATTAATCCCAGGAAGAGGAAACCTGGAATTTAAAAATATAGCCAGGCTCCTCGTTGGCGAGTCCCGCTTAGAGGATTTCCAAACGTACATTGAAAAAAGACTTTTGCTCATTCCGCCGAGATTCCCCGGCCAGGATGCTTTCAAGCTGTACGACACGTACGGCCTCCCGCGAGACTTCATTGAGGACGCTGCGCGCGACTCCGGCCTTTCCTTCGACGAGGAAGGATTTGAACAGGCGATGGACGAACAGCGCAGCCAAGCCCGAGCCTCGTGGAAAGGCGCGCACAAAGAAGCGGCGAATCCGGTGTTTGCGAAGATTGCGGAAACGTTTCAGACGGAGAAGGATTTTTACGCCACGACGAAGGATAAGGATGCGCGGATTGAGGCGATTATTTTAACCGGCAGCGCTCGCCGCGCTGACGCGAAGGCTGGCCCAGTCTCGGAGCTGAAGGAAGGCGAGGCTGGCGAGATTGTGTTGGACCGCACTGCGATTTATGCGGAGTCTGGCGGGCAGATGGCGGATACGGGTGCGCTATATGACGCTTCCGAATCGCGAGTACTGGGGGAAGTTACGGGGGCGTACTATCCCGTGGCGGGGCTGGTGGCGCATCGGGTTAACGCTAAGGAAACGCTGCGAGTGGGGGACCGCGTTACCGTGGTGGCGGATGCGGAGCGGCGGGCGCGGATTATGCGCAACCATTCGGGGACGCACCTGGTGCATGCGGCGCTGCGCAACATTTTGGGGACGCACGTGAAGCAGGCCGGGTCGCTCAACGCGCCGGAACGGCTGCGCTTTGATTTTTCGCACTTTGCGCCGGTGAGCGCGGAAGAATTGCGGGACATCGAGCAGCAGGTGAACGACGAGATCCGGTTTAATACGCCGGTGGAGACGGAGGTGACATCGCTGGATGCGGCTCTGGCTACCGGGGCGTTGGCGTTTTTTGGCGACAAGTATCCCGAGGGAAACGTGCGGGTGGTGACGATTCCGGATGAGCGGGCGCCGCGCGGGTTTTACTCGAAGGAACTTTGCGGGGGCACGCATGTGCACCGCATTGGCGACATTGGGGTATTAAAAATTGTGGGGGAACAATCGGTGGCGGCAGGGGTGCGGCGGATCGAGGCGATGACCGGAATTGGGGCGCTGGAGCATTTCCAGAAGCAGGCGGAGGTGCTGTCGCAGGTGGCGGGGTCGCTGAATGTGGCGGAGGATTCGGTGCTGGCGACGGTGGAGAAAATGGCGGCGACCGTGAAGCAGCTGGAGAAGGAGCTGGAGGCGCAGAAGAGGAAGGGCGCGCTGGGGCAACTGGACGAATTGGCTGGGGCGGCGCAGATGGTCAAGGGGGTGAAAGTGGTGTCCGCCGAGGTGGCGAACGTAGACCGGGAGGGGTTACGGCAACTGGTGGATTCGCTACGGCAGAAGCTGGGGAGCGGGGTGGTGGCTCTGGGCATGCCGGATGGGGAGAAAGTGGCTTTGATTGTTGGGGTTACGAAGGATTTGACGGGCAAGGTGCATGCCGGGAAGCTGATCAAGGCGTTGGCAGAGAAGGTGGGCGGCTCCGGGGGCGGAAGGCCGGATTTGGCGGAGGCTGGCGGAAAAGACACATCGGCGTTAAAAAGTACCCTGTCTGGCGTTCCAGGGATGGTGGAAGGGTTGTTATAATTGGGTTGCAGTTTGTGTGGTTTGTTCGGTGCTGTTGTTCGATGTATTGTCTTGTAATTACAAGATTCGGCGTGGGTTGCTCCGCAGGCGATGCGCGCTGAGTTTGTTCGGTTTAGCAGTTAAGTCGCAAAAGGCCACCGCCTCCCTTCCTGCCTCAGGGCAAGCAGAAGGCGGCCGCTACGCCTTCCCCAAGGTGATGGATACGCGCTCGACACTCCCGGTCCGCTTGATGCTGGCATTAGCGACGCTATGGGCGTGTTTTCCCGCGCTGTCGGCGGCGCAGATCGTCAAGGTGACGGACGGTGAGGGTCGGCAACTGTTTGTGAACGCGGAACCGGCAGTGAACGCGCGGCTTACGACGGCGGGGCTGGCCAAGTCGCACACAACCATCCACCTGGATGCGGAATCTCCCTTGAGCAGCAATGCGCGGCCGGCGATGAGCATCGACCGCGATGGCGCGGAGAAGCTGGTGCGCGAAGCGGCGGACCGGCATCACGTAGACCCGGCGCTGATTCGGGCGGTGATTCAGACGGAGTCCAACTGGAATTCGGGAGCGCTATCGAACAAGGGCGCGCGGGGGCTGATGCAGTTGATCCCCACGACGGCGCAGCGATTTGGGGCCAATGACCTGTTTAACCCGCAACAGAATATCGATGCCGGGGTTCGGTATTTAAAGACTTTGCTGGAACGGTATAATGGCAACCTGGACCTGGCACTGGCGGCGTACAATGCGGGAGAAGGCGCGGTGGACCGGGCGCATGGGATTCCGGCGTACCGCGAGACCCGAAATTATGTGCAGAAGGTGCAAAACGCTTATTTCCGCCCGGGGTCAGGGCGATTGTCAGAGGCGTTTAGCAGCGCGCGGCCGATCCATCGCGACGTGGATTCCGCGGGGCGAATTATTTTCTCGAACGATTGAGCGTTTGGCGACGGCGATTTTGCGGGCGATTTCGCGCGGGGCGAGTTGGCCGGCGACGGGGTTGCGGTTTTCGGCGTGCATTGCGGGGATTTCTCAAACAGAATTGATGTTGCAGGGAAAGGCGCGGGGAGCATGGTGAGTGGCCAAAAAAATTTCCACAAGGCCTTCGCCCCGGTTTCGCCAGTTTTTGTGTTGCGCGCGATGCGGTTGCTGCGCGTCGTGTGTTTTGGGCTGCTGGCCGGCTTGATGGTGATGGCGCCGTGCTTTGCGGCGGGAGCGGCGCCGAATGGCTTCGGGAAAATCTCCGAGACGACCGAGGCGCCGCCAACCGCCACCGAAGTCAAGCGGCAGGCGGCTTCGCTGCAATATGCGAAAGCCGAGGAGCTGCGTTCGGCGCTAAACGAGAGAGCAGCCGAGAAGCGCACCCTTGCGGAATACAAGCAGGCGGTCGCGAATTATCACCGCGTTACGTTGATCACGCCGCGCGCACCGGAGGTTCCGGACGCGATTCTGGCGATGGCGGAGTTGTACACGGAGATGGGCGAGCGTTTTGGCCGCAGCTATTTTCAGTCCGCGGTGGATACGTACGAATTTCTGGCGCGGGAGTATCCGACGAGCAAGTATTGCCAGGATTCGCTGCTGCGCGCGGCCAAGCTGCAGGCCGATCAACTGGGCGACCCGGCCGCGGCCAGCAAGACGTACGACGCGTTTGTGAAGCGTTATCCGCGGTCGCCGCGCCGCCGGGAAGCGCAGGAAGCGATGGCGGAGATCGCGCTGGTGCGGAATAGCGAACGCGGTGGCGCGCCGGTGACGGTGGTTACGCCGAATGGGGCGCGGACGGATGCGTCCAGGGCGAATGGCGGAACAAGCAGCGGAACGTCGAATGTTGGAACGGCGAACGTCTCGCAGGGGAAGAACGCCTCGCCCGCAACGGGAAATTACGCAGGCAGCACTCCGCCGCCTTACGGTGGGGCGCTGCCGGTGCGGGAAAGCGCAGTGCGCGGCGATGCGCATAGCGGCGGGGCACAGAACGAAGATGTGGAGAATCCGCCACGGGTGCGGCGAATCCGGGCGGACAGCAATGCTGGCGGCGCAACGCGCGTGGTGATCGACCTGGAAGGCAGCGTGCAATATTCCTCGGCGCGGATCAGCAACCCGGAGCGGATTTTCTTTGATTTACATGCGGCGCGGCTGACGCCGGAGGTGGCGCGCGGCAACATCAGCGTGGATGGACGGCTGCTGACCGGGGTGCGGGTGGCGCAGAATCAGGCGGGCGTGGTGCGCGTGGTGCTGGACGTTAACGGGGTGAAGGATTACACGGCATCCATGAGCAACAATCCACCGCAGCTGATCATCGACTTGTATGGGACGGCGGCGACCGAAGCTCCGGTGCGCAGCGCGAAGCTGAAGCGGGACGCGCGCATGCCGGCGCCGAGTGCGGAACCGGTGCCGCCGGAAGATGCGCGGGTCAATACCGTGCCCAATGCGGTTGTGGCGCATGGCGGCTCGCTGGATTTGTATGCGGATGCGACGCCGTCCGTGCCGGCAGCGCCAGCGGCAACCGCCAACGTGCAACCTTCGGCAGAAGGCTCGTCGTCCGCGGCAACTGCGCCGGTGTTGACGGAGAAAAGCCAACGCGCCAAGCCCTTGAAAGCCACCAACGCCAGCAGCAAGCCGGACTTGGTGCGCCCGGTGACGGCGGCGCCTGCGACGCACGACGGTCAGGCCACGCTGACGCGCACGCTGGGGCTGAAGATTGGGCGCATCGTGATTGACGCCGGGCATGGGGGTCACGACACCGGCACCATCGGGCCGACCGGACTGATGGAAAAGGATCTGTGCCTGGACGTGGCGCTGCGGCTGGGAAAAATCGTCCAGCAAAAATTGCCGGGCGCCGATGTGGTGTATACGCGCTCCGACGACACGTTCATTCCGCTGGAGGAACGGACCAACATCGCGAATCAGGCGAAGGCCGACCTGTTCATTTCCATTCACGCGAATTCGAGCCAGGACCATGCGGCGCGCGGCATCGAGACGTATTACCTGAATTTGCGCGGTACGCCGGAAGCCATGGAAGTGGCGGCGCGGGAAAACGCCACCAGCCAGCAGGGCATACATGATTTGCAAGACGTGGTGCGGCAGATTGCGCGGACGGAAAAGATTGATGAATCGAAGGAATTTGCCGAAGACGTGCAGAATTCGCTGTCCAGCAAGATTCAAAAGTCCGCGAAGACGGTGAAGAATCGCGGGGTGCGCAAGGCGCCGTTTGTGGTACTGATTGGCGCGGATATGCCGTCAATCCTGACGGAGATTTCGTTTCTGAGCAATCCCGCGGACGAAAAACTGCTGAAGCAGCCGGACCAGCGGCAGCACGTGGCGGAGGGCATTTTTGCCGGCGTTTCGAGCTACCTGGAAAGCCTGAATAGTGTGGCTTTCAATCAGTCTGGCAGGGCGGCGCGGCCCCACGCTGCCCCTCCCGCGGTGGAGCAATCCGCGAATCAGAAGTGACCGCCGCAACAAGTTACGCTGATCGTTGAGCTGATCGATGAATAGTCAGACTTTGCTTATCGACTTTGCGGATTTCCTGTGGGCTTCTTCCGAAAGATGGAAAGCCTTAATGGCGTGTTCCATCGCCTGCTTGGAATGCTCGTGTCCCGTTTGGTGGTCTTCTTTGGCGTGATGGACCGCGGCGGCGCGGTGCGCATGCGCAGCCAAATCGTGGAACTCCGCTGCTCTTCGGTGTGAATCGTTCGGCACCCTAATCACCTCTGGTGGGATTGCTGGTTTGGGGCGGGCTGTTTTGGGATTGCTGTAATCCGGGTACCCATGGTGATTCATCACGAGTTACCCCGGCTTTCAAATGCCGGCGTCTCCACTCATTCTGGGCTTCGTGAAGTTCCTGCTCATAGTCTGCGACCGGGCGCTGCGCGTTCGGCGTAAGCATGTAGCGGGCGTGCGTCTCGAAGCGCGTCAAATCGGCGTTGCTCATGCATTTAATGCGGCCGCGCACTTCTCGAAGGTCGAAAGGCTTTGCCGGTTCAGGAAATCCAAACTGTGAACACCATACCGGCGCGCAAGCGCGATGCAGACTAATCTTGATAAGGATGGGCAACTGGGCAACGTAGTCGACGGTGATTCCGGTTTCCGGGGTGACGGGCCTATCTTTGTCTTCACAGTGGCCGCAGGTCGTGGATTGACTCATAGAGGTGACCTCGGGCTTGAGCATACGGGGAACCCAATAGCCAAACTGTCCTGAACAGCACACTGGAGAGCAATCCGCTAATCGTGGAGAACCACGTTCAGCAGCGAACTGTGGATCTGTAACCCGCCGTTGTAATGAATGAATCCCAGCTTTCTGAATTTATTCATGAAGAAGTTGACGCGGCTCCGGGTGGTGCCGACCATTTCGGCCAGCGTTTCCTGCGGAACCGTTGCTATCGCGGTCTCCGGTTTTCCTTCCTTTCCGTACTGCGCCAACAGGAGCAAGGCGCGAGCCAAGCGCTTTTCCGTCGAGTTAAACAACTGATCCACCAAATCCGATTCGGTCTTGGAATTTCGCCTCAGCATGTAGGTGATAAATTGCTCCGCGAGGTCTTTCTCTTCGTGCAGGCCGCGAATCATCTCCGCTTTTTGAATTATGATCAACGCGGTAGGCGCAATCGCGGTCGCGGTGCTAAGTCGCACCGGCGAACCGTTGCTGATGCAGCTTTCCCCGACATAATCCCCGGCCACGAGGAGGGTAATTACAGCTTCCTTTCCCTGGGTATTAACAATAGTAATTTTTACCGTTCCGGACTCGATGAACATAAGGGAGTCCGAGTTGTCCCCTTGTCGAAAAATCGTTTGTGCCTTGAGATAATGCGCGACTTTGGTGCGCAGGCGGGAGGTCAGCAGTGACTGGGTGGTTTGCGACGTTTGTGGCTGGGTTTGCTTTTTCATGGAATTTTACTGAACGGCCGGACCTGAATGGCAACCGCGCGGTCGAAACGCTTGGACCATTCGGCAGCGCAAGATTTGTGCAGCAGTACAGAAATATCGTGTTTTCCAGCGGACCTGTAGGTCACGATTACGCCGTTGTCGCGGTTGACCGGACGGGCGTCTTGGCAGAAGTTGCATGTGCCGGGCCTTGGCATGGATGATGACAGTCGACTTAACAGTATCACCTTTCCCTGTCAGAAAGGGTTAAATCGCCCGACGGTGGCCGCATGTGCTGTTCTATACACAACTTCGTCTTGCGTTGCGACTACACTCGAACTTGTTCGACCATCCGCGGCCTGCTCGATGAGGGAAACCCGTGCTCGCAAAATTCGATATTCTCCGACACGAAAAGAACGGCGCTTTCTGGATATACGCCGCTACCACTCTAGAAGAAGCGCACTCCCACATTTACCAAGACTCCTTGTCCGGCTCCGCTGAATATGTCATTTTCAACTCAGCGACCGGGGAGCGGATTTCGGTAGACCTCGGTGGAAACCCTCTTAAATTAGACAGAAGTGGCGACACCCCAGCCCAGAGGATCGCCACCCCCGTCGCCGTACGCAAACTATACTAAGAAATCGTCGGAACCCGGCGCTGTTCAATTTTGCACAGTACCCCCCGTTTCAGCCGCGTACACTTTTCCCTCCATATCGCTGAATCCGTCAGGGGGAGTACCGCTATGAAACACTGCCCGTTATGCCGCAGTGAACGAATCCACCAATCGAGACGCAGGGGCATCGTAGAAAGAGTTCTGCTAGCTATGGTTTTCGTGAGACCGCTCCGCTGCGAAAGATGCGATTTCCGATTTTTCCGCCTGTCCTTTACGGCGAACGTCAACTCTTCCCGGCAGGCAACAACCTACTAGCGGCACAGCCACTGTAATCTCCGCAACCGGCGTCAAATCTTAGTTTCGTGGCGATGGTTTGTACGTTGGTCTGCGCGCAGCAGCGTACAATTGCCTTGTTCTGTTCAAGGAAATCCTAGAATGCGCCCCTGGCCCTTTTCCGGCGCTCCTGCCTACGCGATTGTTTTCTGGAGTACCTATGCGTTGTGGATCGCCTTGGAAACCATCGCGTCTCGCACGAGAAGATCAGGCGACCGCGCGAAGGCGCGCGACCGAGGCTCCTTCAGGTTCGTCGTGCTGCTCACTTGGATCGGCCTGGGGTTGGACTTTTCGCTCTCATTTCTACTGCCGCAAGCAACCATACTTTGGCAGCGCACTGCGCTCTTCTTCATCGGAATCGGCCTGATGCTCGCGGGCATGGCTTTTCGTTTCTATGCCATGTCCGTCTTGGGGCGGTTTTTTACGTACGATGTGGCCGTTCACGCCGGCCAAACGGTGATTGAGGTGGGACCTTACCGCCTCATCCGCCATCCCTCCTACACCGGCACTCTCATCGCGCTCGTCGGAATAGGACTGGCGCTGGGCAACTGGGCAGGGTTGCTCGCACTACTAGCCTGCATAGCTGCGGCCTATGCCTACCGTATATCCATCGAGGAAGCCGTACTTGTCGCAGCTCTTGGCGAGCCCTACACGCAATATATGCGCCGGACTACACGCCTTGTTCCATTCTTG
Source organism: Acidobacteriota bacterium (assembly GCA_003161195.1). Lineage (GTDB taxonomy): Bacteria > Acidobacteriota > Terriglobia > Acidiferrales > UBA7541 > Acidiferrum. Next base: position 10,364 of record PMOV01000145.1, on the reverse strand, counting down.
TTCTAGGANNAACAAACCCATCGAAACATTGCGGCTTTCCGATTCACTGATTCGTTTTAGGAAAAGCCTGATGACGTGTCAGGGTATCGGCCACTCGTGTATGCCGCGTCCTGCTCGGCGAAGCGTTTTCTGCGTTCCTCGTCGCCCGCCAGCAGAAAGGCCGCATGGTAATTGCCGTACGGGACCACGTGCGCTCCGCCATCGATCATTTCCTGCTTCAGACGCATGTGAAGCTCGGGAAGTTCCGACCAATGCACCCTGGGATGCTCATGGTGCTCCAGGTGAAAACCTATGTTGAACATCGTAAGATTGAAAAAGCTCGAGACAAACACCGTGGAGTGACTTACCGGCCTGACAGAACTCTTCTCGACACATCCCGAATGCTGGACGTACATGCCCGAACCCATCACGAGCGCGTTGGCGACCCAGTGCGGCAGGACCCAGAGCCACAGCGCCATTACCGGATCGATGAAAAAGGGAATTGACCAAAGCACAAGGAAGATGGCCAACTCTTGAAGCGATTTGCGACGCAGGCTTCGGCGGATGCTCAACTCCCGCCAGAGATGCATGGCTAAACGCCACGGCCAATGCGCGAGAAGGTACAATTGAAAATTCTCAAACGATCCGTCAGGGCGCTTCTTGGGTAAAGTCCAATCTTCCGGGCCTAGCAGATTCGCATGGTGCACGGTTACGTGGCAGTACTGCCAAAAGAACGAGGGCCAGGCGCCTGAAAAAGTCCACAATCGCCCAAACCAAAGGTTAACGAAATGGGAGACAAATATCGGGCGGTGAGCGTGGTTGTGAAAGTTTACTCCGACATCGATTCCGGAGATCCAGCCAAGCATGGTAGCCGAGGCAGCCACAAAGGCGATGCGCGACCACCAGCCTGTGACACCCACCAGCGTGGGGTGCTGGTAAAGCCAGAAGGCGCAGGCATAAGCCGCGAGGCAAACAAAATGGAAAATGACGCAATGCCAGTCCTGCGGATGAGCGAGAAGGCGCCGCCGACTTGCCGCCCGTGGATACTCCGCCCCTGCGCTCAGATCAGCCTCAGTGCAACCGAGACCGCCACCACCACGACCGCCAGGCTCACCCACGGACCCCAAAGCATCGCACCGGCGATGACCGCGATGGCAAAAAGCGGAAAGAAGGATCTTCCCAGCGCCAGGCTGGTGTTCGAAAAAAAAACGTGCGATCGAGGCCGCATGTTGCGCTCTTTTCCGCTGAGACTTAGCTGGGCAGCATAGCGACTACAGAAGTGTTTGACTGTGCCATTTTGTACAGCTGAGGGCTGAACGGCACCGAACAGGGCAATCTTGCAAGGGGGCAACAACTCAACCACTCAAGCCTCGTCCCCAACGGCCAGCGCGCGCGTAACTTGCAGATACCTACGGTGTCTAATAAGGTGTAGGGATGCGCAAACTCGCTCTCATCTTCGTGTTTGCCGCCACGCTCGGCGGAGTTGCGGGATCTCCATGCGCGGATGCTCCCGTTAAGGGTTCCAGCGCGCCTGCCGCCAAGAAATTAGTGGATATTTTCCCGGAGCGCTTTCGCCAATGGGGAGCGGTATTCCCAGCCACGCCTGCGCCTCCTGGTTCCGTCAGTTCGGCCTCCGCTGGCGAGGTTGGGTTGATTGACCGTATGCAGCGCGTTTATAGCGACGGCAAAAACCAGATCACCCTGACCGTCGCGTTGTTCCATGACACCAGCGGCGCGTACCAGCACTATACGGCGGCACTGAAACCGGGCATGAAACCTTCTACCGGCGGCCCGCTTTCCGCGGTCGATGACAAGCACCTGATTGCGCAAATCGGCGACTTGGTGGCGGAGATTGACAACGTGAAAGGCATTGGCGAAGGCGATCTGCAGGCGCTAATCCGGGAATTGCACGAGCACGCTGATCCGACGCCGCTGCCGCCGGTGCGGGCGTACCTGCCGGAAAGGGATCTGGTCGATGGCTCGCAGCGTTACGCGCTTGGTCCGGCAGGCTTTCAGGACGCTATGAATACGCTGGGTTACTCCCAGTATGCGGCCCTGGCACCGGAAATCGGCTTCGGCGCCCCGATCGATGCCGAAGTGATGACCGCGCAGTACGACGCCGGCGCAAATCGCGCAGCGCTGCTGCTGATCGAGTATCCCAACCCGCAACTGGCGGAGCAGCATTTGCATCACCTGGCGGGAGTTTTGCCGGCGAACGGTGGGCGTGAGCCCAATGGCGCCCTGGAGCGCAAAGGCTCGCTCCTTTCTTTAGTGATCGCGCCAAGTTCCCGCGCCTATGCCGCCAAGCTGCGCCAAGCCATCAATTACGAAACGCAGGTCACCTGGAACGAGCCGAGCACCACGGCTACCGACCCACCGATCATGAGCACCCTGGTCAAAATCTTTGTCGGCACGGGGGTCTTCATGCTCTTCGCGCTGGTTCTGGGCGTGGCCTTCGGCGGAGTACGCGTCCTAACCAAAAAATTCTTCCCTGGCAAGGTGTTCGACCGGCCTGAGCAGATGGAAGTGCTGCAACTGGGCCTCTCGGGCAAACGGATCGATCCAAGCGACTTTTACTAGTGCGCAGCGACTCGGCTGCTAAATTTAAGCTGGGACCGACCGCCTTCCACCCGGTCCCTCAAGTAGAAACAGGTAACGGATGCATTTTTGCCGCGTCTAACGGAAGATTAGCAGGCAAGTTGCTATCCCGGCTTCCTGACGTAAAATACAGATAATCAAGCGTATGCGCGCGCTCAACTATTGCAATCCACCGCCGCAAGCACACGCCAGGGCGGGGCTGGTGGCCAACCGGCGCACCCTGCAGGCCCTGCTATGCGTGGCCATAGTGATGGTCTGGGTCGCAGGATGCTCGAGGAATGTCAGCAGCGATTCCGGGGGTGCGGCGGCCAGCCAAGCCGTACCCGTGCAAGTCCGCGTCACCCCGTCCCTAAGGATCCCGGATGCGACGGAATATCTTTCCATCTTGAAATCCCGGCGCTCCGCGAACATCAATCCGCAAGTCGAGGGGCAAATCACCAAAATTTTCGTTAAGTCCGGCGATCACGTCGCCGCCGGCGCCGCGCTGATGCAGATCGACCCGCTCAAGCAGGAAGCCACCGTCAACAGCCAGGACGCTGCGCGCGTGGCGCAAGAAGCCATGGTGCGCAACGCCAAAACTCAACTGGACCGCGAGCAGCGCCTCTACGACGCCAAAGTCGTCGCCAAGCAGGACCTGGACAACGCACAAACGACATACGATTCCGCAGTGGCGCAGCTGAAATCGCTGTCGGAACAGGTCAACCAGCAAAACGTGGAGCTGCACTACTACAAGGTTGCCGCTCCGATGGACGGGATCGTCGGCGATATCCCCGTGCGTGTAGGGGACCGCGTCATCGTCTCGACGCTGCTCACTACGGTCGACCAGCCCGGCGCGCTCGAAGCGTATATCTACGTTCCAGCCGAAAAAGGCAGTGCGATACACTTGGGGCTGCCGGTGGAACTGCTGGGTGAAGACGGCAACGTCGCAGCCACCTCGAAAATTACTTTTATCTCGCCGCAGGTGGACACCGACACGCAGACGGTTCTCGCCAAAGCAACGGTGGAAAATCCTGGAGCCAAGCTGCGCATTGCCCAGCAATTGCGCGCGCGGGTCATCTGGGGCACGCACGAAGGCCCGGTGGTTCCCGTCCTGGCGGTTACCCGTATCAACGGTCAATTCTTCGTGTTTCTCGCGGTCAAGGAAGGCCAGAACACCGTGGCACGCCAGAAGCCACTTCGGGTGGGCGACACGATCGGCAACGACTTCGTAGTGCTCGATGGTTTACACGCCGGGGATCACGTCATCGTTTCCGGGACGGACTTTCTGCAGGACGGCATGCCCGTCGCCGAGCAGGTGCAACCCGAAGCTCCGGCCGCTGCGGCCGTCAAGACCAGTCATGGCGGGTAGTCGTGACCCACAGATGATCGCAACGCGTCTTCGCCCGCAGGTTCGCCGACCCAAGTGCGTAAATTCCCGCAGCACGGAAGCGTCCTTTGTTCGTTGATTTCTTCATCCAGCGCCCGGTTTTCGCCACGGTCTGCGCCCTGTTCATCATATTGGCCGGGGCCATCTCGATTCCCACGCTGCCGGTTGCTCAATTTCCAGACCTTGCGCCGCCCCAAGTCGTCGTCAGCTCCGGCTACATCGGGGCCAATGCGCAAACCGTAGAATCCGCCGTCACCATCCCGCTGGAAACCGCCATTAACGGTGTGCAAGGAATGAAGTACATTCAGTCCACCAGCGGCAACGACGGCAGCAGCGCGATTACCGTTACCTTTGACATATCGCGCGACGTGGACCTGGCTTCCGTCGACGTGCAGAACCGCGTCAACCAAGCCCTGGGGCGACTGCCGCAGGAAGTCAAAAATACCGGCGTCATCATCACCAAGCAGACCAGCGGGTTCGTCTTTGGCGGCGGCGTGTACGCGGAAAATGGGCAGTACGACAGCCTGTTCCTGAGCAACTATCTCGACGTGTACGTGCGCGACGCACTGAAACGCGTAAAAGGCGTCGGCGACGTGATCATCTTCGGCGAGCGCAAGTATGCCATGCGCCTGTGGCTTGATCCTGCGAAGCTGGCGCAACGTGGATTAACCGCAACCACGGTGCTCAACGCGTTGCAGGAGCAAAACGTGCTCGTAGCCGCAGGCTCCGTCGGCGCTCCTCCCGCTCTCAACGAGCAAAGCTTCCAGGTGAGCGTGCGCGCTATCGGGCGACTCTCTGACGTCGAACAGTTCGACAACATCATCCTGAAGACCGGCACCGACGGTACGCTGGTGCGGCTGAAAGACGTGGGGCGCGCGGAACTGGGCGCCGAAGACTACAGCTCCACACTGCGCTTCGATGGCCGCGACGCCGTGGGCATCGGTATCACACAATTGCCAGGCGCGAATGCGCTGGACGTAGATCGCCTGGCCAAAGAAGAACTCCAGCGGCTTTCCAAAAATTTCCCTCCGGGGCTTAAGTACGCCGTAGCGTTCGACACCACCACGGTGATTGGCGAATCCATTCAAGACGTGCTGCAGACGCTGCTCGAAGCCATCGCGCTGGTGGTCATCGTCATCTACCTTTTTTTGCAGGACTGGCGCAGCACGCTGATCCCGGCGATCACCATTCCCGTCTCGCTAATCGGCACGTTTGTTTTCGTCAAGGCCCTGGGCTTTTCCATCAACACACTGACGCTCTTCGGCATCACGCTGGCTACCGGCCTGGTGGTGGACGACGCCATCGTGGTCATCGAAAATGTCGAGCGCCACATCACCGAAGGGATTACCGAACCGCACAACGCCGCGTCCGTAGCCATGAAGGAAGTCGCCGGGGCAGTGATTGCCACTTCCCTGGTGTTGGTCGCGGTGTTTGTGCCGGTGGCGCTTTTTCCCGGAACCACCGGCATTCTGTTCCGGCAGTTCGCGCTGACCATCGCCTTTTCCGTGGCTATTTCCGCGTTCAACGCCCTCACGCTTACGCCTTCACTTTCCGCCATTCTGCTGGGCCATCACCGCGAACGCGCGCAAGGCTGGTTTTTTCGCAAGTTCAATGGCGTGGTGGAATCGGGGACGAACGTGTATCGGCGCGGCGTTGGGCGCGCCATCCGATGGAAATTTGCGGCTGGGCTGGTTTTCTTGCTATTAATGGCCGCCACCTACTTCCTCTATCAGCGCGTGCCGCAAGGCTTCATTCCGGAAGACGACCAGGGCTATCTCATTGTGGCCGTCAACGCACCACAGGGCGCTTCCCTGCAATACACCATGGACATTTGCGGTCAAGTAGAAAAAGTCGCCCGACAGTTAAAAGATGTGGAAGGGACGTTCACGATCGGCGGATTCGGTTTTTCCGGCTCGGCCTCTAATCGCGCCATCGTGTTCGTGCCGCTGGCGTCTTTCGAGAAGCGCAAAGGCGAAGCGCATTCCGCCGATGCCGTACTCGACCAACTGCGCGGCCCGCTTTCCGTCATTCAAGGCGCCCTGGTGGTTCCCTTCAGCCCGCCAGCCGTGCAGGGCTTGGGAAATTTCGGCGGCTTCAGCTTTCAAGTAGAAGATCTGGGCCGCAACACGCTGCAAGGCCTCTCCAACGGAACCAACAAACTGATCGCTGCGGGCAACGCCAGCAAGGACGTCACGGGACTGTTCACTAGCTTTACCGCCAACGACCCGCAATACCTGGTGCACATCAATCGCGAGCGCGCCAAAAGCCTGCAAGTGCCGCTGAGCCAAATCACCGACGCCCTGCAGGTGTACATGGGCTCCGTGTACATCAACGATTTCGACTTCAACAACCGTACCTATCGCGTGTACCTGCAGGCCGATGCGCCGTACCGCGCCAAAGCCAAGGATATTTCGCAATATTATCTGCGCTCGGACACCGGCAAAATGATTCCGCTCGACAATGTGGTGGACGTCGAGCAGACCGGCAATCCGCAGGTCATCAGCCATTTCAATCTGTTCCGCTCGGCGGAAATCGACGGCTCGGCGACGCCTGGCAAAAGCTCCGGGGACGCCATCGCCGCGATGGAAGAGCTGGCGAAGAAAAATCTTCCGAACGGCATGACCTACGAATGGAGCGGGCTGTCGCTGGAAGAAATCCAGTCCAGCGGCAAGGCCGCAATTCTCTTTGGCCTGGGCCTGCTGGTGGTGTACTTGACGCTCGCGGCACAATACGAAAGCTACGTGCTGCCCTTCATCGTGCTGCTGGCCGTGCCGGTGGCGTTGCTGGGCGCGATTGGCGGCGTCGCGCTGCGCGGCTTGCAGAACGACGTGTACTGCCAGGTGGGCTTGGTCATGCTGATCGGCTTGGCCAGCAAAAACGCCATCCTGATCGTGGAGTTTGCCGAACAACTTCGCGCGAACGGTATGCTCACCGTGGAAGCAGCCATCGAGGCCGCGCGCATCCGCTTGCGCCCCATCCTAATGACCTCGCTGGCGTTTATTTTGGGCGTGCTACCGCTGGTGCTGGCCACGGGCGCCGGACGCGCGGGGCGGATCTCCGTGGGCACCACGGTATTCGGCGGCATGATCGCCGCCACCACCCTCAACCTGGTGTTTATCCCGGTCCTATACGTAATTGTCCGTAGTTTGGTGAAAGGCGGCGGTCGCCCAACGCACGCCGTGGGCGAAATGCCCGTGGCGGCGGGGGGGCTCGAACATACTTAAGACGAAACTATTCTTACGACGCCGCGGCTATTGCGCCAACGAAGACGCATGTTCCTGCTCTTTCGCCAGTTTTTCCACCAGCGGCGCCGGCAAATCGTGCAGCAAATCCAGAAACACCCCATTGGTCCAGCCGAATCCCACAATATTCATGTGATACCCAGCCGTCACCGCGGTCTCCGACGATCGCGTCACTGCATTGTATTTCTCCCGGATCGTCCCATCGCGCCGGAAGTTTTCCGCCACCGTTGACAAAAATTTATACGCGATGCGGTTGGCGTCGTTGTTCATCCCGTAGCGCCGCAGACCATTCACCGCCAGCAATTCCGTCGGGGCCCACACGTACGGCGCGTCCCATTGCCCACCGGTCTCGTACGGACTCATCATCATCCCGCCGGCGCGCTCAAAAATTCCCACGTTACTCCCCACCTGTGCCGCTTGTTCCTTGGTCGCCAGCCCGGCCCAGAGCGGATACAGCGTGGTAATATAGTCGTATGTCGAGCGCTGTTTTCTCTCGTAGTCGTAGTCGAAAAATCTTCCCCGCCCGGCATCCCACAAATACTTCTGTATATTGATTTGCCGCTGCGCCGCCAGCTCTTTCCAGTGCTCGGACTCTTCGGGTCTCCCGAGCGCCGTGCTCATGGCTTCCAAATCTTTTTCCGCCTTATACAACAGACTATTCAGACATACCGGCGCATAGTGATGCGTGCCCGCTCCGTAAGCCCCGAAGCGGAACGTAATATCGAACCCCGACTCCCGCATCGAGCGGTCGCCCTTGTAAAAATCACCGCTCAGCGAAACCGTCTCCGCTGGCGAACAGTCCGGCTTTGCCATGCCGCGCGCCGGATCGCAAAGCCGCAGTTCATATGGCAGCCCAAAAAGCGGCTCCTGCTCGCGTTTGTCCGCCTTCTTGTCCGGAGGCGCGTCGTCTTTCGTAACCACATACGGCCGTCCGTAGATATCGTCGGCTTCCGGATGCAGCAGAAAATATTCCGCCACGTCGCGGTAGTGTCCCGTCTCGTCCTTCACACTCTCTGGCGAAGGCCCTTCTCCGAGATCGAAGTAGCGCGACAATCCCGTATCGCCGGCCAGCAGCGGCTCGCGCGTCCACATGTCGTGATCGCGAACCGCGTAACCATAGGCGCGCTCCAGCCACGTGCGATCCTCATGGCCCGCGGCCTTCTCCGCCTCCGTCACGGAGAGAATCATCGACGTCAAAAACGGCGGCTGCGACCGGCTGAGGTAGTAGCTGCGGTTGGCGTTCAGAATTTCTCCATACTGCCCAATCTCGAAGAAGAAATTCTCCACCATTCCGCGCGCCAGCTCGATCTTCCCGTCGCGCACCAGCCCGCGAATAATAAAATAGCTGTCCCAACCGTACATCTCGTTGAATCTTCCGCCCGGCACTACGTATGGATGATTGAGATACAGCAAACCCTGAGCGCTCAGCGCTCCCGGATCAATCTCTCCCGGCCGTTTGATTTTCTCTGGCAAATGCTTGATTTGGAAATTGCAGCGCTTCTGCAACGCCAGCATCTCCGCAGGCACCGCAAAGTCGGCGGGAAAATACAAGACCGACTCCGAAGCCGCGAGCTTCGAGTCCACGACGTTGGAGCACTCGGATAAGGACCGCGTTAGAGTATCCCAACCCGCCAAAATATATTGCCGGATCGGCGCCAGCCCCCCAGTCTTGCTGCTATCCGCCGAAGGTGCCTGCAAAGTTGCGGAACTCGGCGCGGAATTTGTCGTCAGAGCGGCCGGAGCCTGCCCGCCGTGCGCTCCCGTTGCAGAACCTCCAAAATAGGTCGCGAGCCAAAGGATCGCGGCAACGAAAACATGGATGGAGCGCAGCTTAAATCGAAAAAGCCCGTGCACGGGCGAACGGAGCAGCCACAAAGCAGCGCGCGCGCTCACGCGGCGGTGCCTTCCTCTTGCGCGTTGTGAATTCCCAGAATGACGGCGGGATCCGCGGGCGGCGTGGCCCCCACCTGCGAAGCCACCCAAGAGCCGAGGCGATTGGCGGCGACGTTCATGGCCTCGAGCGGAGCGTGGCGCAGATACTTATGCACCAGCGCAGCAGTGAACGCGTCGCCGGACCCGACAGTGTCAGCCACGGTCACGCGATAACCGGGATGCGTGTCCATACCGTCGGGCGCAACCAGCAGGCTGCCCTGGCCGCCGCACGTTACGCACAGCAGCTTCAAGCGATATTTCTTAAGCAAAGCGCGCGCTGTGGCGGAGCGCTCGCCCACGGCAACGCCCAGCAACTCCGCGACGCGCGGCAACTCTTCTTCGTTGAGCTTCATGATGTCCGAGCGCCCAGCGGATTCCGCCAGAATTTCCTTGCCGTAAAACGCCTGCCGCAGATTCACGTCGAATATGCGCAGCGTGCCAGGACGCACGGCTTCCAGGAACGACACAATGGTCTTGCGCGATTGCGCCGAGCGTTGCGCCAGCGTCCCGAAACACACGGCATCGGCCTCCGCTGCCAGCGCTTGCCACTGCGGCGTCCAATCAAAAAAATCCCATGCTACGCCCTCGATGATTTCAAAGCGCGGCTGCCCCTGGGAGTCCACCGAGACGTTCACGGTGCCCGTGGGATGCCCGGCATCGACCTGCAAATGCGCGGTCGGCAAGCCGAGTCGTGCCACGCGGCGGGCGGCGGCGTTGCCCAGGCGATCTTTCCCGATGCGGCTGGCCACGATGGCGCGGTCGCCCAGAAGCCCCGTCATGTAGGCGAAATTCGCGGGCGCGCCGCCGAGTTGCTTGCACTTGGGCAGCATGTCCCAAAGAACCTCGCCCAATCCCACAATGGTGTAGCGATGGTTCGCGGGAACCGGCGAGTGCGGCGTACGGTGGTCAGCGCTTTTCATGCGGGTTCATTCCGGCTTTCCATTCTGATGGGACTGCAATTGCTCCGCGAGTTTCAGCTCCCGTTCCGCATCCTCAGCGCGGCCCAGATCGCGATAGGTCTGTCCCAGCAGATGGTGCGGGATGGGATTATTCGGGTCCATGCTGAGCGCGCGTTGCAGCGCGCGCGCGGATAGCTCCGCTTCTCCTTTTTTCTCCAGAACCTTGCCGAGCAGTATATACGGTCCAGTGGACGTGGGGTCCAGCCAAATGGACCGCTGCAGCAATTTCTCCGCGTCGTCGTATTTCTCAAGACGCGACTCGGCGTCGGCAAGCTTGTAATAGGCCGC
>PMOV01000084.1:6813-7298 GCA_003161195.1 Acidobacteriota bacterium | reverse complement strand
CGCTCCATCCCCATCATCGCCCCGCGTGGGCGCATGCTGGATCGCGATGGCCGCGTCCTGGTCGATAACTACCCGTCCTTCAGCGTCCTCCTTCTGCGCGACGATCCCGCCCTGGTCGAGAAGTATCTCCCCGCCATCGCCGAAGGCCTCGAAGTCCCCATCGACGATCTGCGCGACGAGCTGGCCAACACCAAAAATCTCCCCAAATTCCAGCCCATCGTCATCAAGCCCGAAGCTACCAAAGGCGACGTTGCCTTCATCGAATCGCACCGCGCGGACATTCCGCTCCTCGAAATGCTCATGGTCCACCGCCGCCGCTATCTGCCGGACGGCTTCATGGGCAACGCCATCGGCTACGTGGGCGAAGTCAGCGAACAACAGATTGAAGCCAGCGATGGCAGGCTGCGCCCCGGAGACGTTGCCGGCAAGACCGGCCTCGAGAAGCAGTACAACGATCAGCTCATCGGCACCGACGGCATGCGCCG
>PMOV01000084.1:0-6754 GCA_003161195.1 Acidobacteriota bacterium | reverse complement strand
ACGCCGGACCCCAACGATTTCGCCGTGCAAATCTCCAAAGACGAATGGCGTCGCCTCAACGAGGATCCGCTCCGTCCGCTCCTCAATCGCGCCATCCAGGCGCAACTCGCACCGGGTTCGGTTTTTAAAATTGTTACCGCCGCGGCCATGCTGGAAGACAAAATTCCGCCGGAAAGTTTTACGACCTTTTGCCCAGGCTTTGCCACCTTTTACGGGCGAGTATTCAAGTGCTGGGTGTATTCGTCAAAGACCGGCCCGCGCTCCCACGGCACCACCAACCTGCACGACGCCATTCTCAAATCCTGCGACATCTTTTTTTACAACGTTGGCATGCGTCTTGGGATTGACCGCCTGGCCTACTACGCCACCAAATTCGGCTTGGGCAAGAGGACCGGCATCGACCTGCCTTCCGAAGAGCCCGGCCTGATGCCTTCCGCCGAGTGGGCGGAGCGTGTGCAACATCGTAAGTGGTACGCCGGCGAAACCATCTCCGTGGCTATTGGCCAGGGCGCGGTTACCACCACACCGCTGCAACTGGCTCGCATGATCGGCGGCATCGCCAGCGGCGGCCTCTTCAAACAGCCGCACCTGCTCAAGGACGCGCAGAACGTCGGCGAAGAGCGCGTCACCATCTCCGAATCCACGGTGGAAAAACTCACCGATGCTATGTACGGGGTCATCAACGAGCCGGGTGGCACCGGCGGCACCTTAAAGCTGACGGGTGTTGAATTCAGCGGCAAGTCGGGCACCGCGCAGGTCATCGGCTATGGCACGCGCGACCGTCTCGGCAAACAAAAGAAATTTGAAGATAACGCCTGGTTCGTGGGCTACGCGCCGAAGCGCAATCCGGAAATCGTGGTTGCCGTGCTGGTCCAGGAAAGTGGCCAGCATGGCGGTACGGCCTCCGGTCCGGTGGTGCGAGACATTATCAAGACCTATTACGACAAGAAGAATAAGAAAAACGGTGGCCAGCTCACCGTTCAGCTCGAGCACCATAACGTCGACGCCGGAGAAGTGCTGGAGCACATCCCCGGTGCGGATGAGCCAGGACCGCAACCCACGGGGCAACCTGCGCCCCAGCCAGTCGCGCAACCTGCGGCGAAACCGGCAGCTCCTGCCAAAACCGAGGCGGCTCACGTGGCGACGGTAGTTCCGACGCCCCAGCAACATTAATAGATTTCACCGGACCGTAAGGGTGTTGGCCCGGAAGGATGCAAGCCCGGCTGAAGTAAGGACGAACGATGAAGGACGGACCCGGAAGTCGCGACTACGATTGGTGGCTGCTCGCCATCCTGGCGGCCATTTGCGCCCTCGGCGTGATCGAGATCTACTCCGCCACGCACGGCAGCGCTCTGGCCGGCATGCACATGAAACAGGTGCGCTGGATTATCGTCGGCCTGATCTTGATGTTCGCGCTGTCCCGCCTGGACTACCACCTCATCCTCGACCAGGCGCCCATACTCTACCTGATCGGTGTCGCCGCCCTGGGCGCCGTTCTGCTCGTCGGCCAACGCCGCTTCGGTGCCAAGCGCTGGCTCCCCGTCCTCGGCGAATTTCTCCAGGTGTCAGAACTCGTCAAATTGATTATAATCATTGTGCTGGCCCGGTTCTTCGCGGAAGTCCAGACCGACGAACTGTCGCTGCGCGACTTGATCAAAGCCGGCCTGCTGGTAGGCCTTCCGTTAGGCTTGATCCTCAAGCAGCCGGATTTGGGCACCGCGTTAGTCTTGATGCCGTTGCTCGTCGTTGGTGCCTTCCTGGCCGGGCTGCAATGGCAACACGCTGCCATNNTCCGGCTATCAATTGTTGCAGTCCAAAATTGCCGTGGGCTCCGGCGGCTTCTGGGGCAAAGGGTTTGGAAATGGCAGTCAGAATCAACTGGGCTACATCCCCGTCCGATACTCGGATTTCATCATGTCGGCGTGGGCGGAAGAACAGGGATTCAAAGGCGTCCTTTTAGCCTTGGGACTGTATATGGCGCTTTTGCTGCGCTTGGTGCAGAATGCACAACGTGCGAAAGATCGCGCGGGAATGTTTCTGGTCATGGGCGTCGCAGCGGCGCTGGGTTTCCATGTATTGGTAAACGTGGCCATGGTCATCGGCGCTATGCCGGTTACCGGAATTCCGTTGCCGTTGATGAGCTACGGCGGTTCCGCTACGTTGTTTGTTTTCCTGGCGATTGGCCTGGTCATGAATGTTCGGCTCCGCCGCTTTGTGAACTGAGCCGGCCGCCAGCCCGCGTGACGCGCCCCGTAAGAACCTAAGGGCCGCAGCGGCAAGCAGTTTTAAGCCGACGGCAAGTCCGTCGCAGGTTAGAACAGATTTTTACAAGCAGGACAGCATCGTCCGCCGTTTGCCCGGTAGCTTCCAGGAAACGGACCAGCCTCGATAGCCAGAGGATTCAGCTTCCCTCACGCTTCGACCGCCAAGCCAACTCCCTACGAGTGTGCCTGGCGTGTGTTTCGCTCGCACCGAAACGAACTCATCTGGTACCCAACCACGGGCTTACGCTCGCAGCGATGCGTGCAGGAACCGGTTTATCCGGGGCCGCACAGCAAGGCGGACGCACGGCGTCCGCTGCACAAGACGACCCCGCTACGGCGGGCTCGCATAGAAGGAGTTTTCATGTCGAAAGAACTGGTAATTTCCGCAGGCTCGCACGAACGCCGAGTCGCGATTATGGAAGAAGGTCAGCTGGTCGAGATTTACATTGAGCGCGAGAAAGAGTTCGCCCTCGTCGGTAGCATTTACAAAGGAAAAGTAACGCGCGTCCTCCCCGGCATGCAGTCGGCATTCGTCGAAATTGGCCTCGATGGCGACGCCTTCCTGTACGTCAGCGACGTGTTCGAGAATCTGGAGGATTACGATCACGGCCATCCGCACGACGCTCCGGCGGCCGCACCCCAGCCGCACGCCCCGGCCGCGTCCACCATCGAGTTGCTGCCCGGCGAAACACTCCACGCGGCGAACATAAATCTCGACGAAATTCCTCTGGCTCCGCACGAGCTCGAGCATTTGCAGGACATCGCGCCGCTTTCGCCCTTGCGCGGCGGCGAGGAACATGGCGCCGCCGAAGATATTTCCGGCGCAGCGCATCATCGTGAAGACCATCACGGCGAAGAGCATCACGGCGAAGAACATCTCGACCGCGATCCCGACGCGCAGCCCTCTTCGCTGGGCGAACTTCCCGGCGAGCTGCACGCTGACACACACAGCGATGCTGGCGACGAGCGCCAGCCCGAATCCAATGCCTCTGCGCCGCAGAATTTCTCGCCCCACTACAACCCAACGCAAAGCTACGGCGCGCGTGGCTCCGGCGACCGCGGCGGCCAAAATTTCGGCCGTGGCAACGACCGCAGCGGACGACCCGGCAATGGCGGTCAAGACCGTGGCGGCGACCGTGGCCGCGGACGCTGGGGCCGTCGTGGTGGACGGCGCCGTGGCGGCAGTGATCGCGGCCCCAGTGGTGGCGATCATGGCCCTCAGGGCAACGGCCCGCGCAACGCTCCCCCGCAAAACGCTGGACCCGGGCGCAATCTTCCGCCTTCCAAATACGCCTCTCCGCAAGGCGAATCGCGTGGCCCGGAGCCAGGCAATTTTGAGCCCCGTGACAATCGTGGCGCCCGTGATAATCGTGGTGATCGCGACAATCGTGGCGACCGTGCAGATCGCGACCATCGCGGCGGCTACCGCGGCGGACCCTCGCGCAGCTTCGAGCCCCGCCCCGGTGGTGAACCGCGCCGCGAAAGCACCCGTCACAGCTCGCCCTCCGCTCCTGTCGATCCCGCCGAGGAACCGATCCTCCTCCCCGGCGAATCGCTAGCCAAATATCGCGGCAAGCCCGCTGCGTCCGCTCCGCCTCCCGTCGAGCACATTGCACACGACGAAGAACCCGAAATCGAAGACTTGCTCCCGAATCGCGCCATGAACGCCGCGCCTTCGGTCCTGCCGGTTGCCCCGCCAACGGCAACCCCCGGCGCACAGGGACCCGTCGGTGGCCCGCGCCGCTTCTCCGGTGGCTTGCCGCGTTGGCTGCTCGCCGAAGAAGGCGTCAGCGACTCCACGCCCGCTTCCGACGAATCCGGCCGCGAAGAAACTGGCGACGCTTTCGCCCAAGCGCAGTCCGACGAGCGCGCGCAGGAAATCACCCCGCTGGTACTCCCCGAATCGCGCGAGGCCACCGAAACTGCCGTCCGCGCCGACGTGGACCTCGACGACGACCAGGTCGCCTCGCTCTCTTCCGAACTAGTCGAAGCGAAACATGAGGAAACTCAGGAGCACGCGAAGGCCGACGCCATCCTCGGCGGCGCTGAGTTCGACGAGGAAGACGACAACGAAGACGACGAAGAAGAAATCTCCGAGCCGGAAGAACAGGAAGAGGAAGACGACGAAGAAGAGGAAGAAGAGCTTCAAGTAGCCGCGGAATCCGTGCAGACTAACACCGCCTCCGAGCGCTCCGAAGCTGAGGCCGAAGCTGCCCACGAAGAAGCCCACGCCGAAGAACAACAAGCGCACGCCGAAGCCGAAGAAATCGCCGCCTTCCAAGCCGCATCAGAAACAGTCGAGACCAGCGAATCCGGCGACATCACCGTCACCGAAGTAGCCTCCTACGTCGAGGAAGAACCCATCCTGCTCCCCGGCGAAACGCGTTCCCTGCGTCCTCCCGGTGCCCCGCGCGAAGATTTTCCGCGCGAGTCCGCCCGCGTAGGCGGCGGCAATCCGCGTTCCCGTTTTCAGCGTCCCTTCCGCGGCGGCGGTGGCCGTGACCGCGGCCCCCGGCGTGACGGTGGACGCGATGGCGGACGCGACCGTGGCGGCTTCCGCCCAGACAATCGCGGCAGCAGCGAAAATCGCAGCGTCGACTCCCGCGGCGGCAGCAGCCGTCCTTCCGAACCCCGCAGCTTCGAAAATCGCGGCACCGGCGAAGGCCGCCCGCGCTTTGACCGCGGCCGCCCCGGCGGCGGCGGACGCTTCGAGCGTCGCCCCGGTGGCGGACACCGTAGCCATTCCGGCCCCTCGCGCCGTCCGCAGCTCATCTCCGAAATGCTTAAGGCCGGCCAGGACGTGGTCGTGCAAATCGCCAAGGAGCCGCTCGGCAAAAAGGGCGCCCGCATCACCAGCCACGTCGCCCTCCCCGGCCGCTTCCTCGTCTATATGCCGACCATCGACCACATCGGCGTCTCGCGCAAAATTGAAAGCGCCGAAAATCGCTCGCGCCTCCGCCGCCTGGTCGGCGAAGCGCGCGGCTCCTATCCCGGCGGCTTCATCGTGCGCACCGCCGCTGGCGGCGCCACCGACGAGGAAATCCGCACCGACATCGATTTCCTCGGCAAAACCTGGAACGAAATCAAGCAGAAGAGCGAAGAGCGCAAAGCTCCCGCCCTTCTTCACCGCGACCTGAATCTCGTCGAACGCATCCTGCGCGATTACGTCAGCGACGATTTCACCGCCATCTGGATCGACAACGAAGAGGAATACGGCAAGGTCGTCGAGTTCGTCAGCCGCTTCCAGCCCAAACTCGTCACCCGCGTCAAGCTCTATTCGAAAGAAACGCCCATCTTCGAAGAGTTCGGCATCCAGCACGAGCTCGATAAGGCCCTGCGTGCCAAGGTTTGGCTGAAATCCGGCGGCTATATCGTCATCAACCACACCGAAGCGCTCGTCGCCATTGACGTCAACACCGGCAAATTCGTCGGCAAAGGCTCCATCCGCCTCGAAGACACCATCGTCAAGACCAACCTTGAAGCCGTCAAGGAAATCGTCCGCCAGATTCGCCTGCGCGACCTCGGCGGCATCATTGTCGTCGACTTCATTGACATGGAAGAGCGCCGTAATCGCGAAAAGGTTCTCTCCGCGTTGCAGCAAGCCCTCGAGGAAGATAAAGCTCCTTCGAAAGCCTTGAGCTTCAACGAATTCGGCCTCGTCTGTATCACCCGCAAACGCACCAAGCAAGCCCTCGAGCGCGTTCTCTGCCAGCCCTGCCCCTATTGCACCGGCTCTGGCATGGTCAAATCCATCCCCACGCTCTGCTACGAGATCAGCGCCGAAGCCCGCAAAATGGCCGCCGTCGATCGCGAAAGCCCCAATCTAACCCTGCGGGTCAACCCCGAAATCGCCAAAGCCCTCAAAACCCGCGAGTCCATGCTCATGGACGAACTCGAGCAAACCTCGCACAAACACATCATCATCCAATCCGACGCCACGCTCCACTGGGAGCAATACGACATCTACTAGAGCGCCTTCGTAGGGGCGCAGCATGCTGCGCCCCATTTCAGCAATCGACGAAAGAGGCCCGAGAGCGGTTCGGCTCTCGGGCCTCTTTTCATTGTATCCATCCGCCAGAAATCCACACGCGGACTTCTTCGCTCAGCTAATATCCACTTCCAACCCGCCCACCCAGCCCGCCGCCAGGTTATAAAGCAGCGCCACAATCGAGGCCACCACCGCGCCAATAATCCCATACAGAATCGGGAAAATAATAATGCTGGCCAGCCCGAATCCCATCCCAAACGCCGCCGGCGCCACAATCCCATTTCCCGAAGGCACCAGCGATCCAGCCAGCATGGAAAACAGCGCCACAAAAACGCCTATCACCAATCCCAGAAATGCGTAAACCACCAGTCCCACCTTGAATGCCGAACCCGGTCCAATCCGTTTAATCGTCGCCATTATGCTTCTCCTTTTCCCATGCGCTTCAAGGGTTTCGTTGCCAACTGTCGCGGATGCTATCAGAAGCGCAGCCGCCCGTCATCGC
>PMOV01000314.1 GCA_003161195.1 Acidobacteriota bacterium | reverse complement strand
TCCTTGGCGTCCGCACGGCTCGAAGAGCCGCGGATGATGCGAATGACCGTGTCCAGATGGTCCAGCGCAATCTGGTAGCCCACCAAAATGTGTTCGCGTTGCTCCGCCTTGCGAAGATCGAAAATGGTGCGCCGGCGCACCACGTCGATACGGTGCTCCAGGAACAGTTTGATGAGCGGGATGAGGCCGAGTTCGCGGGGCTGCCCGCCCACAATCGCCAGCAAAATCATGCCGAAGGATTCCTGCATCTGCGTCTGCTTGAAGAGATTGTTGAGGATGAGCTGCGATTCCTCACCGCGCTTCAGCTCGATCACGATGCGCATGCCTTCGCGAGAGGATTCGTCGCGCACATCGGAAATGCCTTCAATCTTCTTGTTCTGCACCAGTTCGGCGATGCGCTCGATCAGGCGCGACTTGTTCACCTGATAGGGAATTTCCGTGATGACGATGTTCTCGCGGTCCTTGCTGGCCTCTTCGATGGCCGCTTTTGCGCGCATCACAAAGCTGCCGCGGCCGGTGGTATACGCCTGCTGGATGCCTTCGCGCCCGGCGATATACGCGCCCGTCGGGAAATCCGGCCCGGGCACGATCTTCATGATCTCTTTCAGCGGCGCGTCCGGCTTTTCAATCAGCACGATGGCCGCTTCCACAATTTCGCGCAGGTTGTGCGGTGGAATATTCGTGGCCATGCCCACGGCGATGCCGCTGGCGCCATTTACGAGCAAATTCGGAATGCGCGACGGCAGCACCACGGGCTCTTCGCGCGTCTGATCGAAGTTCGGAATGAAGTCGACGGTCTCTTTTTCCAGATCCGCCAGAATGTCTTCCGTGATTTTCGCCAGCCGCGCTTCCGTATACCGCATGGCGGCCGGGGGATCGCCGTCCACCGAGCCAAAATTTCCCTGCCCGTCAATCAGCGGGGCGCGCATGTTAAAATCCTGCGCCAGGCGCACCAGCGCCGGATAAATCACCGCTTCACCGTGCGGGTGATAGTTGCCGGAGGTGTCGCCGCAGATCTTCGCGCACTTGCGGTAACCGCGATTGGACGCCAGGCCGAGGTCGTTCATGGCCACCAGGATGCGCCGTTGCACGGGTTTCAAACCGTCGCGCACATCGGGCAACGCCCGCGCGATGATCACGCTCATCGCGTAGTCCAGATAGGACTTCTTCATCTCCGCTTCGATATCAATCGGCAGCAATATCGATGTGTTTTTCTCGTCCGCCATGTGTCCTCTTCGTTCGTGTTACCCGTTGCCAGGCCGAATTCGCCAAACCCCGTGGTTGCCCCGACTACGGGCATCCGCTACTATCACTTCATGAGGTACCGCTTCTCCGCGCTCATCACCAAAGAAAATGGCTGGTACGTGGCCCGCTGCCCCGAACTAAACGTCACATCTCAAGGCAAGAACGTCGAAGAAGCGCGCGCGAACCTAACCGAAGCGATGGAGCTTTATCTCGAGACTTGGGGCCTTCCCGAGCAACTTCCGTCCGACACTGAGTCGTTCTGGACCACCGTCGAAATTTCTCAGTGAAATGGCAAAACTCCCAAGTGTTTCCGGTGAGCGCGTTATCCGAGCTCTGAAGCGCGCCGGATTCGTGGAACTCCGGCAAAAAGGAAGCCACGTCTCGCTCGAGCGAAGAACTGCAGAGCAAGTTTTTCGCACTGTAGTTCCAACTCACAGTGAGATAGCCAAAGGCACTTTGTCTGACATCCTGAAACAAGCTGGCCTCACCCTCGAAGAATTCCTGGAAAATCTGTAACCTGGGTTAGCCTCGTCTTGCGGCGTTTTCCAGTACGTAAGCTTTTACGCTGTCAAAAGCGTCAGCAGCATTACTGAAACGACGTGCTGCAAAAAAGTCCTCCGCCTGCTTGACGAATACATCGCGTTCCGCCTGGTCAGTAAATTCAACCGCTACGCCGCGCTGGTTGTCCGGCGCAGTTGTCGGTGTGGCGCGAAATTCGCTGCAACTCAGTCCGCGAAGCCCCGGCAATGTGGTCCAGCCGATTTGATAAAGCATCGAGTAAACTTTAAATATCCAGATTGACGACTTCGAGCGCGTTGTCCTCGATGAATTTGCGGCGCGCTTCCACGTTTTCGCCCATCAACGTCGTGAAAATATCTTCGGCCGCCACGGCGTCTTCAAGTTTCACCTGCAGCAGCGTGCGCGTGTCCGCGTTCATGGTGGTGTCCCACAGTTGCTCGGCATTCATTTCGCCCAAACCTTTGAAGCGCGTGATGGTGAAATCCTTCTTCGCGTCTTCCACCACGTAGTTCAGCACGTCGGTGGCTTTGTCTTTGGCAACTTTGTCGCCATTGCGGGACACGATGAACGGCGGGTGATTAAACTCCGCAATCTGCTTGGCCAATGCGCGCAAGCGCTTGTATTCCGCGGTACTCGCCACGGCCCAGTTGATTTTCTGGCTGTGCGGCGGACCAAACTGTATTTCGTAGAGGCTGTGCTCTTCATCAAAAACCACTTTGCCTTCGAGTTTTAGTTTGGCCTTTTCGATTTCCTTCAGCAATTTTTCCAGGTTCTTCTTTTCCTCGAAGTCGGTCTTTTTCTCAAGGCCGCTATCGGACATCAACTCCACCAGCGCCGGTTCGCGCAAGCGGCGCCCCAGTTTGAGCGCCGCGGCTTCATACTCCTGCACATTCAACAGGAAATTGGTGAGCTTGGCGCCTTCAAGATTTACGCCTTCTTTGGCCTTCACCACGTGATCTTCGGTGGCGCGCTTCATCAACTCGTGCGCGAAGTCGTGTTCATCCCGAATATATTTCTCTGTTTTGCCGCGCTTCACGCGGTACAGCGGCGGCTGCGCGATGTAAATGTGGCCGCGGTCGATCAGTTCCTTCATGTGGCGAAAGAAAAACGTCAACAGCAGCGTGCGGATGTGGCTGCCGTCGACGTCCGCGTCGGTCATCAGGATAATTTTGTGATAGCGCAACTTGCTGGCATCAAAATCGTCCTTGCCGATGCCCGTGCCCAGCGCGGTAATAATGCAGCGGATTTCTTCGTGGCCCAACATCTTGTCGTAGCGGGCCTTCTCCACGTTGAGAATTTTGCCCTTGAGCGGGAGAATCGCCTGATACTTCCGATCGCGCCCCATCTTGGCCGAGCCGCCGGCGGACTCGCCTTCCACCACAAACAATTCGCAGCGCGCCGGGTCGCGTTCCTGGCAATCCGCCAGCTTTCCCGGCAAGCCGCTGGAGTCCATGGCCGACTTGCGCCGCGTCAGTTCGCGGGCCTTGCGGGCCGCTTCGCGGGCGCGCGCCGCGTCGATGCACTTGCCGATGATCCGCCGCGCCACGGTGGAGTGCTTGTCAAACCATTCGCCCAGGCGCTCGTTGACGATTTGTTCCACGTCACCCTTGATGTCGCTATTCAGCTTGCCCTTGGTCTGACCCTCAAACTGCGGTTGCGGCAGCCGCACGCTGACCACCGCCACCAAGCCTTCGCGCACATCATCGCCGGTGATGGTCACTTCGTCTTTCTGGTCCTTCAGCATCCCGGCGGATGCCGCGAAGTTATTAATGGTGCGCGTCAGCGACGAGCGAAAGCCGGAAAGGTGCGTGCCGCCGTCTACGGTGTTGATCGCGTTGGCATAAGCAAAAAGAATTTCGCCATACGAATCGTTGTACTGCAGCGCGATCTCAATCTCCACGTTCCCGCGCTTGCCTTCCATGTAGATCGGTGAATCGTGCAGCGTTTCCTTGCCGCGATTCAGGTGTTTCACAAACTCCGCGATGCCGCCGTTGAACTTAAACTCCGCGGTCTTTTCCGTGCGCTCGTCGGTCAGCGTGATCTTCAATCCCTTGTTGAGGAAAGCCATTTCGCGCAGGCGGTTAGCCAGAATGTCGTAGCTGAACACCGTCTTTTCAAAAATGCTGGGATCCGGATGGAAAGTGGTTTTTGTGCCAGTCTTGCGCGTCTTGCCGGTCTGTTTCAGCTTAGAGGTGGGCTTGCCCTTTTCGTACGTCTGTTCCCACACCGAGCCATCGCGCGAAATCTCCAGTTCCAGCCAGTCGGAAAGCGCATTGACGACCGACGCGCCCACGCCATGCAGCCCGCCGGAAACTTTGTAGGTATCGCTATCAAACTTGCCGCCCGCGTGTAGTACGGTCATCACCACTTCCGCGGCGGGCTTCTTTTCCGTGGCGTGCATGTCCACGGGAATGCCGCGGCCGTTGTCTTCCACGGTCACGGAATTATCGGTGTGCACGATTACGCTGATATCGTCGGCGTAGCCGGCCATGGCCTCGTCCACGGAATTATCCACCAACTCCCACACCAGGTGATGCAGACCCGATTCGCCGGTCGAGCCGATGTACATCGCCGGGCGCAGGCGCACGGCCTCCAATCCCTCGAGCACCTTGATCGAGCCTGCGTCATAGTGCTTGCCGCCGGGCTTGGTGGGATCCATTTCTTTTTCGGCCATTTGTTCTCCCGAACTCTTTTTGCCCGGCGCGATCGAGTAGCCAGGCAGGCGTACCGCAAGTAACCACCGCCAGCGTTTCGCTGGAAAAAACAAAATTCAATTATTCTCGAAGCAAGGATTGGCGGGGTTGCGGCTTGTCCCGTACGTCGCCTTACCCTTTTGGCCTCGTGCGCGAGCGCGCGAAACTCGTAGGGCTCCTGCTCCATCCCATCTCGCGCAGCGAGACGTGGCGAAGACTGATGATTCTCCAAGCAGATAGCACCGTGGCTCCTGGCGCAGAGCCGACATTCCGTGCTGAATTTACTTGGCCGACGTGCCGATTAAGAGGAACCAAACAGCGAATCGACAACAACAAAATTATACCTGATCCAGCGGCATTTCCCAAATTTTTCAGAGTATTTTGTTCAAGGTAAAGCCAATATATACAGCTAGTTATGAGGATCTTTGCGCTCCGTAACGGGCGGGAATCGAGTGGGCGCTGTTTCTCCCAAGATTGCGATGGACAGCCTGATTGAGGCTCGAGGTTGTCACACCGTAGAGGCGCGCCAGATCGAAATCCAACATCACCCGGGAGTCCCGCAGGGAATAAATCGTTTGGGAAATCAAAGCGGGGACAATGACTTTAGTACTCTTCGGTCCAGTCATTCGATGAGTATACCGCCACTTCTTTTGATATCACAATCTGTGATATCAAAAAGACATGGCTGGCAGTTTCCGGAAAGATCTGGTCAGATGCGCATTGGCATGATGATGTAACGATACCGATACGACTCATCCGCCAGCGGCCGCATCTGCCCTGCCGACTGTTCATCCTTCAGTTCGATGCTGATCGGACCATCCGCCGCCGCGGCCAGAAAATCCAGCATGTAGCTGGAGTTGAAGCCTATGGAAATCGGTTCGCCCTTGTATTCCTTCTCGATATTTTCCTTGGCCTCGCCATACTCCGGACTAGACGCGGAAATTTCGATGCCCTCCGGCGAGACCGCCAGCTTCACCGCGTGCGAGCGTTGATCGGCAAGCTGCGAAACGCGGCGCACGGCGTCGCTCAATTCCGAACGCTCAATAACCACGCTCTTGTTGTTGTCGCGCGGCAGCACAGCTTCGTAATTCGGAAATTGCCCGGTGAGAATCCGCGAGATAAGCAGCCGGTGGCCAACCTGGAAAAACAGGTGGCTTTCGTCCTTGGCAAAATCGATCTCCGCTTCGTCCCCCGCGGTTCCGGAAAGCTTCTCCACTTCATCCATGGCTTTCTTGGGGATCAGTACCTTCACTTCGCCGTTGAGCCCCGCAAGCTTCTGCGTCGTTTCCGCCAGCGCCAGGCGATGGCCGTCGGTGGCCACCATGGCTAGCGTGTCAGGCTTCAAAATTAGCAAGCCGCCATTCAGCGTATAGCGCGACTCTTCCATGGAGATGGCGAATTTCGTCTTGGCGATCAGGCTGGCCAGCGTCGTCGCTGGAATTTTCACCAATACGTGCGGCATCACAGGAAGTGCTGGAAAATTCTCCTTGGCCATCCCCACGAGTTTGTATTTCTTTTTCTCGCTGACCACCTCCACCCAATGGTTATCGAGCAGCTTGATCTTGATTTCGCCTTCCGGCAGCAGGCGCACCAACTCCAACAGTTTTTTCGCCGGGATGGTCCCTGCGCCTTCTTTCTTGATCTTCGCTTCGCAAGACGTGCGGATGCTCAACTCCAGATCCGTCGCCGTGATGGTGAGTTGCGAGCCTTTGGCTTCCACCAGCAAGTTAGACAGAATCGGGATCGTGGTCTTGCGTTCCACTACTCCCTGCGTGGTGTTGAGTTCGTTCAGGAGCGCGCTTTTTGAGACGCTGAATTCCATCGATTGATGATCCTCGCGTGCCGTTCCGGGTGCGGTCATTCGGTTACCTCGGGAAGTCTGCCGCTGACGTACTTTACTCGCTTTTAGGCGTGGAGGAAAGGCTTAGCGGGTAATCGGCGCTGTGGAAAGGGTTGGAAATGCGGCTCCTGGGCTTGCTTCTCCAAGAGATTCAACGCCGGTGCAGTCGCCACCGGATACCTTTCCCGATTTTCCACACCACTCTAATTCCTGCAAAGGCCTTTGATTTTTCTTAATGAAAAATTAAAAGGAAGAGTTGTTGTTGTGATGATGGCTGTGAAGTTGTGGAAAGCTCCACATCGGCAGTCGCAGTGCGGTTATAGTGCACGCCGTTGCCCGCAGGAGAATCGTGCCAGGTGAGGAAAATTCCCTCGCGCAGTGCGCCACAGTTTGTTTCACCAAATTTTGCGCACAAGCGCCAACAGCATTTCCGCAGCTTGTCAGGGGCTTGTCCACAAGGCACGTCTCGTGTCTAGGCGCGCCCGCGATCCTCCGTAACGAACTCACGCCTGCAACATCCAATGCACGCAGAGCAATCCACACTCTGCAACTCATCGTCTTGAGGGAGCGAGTTTATGCCCACAGTATTAATCACCGGTACGAGCCGCGGCATAGGACTCGAGTTAGCGCGCCAGTACGCTGCCGATGGCTGGAACGTGATCGCTACAGCTCGCGACCCGGAAGATTCCGAAGGTTTGGGCGCGCTGGCGGCGAAGTACGGCGAGAAACTGGAAAGCTATCCATTGGATGTGACGGATGAAGAATCCATCGAGGAATTGGCCGACGCCTTGGACGGTCGCCCGCTAGACCTGCTGATCAATAATGCCGGCACCTACCCGCGCGAAGGCACGCGCATTGGCGAACTCGATTACGAGGCCTGGGT
>PMOV01000138.1 GCA_003161195.1 Acidobacteriota bacterium | reverse complement strand
CCCCGGCACCGGCGGCACCGTCAGCTTCAAATACGATCCACTCGGTCACCGGATTTACAAATCTTCGTCCGCAGGCATGAGCATCTACGCCTACGATTACGACAATTTGATCGAGGAAACGAATGGCGCGGGCGCAGTTGTTGCTCGCTACGCGCAGCCGCAAACCGTCGATGAGCCGTTAGCTATGTTGCGTGGCGGTGCCACCAGCTATTACCATGGCGACGGTCTCGGCTCGGTTACTTCCCTGAGCAGTTCGGCTGGCTCTCTGGCCCAAACTTATACTTATGACTCGTTCGGAAAGCAAACGAGTTCATCCGGCTCGCTGACGAATCCTTTCCAGTACACGGCGCGGGAGTTTGACTCCGAAGTGAGTTTGTACTACTACCGCGCGAGATACTACGACCCCAGCGCAGGGCGATTCCTGTCCGAAGACCCCTTCTGGATAGACATTCCAGACGCGAGAATTAGTGCATATGCTTACGTCTCGAATGAACCCACTACCGTTACTGACCCCCTGGGGCTCTACGGGCTCTCCAAGAAAGGCAATCCGCCACCCGTCCCGCCGTCCCCAGGGCTTGATAAGGCTCTGAGATGCCTGGAAGGGTGCTACGGCAAGCCGTTGCTGATTACATCCACGTCTGAGCCGATTCCACAGCACAAACCGGGAACTCCTCATCGCCGTGGTGAGGCTGCAGATATCTCCTATCCGGCGAGCCCGGCGGATCGTGGCAACCTGCTTTGTTGCGCAGCAGGTTGCAATTTCCAGTTTGCTCTTGACGAGGGAGCCCATCCGTCCGGACCTAACGTTGCGCCGCATATACACGTGCAATTCACGCCTGCCAGACCTGGAGATGTTAAACCTAGCTGGCCGAATGGGGTTCATGGCGACCTGCCCAAGGCGGGTCCGACATGCGCTTGCGGAACGGGAGCGCTCCCGTAACACGTGGCGGAAAAATTGGAGGCCTTATGAAAAGGTGCCTAATTGTGCTGATGTCTCTTCTCGCGATTGTTAGCCGCGCGAGTGTCTGCCGTGCATCGAACGAACCTTGCGACAGTGTCAAAATTCCTCCAACGGTTTCAGCGCTGCTGGAGAAGTCATTTCCCCACTGGCGAATCGAGAAGCCGTCGGATTTGGATCCTTCATACCAAGAACTGTGGGCAAAAAAGTATGCGGCGGATTGTCCTGGATTCGTGGCCGGACACTTTCAGAAGCGCGATTCTATCGCCTACGCCGTTCTTCTTGTCCCAGCGGATCAATCAAGAAAGGGCTACCGTTTGATTATTTTCACTGAAACGACTAAGGACGTTTGGCATCCGATCGTTCTTGAAAAAGATGACCAATATACTCCAACGTCGGCGGTGATCAGACTTGCTCCGCCAGGAGATTACGAAGAAGCAGACAGCAGCAAGAAAGTTCACACATTGACTGATGGAATTGTCAGCGAACGAATTGAAGCTGGCGTCTTAGTCTATTACTGGAGTCGAACCCGCTTTCGCAGCATTTCGACCTCGGTGTAGTGTTGAACGGACTAGCGTCAGCGCATTCCAGGGCGTACGACTCCAACGGAAACACTACGTCCAAAACAGACTCCACGGGCACCACGACGTACACGCGGGACTTCGAAAACCGGCTCTCCAGTGTTACGTTGCCTGGCACGGGCGGCACCGTCAGCTTCAAATATGACCCATTCGGCAGAAGAATTTATAAATCCTCGCCCTCTGCCACGAGCGTGTACGCCTACGATGGCGACAATCTAATCGAAGAAACGAGTGCGACCGGGACCGCGGCGGCGCGCTACACCACGGGCCTGAACATCGACGAGCCCCTCGCTATTCTTCAGGGGACAACAACGGATTACTACCAAGCGGATGGTCTCGGCTCCATCACCTCGCTCGCCAACTCTGCCGGGGCAAATGCCGAGACCTACACTTACGACTCCTTTGGCAACTTGACGGCGTCAACCGGTTCGCTCACCAACCGGTATCGCTTCACGGGGAGGGAATTCGATTCAGAAACCGGCCTATATTTCTATCGCGCAAGACAATACGATTCATCTGTCGGTCGGTTCCTGAGCGAAGATCCGATGAGATACCGAGCTGGCGTGAATTTCTATTCATATGTGTTCAACAATCCGACAAGGTATACAGACCCGACGGGAGAGTGTCCGCAGATGGACAGCGTCAGTCGGTGGCATATGCAATGCGAGCAGTCCGCAAAAAACATACAGCTGTCGAAAGATCAAAAATGCGCATGTCATTGCGTCTATGCGCCCGAAGCACCGCCCGGACAGGGCTGTATCGACGTTTGTATGGACTGCTATGCCAAAAGCCCGACACCTTACGACGCCTGCTTGTGCTTCGCGAAGCGACTTGCGGGGAGAACTAAAGAGCAAGCTGAGTCTGATTGTAGCTTACTGAAAAAGCGCAAATGGTGGTGGCCTTGGTGAATGAGGAATTCACTTTTGTGGGCCGAGTGTCCATCTGCTCCTGGGAGGAATATGAAGAAAATATTTACCGTACTTTTCCTCGCGATGTTCTTGCTTACGATTTCGCCTTTTTCTGAATTGAAGACAGTCCAAGGTGAGAGTCTTGGTCGAATCATTTTGCCCAACTCTCAACTTCTGCGATGCAACTCGTCCGATTGTTTTCAATTGTGGTCCGGTGACATGAAACCGGACGCGCTGCGCCCTAATCAGATCCTGATTGATATGAATCAGGGATGTATTTACGGCATAACGGCGATGTACGACAAATCGGTGCCGCTTGACCGAATCAAATCTGGAATAGATGATCTTTATAAACAGTGGTCCGTCAGCAATTCAAGTGACTCTAATTTTTATCTTTGGCGCGTAGAAACTGAAAAGTTCGCGATTCAACTAACTGTCGCCGGGAAGGCACATGAGAAACGAAATGTCGCGGAGCTAGGAGCGCGCCAGGTTATATACATCGCCTTTGGAGGGAAATCTGCGTGTGACAACTCTTGAAGACTCCGGCTTAGCACTGCGGCTAGCGTCACGCAGTTCGGCTACAACACGCTCGGCGAACTCACCACCATCACCGATCCGCTGAACAACGTCACCACGATCACGTATTACCCGACCGGCCTTATCAATACGATCGAGGACGCGCAGAACAACATCACCACCTACGTCTACGACACGCACGGCAATCGCACNNTATACGTTAGATAACGCTGGGAATCGCACCGCCAAAACGGACAAACGCACGGGTGTGACCACGAACTATGGCTACGACCCGATTTACGAGCTAAAAACGGCCATGCAAGGCACCAACACCACGGAAAGCTACACGTACGACGCCGTCGGCAATCGCCTCACCGACCTCGGCAGCCCCGCGTGGACCTATAACACGTCGAACGAGCTAAACACGCGCCCCAACGTCACGTACACCTACGACGCCAACGGCAACACGCAAACCGAAGTCACCAGCGCCGGCACCACGACCCTCAATTGGGACTTCGAAAATCGCCTCACCAGCGTAGTCCTCCCCGGCACCGGCGGCACCGTCACCTTCAAATACGATCCGATGGGAAGAAGGATCGAGAAAACCTCTTCGGCTGGCACGTCGATCTATGCTTACGATGGAATCAACATCGTTGAAGAGATCAACGCAACCGGCGGAGCCGTTGCCCGCTACACACAGACAGAAAACGTCGATGATCCGTTGGC
This sequence comes from Acidobacteriota bacterium, assembly GCA_003161195.1. Taxonomy (GTDB): domain Bacteria; phylum Acidobacteriota; class Terriglobia; order Acidiferrales; family UBA7541; genus Acidiferrum. The sequence continues at coordinate 5,425 of PMOV01000138.1, read as the reverse complement.
AATGTTGCGTAGCTCGACGACCAGCTACTACGAGCAGGACGGTCTCAACTCAGTGACGTCGCTGAGCAACACAGCGGGGACACTCGCGCAAACCTACACGTTCGATTCCTTCGGCAAGCAAACTGCGTCCAGCGGCTCGCTGACAAATTCTTTCCAATATACGGGCCGTGAACTGGACAGTGAAACTGGCCTCTACTTTTTCAGAGCGCGTTACTACGATTCGAGCGCCGGACGCTTCCTCAACGAAGATCCACTTGGCCTTGAGAGCGGCAGCAGCAATTTTTACAGTTACGTTGAGAACAGTCCCGCGACTTGGATAGACCCATCTGGACTCTGCCGGGTCGATGTTCGCTATTTCAAGATCGGGCCCAATTGGTATCACGCGTATCTCGTCGTGAGTGACGGGAGCGGCACGCCGAATTTTTTCAGGGCCGGACCATCCGCAGGTGGACCGTCGTCCGGTACAACAGGCGCGCTAGGCTCCGGCTCTAGTGGTTCGTCGTCGGGATCATCGACAAGTGGATCGAGCAACTCGTCTGGAAGCAGCAATTCATCCAGTCCAGGCTCGTCGCCAAAGACCGGCGGGAACTATAGCCCCTGGGGTCCGATCAAAGCTAATTCAGGACCATATGTCCCCGGCTCGATTGACTGGGACCCTGGCAATCCGCCGTCTCAGACGCTTATCAACGATTCGAGTCCGTGCGGCTGTATCCTGGACAAGCTCAAGAAGTTCGAGAATGGCGTCAACTCTGGCAATATTCCCTACAGCCCGTTCTCCACAAACAGCAATGCTTACGCGCACGGCGCGGCGAACGCCGCTGGGTTGCCAACACCGAAACCGCCAGTGTGGGTTCCCGGCTGGGGTACGAACCTGGGAGTGCATTAGTGAGGAAAACCAGCATGCTTCTCGCCGCGTTGCTATTCTCAGGCATCATGGGTTGCGCAAAGAAGGATAAGGGCGACGACTGCGTGCAGAAGCTCTCTGAGAGAATCCAGGTGGGAGCCTCACAAGGCGACGCAGAGCAAGTCCTGGATCAGTGCGGGTTCACTCACTCGTTCGACCAAAAGACCAGCATGATTTACGCCCTGAAGCACGGCGAGAAAAGCGGACTCACAAGGCAGGACTGGAGCGCACAGATCAAACTGGACGAGGGGCGGAAGGTAACGTCCGTGAAAGTCGAAAAGGTCTTCACTGGCCCATGACCTGCGAGCGTTGGTCTGGGTCTGGGCCGAATCCTCCCGTTAGCCGCCTCTGAGGGACTGTCAGTGCACGGTTAGCAGGCAGCGCCGAGAGCATCCGAGCAGAGCCATGCCTTCGGCATGGCTCTTTTGGCGCCTAGGCCAACCACCGTCGGACTGCAGGATCGGAAGCGCTTGGGGCGAGGACGTCAGGTTTGCGGGGGAAGGGAGTAATAGCTTGATCTGGAGGGATGCTCAGAATGTATGTCGGGCTCGCTTCCCCCTCAAATAGGGGCCATTTTTCTGCGTCCCCTAAGGCTTTGGCCAGCCCGTCGCACGATGCCTTCGGGCCGATAAGTATGGGATAGACATTCTCGAATTTCTCGCCCAGCTCATCCAAGTTCGCTCCACGCGCAATCACGCCGCGTGTCATCCCGAACAGGCGACATTTTCCTTCAACGCATCCGTAGCCAAACACATCGCAGTCTTCCAACTCCCTGGGAACCGCCGAGCGAACGAGATCTAGAGAGACCTTCTGCATCTCAACGAGACCACCCGCCGCATCGCCGGAAGTCTCAACTTCCAGCATATATTGGACCTCGGTCGGGTAAGGTCTGGCGAATTCGCTTAGATTCGTATGCACAGCGAAGTTTCTGCGCTTATGATCGTCCGCTATGCTCTTGAGCCTTTCCTCGGGTACGGGGGCCCACAAAATATTCCCTGGTGACAGCTCGGTGTATATCCATGCATCGCTGAACTGCGGCCTCCTCGCAGGTTTGGAGGGTCCTGTCTTGCAGGTGATGTCCAGCTCGTTGCAGCCATCGCGACTGAGCCGAGAGAGAATGCGCTCGCGGTCTTTGGACTGCATTCTCTTGGTTCGCCCGTGACTCCACCACTTGGCCGACCATCTGGCTCCGGTTACGAAGGCCCCGTCTGCTGGGAAGCGAAACAGATTCAAGACCCGCTCGTCCTCGACGCGACTCGCGAGCTCAATATAAAGTTTGAATTTCATCTATGCAGCCAAGTCCAGCCCTACCTCCGTCTCGGTTCCAGCCTCAGTGCCCTGGATCGCAATTCGTGCTTTGTTACCAATATCAATAATCTCGGAACCCGCGGCGGGTGAGACAGGCACTACGGGAAGATTTCCAACCAACGTGTTCACCAATTGGCCCGCCAGGGCTCCTCCTGCGGCGGCGGCGCCAAGGCCAAAAGTCACTTGGATTATCTCCTCGAAATTTCTGTAGTCTTGCTGACTTGTCGTATAGAAAAGGATTCCTGCGGTGTTGAACACGAGAACTTGTCCTTGGCTAGAAGGGAATATTCTCCCGCCTGCTAACCATCCGACATCGGGGCTGATCCCAAGTGGCGCGAAAGCCGCAGTGTAGATGCCCCAAGCGGCGGATGCTCTCGCGACCCCGCCGAGGGAAAGTGGCTTAACCTCCATCCAAATCATCCGCCTCCAGTCTAGGATATCCGGCTTCAAAGAATAGGGAGCCGAGCGGGAAGGATTTCCGACCCTCGCCCACCCGCCCAAGCTGAGGCCTGGGCCCCCGCCAAAGTCGGCGATGTAGGCGTCCTGGACGATTCCTTCAACCTCATAGCCGTACGCTTGCGTATACAGGCCGGTCGGATCGAGCCCGTTCACAGGGTCCGCGTCAGCGTAGAGATAACGGTGCAAAGATGCTGGATCAGCCGGAGTGGGCTCTGCCGTGTCCATGGACAAGAACCTGCCGGTGCTCGTGTGTAAATATCGGGCACGGTTGTAATAGAGGCCGAGGTCGGGGTCGAACTGTTCGCCGGCGAAGAGGTAGTTGTTGGGCGTCGTGCCGGTAGAGTGGATGAGGTTGCCGAAGGCGTCGTAGTCGTAGGTGTCGGTGACGGTGCCGGTCGGGTCGGCGAGGGCGCGAACAGAGCCATGACCGTCGTAGACGTAGTAAGCGTTGGCGGTGGCGCCCTGGTTGTTCGCGACGTAATTGCGGCGCTCGCTGATGCGCTCGAGGCCGTAAACGTAGGTGTGCATCGATTCGAAGTTCGCGCCGGTGTTGCCGGTGAAGCTTTCCTGCAGAACCTGCACGTAGCCGGTGGGGTTTTGCGTGTCGATGAGGTACGTGCTGGTAATGCCGGAGACCGTCTTGCTGGCGCGATTGCCGTCGCCATCGTAGACCACGCTGATGCCCGCCTGCTGGATGAGGTGATTCTCGAAATCGTATGTATAGGCCAGAGAGTTTGAGGTGGTGGTGTTGCCGTTGGCGTCGTAGGCGTCGGTGGTGAGCTGGTCGTTGGTGTCGTAGTTGAGCGTGCCGCCGGGGAAGCCGGGGAGCGTGGAAGTTTTCTGCGTGCGATTGCCCACGGGGTCGTAGGTGTAGCTCACGGCACCGTTGATGCTGTGCGGATCGCTGGCGATGGTTTCACTGGTGAGGCGGTAGAGATTGTCGTAGGCGTAGGTGACGCTGCGGCCGCTGAGCTCGGCGACGGACAGGCGGTGGCCGCTGGCATCGAGGGTGTAGGCGTAGCTGGCAATGGCGCCAGGAGAGCCGGAGACGGAGCCCTTTACGCCAAGGTTCGTGAGGCGGTTGCGGGTGTCGTAGGTGTAGTTGTGGACGACGGTGTCCGGATAGGTGACGCTGGCCAGATTCCCAACGTTGTCGTACGTGTCGCTGGTAACGCCAGTGCCGTGGACACGTTGGCCATCGGCGCCGTAGGCGTACGTGGCGAGGACCGGACCGGTTGCGCTGCCCTGCTGGACCTCGACGATACGATTTTCGGCGTCGTAGGTGTAGAAGTTTGTGCCATCGCTGAGGAGGTTTCCGGCGGCGTCGTAGGCATAGCCATCCATGCGATTGTTGTTGACCGAACTGTTGCCGGTGAAGGCCTCGATCATGGTGTGCGGGCCATTCTGCTGCCAGCGATTGCCGAAGCGGTCGTAGACGTAGGAGTAGATGGCGGCGCCACTATTTTGGTTGGAGCCGACGAGGCGATTAAAGGGGTCGTACCGGGCATGATTGTGTTCAGGCGATTGTGCCAGGGGAGCGGAGGGCAAGGAGCTTCGATGTTGCCAGGGATTCACGGGAGTAGTAAAGAGCTCGGTGGAAGGGGTAAAGTTTCCGCATCGGGAACGGGAGCAGGCGATTCGCTCGTGAGCGATGCGGTGCGGGGCGGGTCGCTTGTGGGCCGGTCGATTACACCTATGGGCTGAGAGCCCGCTGTCGTATCTGGCCGCCCTGCGACCCACCCGGTTGAGCTTTGAGCTCGCATAGGTAGTTGTCGATTCGCCCCGCAAAAAACGGAGCGGGATCATCACGGTCTCAGACCCTCCAACAGGATGGCGGGCCAGGACCACGATTCAGTTCCGGAACCCCGCACCACATCTTTCCCGTCCCGATTCGATCGGGACAAGGAGGTCTATGCGCGATGCTACGCTTCGTCGGTTGTGATGTCCACAAGCGAACGGCGGTCTTCACTATCCTGCTTGCGGATGGCACGCTGTTCGCAACCTACACCGTTCTCGTAACACGAGAGGCTCTAGCGGCCTTTGCTGAACGACAACTCGCTCGGGAAGATCGCTTGGCGATGGAAGCCACTACGAATACCTGGGCAGTCGCCGGAGTGCTGCGACCGTTTGTCAAAGAGATCGTCATCGGGAATCCCTTAAAAGTCCGGGCCATCGCAGAAGCCAAAATAAAAACCGACAAAGTGGATTCGCGAGTGCTCGCCGAGCTGTTGCGCTGCGAGTATCTGCCGATGGTGTGGCAGCCGGACCAAGAGACGCAGCGTTTACGGCGACTGACCCATCGCCGTGCAGCGCTGGTGAGCGACCGCACGCGGCTGAAGAATCGCTTGCACTCGATCCTGCACCATACCCTGGTTCCGCTGCCGGACTGCGATCTATTCAGCAAGCGAGGGATCGCCTGGCTGAGGCAAGTGCCACTAGCCCAGGAAGAGGCTTTGGCTCGGGAGAGCGATTTGCGTTTGCTCGAACTGACCGAACTAGAAATCACGCAAATGGACGACTTGCTGGTGCGCGAAGCCTGGCAGGATGAAAAGGTGCGTCTGGTGATGAGTATCCCGGGAATCGACTACACTGTCGCGCAGACTTGCTTGGCAGCCATTGGGAACATCTCACGTTTTCCGAATGCCAAGAAGCTGAGCGCGTACCTAGGGTTGAATCCTTCCACCCGCCAGTCCGGAGCGCACTGTTATCACGGGCCCATCACCAAGCAAGGCAACGCCCACGCGCGATGGTTGT
>PMOV01000308.1:6750-6890 GCA_003161195.1 Acidobacteriota bacterium | reverse complement strand
GTGGACCGCAATTTGATGCTGGCACTGATCGAGAAGTATGGCGGGGGGCCGGTGGGCGTGGGGACGCTGGCGGCGGCGCTTTCCGAGGAAGAGGATGCAATTGAGGAGATGTATGAGCCATATTTGATGCAGATCGGCCT
>PMOV01000308.1:0-6669 GCA_003161195.1 Acidobacteriota bacterium | reverse complement strand
CTTTTCAAGGAACTCGGGAACGGCCCGACTAAAGTCGGGCCCTCCCTGGGTTTTGCTGCAGGGCCCGCGGCTGGGCCTTCCGTAGGTTCCGATTCTGGGCACGCGGTCGGACCCTCCCTAGAATCGTAGCGGCGTATTCATGACTGTGGTTTATCTTTCGTTGGGATCCAATTTAGGCGAGCGGATGGAGAATGTGCGGGCGGCGATTGGAGCCTTGTCTCGGGCCGGAGTGCGCGTGCGGAAAGTGTCGAAGATTTATGAAACGGAGCCGGTGGATTACCTGGAGCAGGGATGGTTTTTGAATTGTGTGGTGGAGGGGGAGACGGAAGTAGCGGCGGAGGAATTGTTGCGGCGGCTGCGCGGGATTGAAAGCGCGATGGGGAGTGCGAAGGCGTTTGCCAAGGGGCCGCGAGTGATCGATTTGGATATTTTGTTTTATGGGGATGCGGTGATTCAGACGGAAGAGTTGGTGACGCCTCATCCGCGAATGGGGCAGCGGAGATTTGTGTTGGTGCCGCTGGCGGAGATTGCGCCGGGTGTACGGCATCCGGTGACGGGATTGACGGCAGCGGAGATGTTGCAGCAGACGAAGGATCGGAGTGTTGTGCGTGTGGCGGCGACGGAATGAACAAAACGAAAGCAGAACAACGCACCCCAAGTCCTTCCGATCTTGCTGAAATGGGGCGCAGCATGCTGCGCCCCTACAAAGGCGGCGCTAGGTGCGGCGGAGGAGCAGGCGGTGGAGGGTGAATTGTTTGGGGTCGAGGGTGTCTAGTTCGATTTGCGTCAGGCGGCCTTCGGTAATTGCGCGCCAGACGTAGACGTGAGGGTCGGTTTCCTGTTGTTCGCGGCCATTGAGGCGCTGGAGGAATGAGGCAGCGTCATCGTGGGAGGCGACTTCGCGCAAAACGGGCCGAGCGAGGGCCTCGACCGCATAGCTGCGCAAGAGTTTGCTCCAATCGGCGTTGAAGAGGTCAGGGCTGGCGAAGATGTCGCTCCAGGCGACTTCGCCACCGTAGGCGACGATCACGCCGAGGACGCGTTAGCCTTTGAGATGACTGGTCTGACGAGTGCGCCACTCGCCTTCGGGCTTGGCCGGGGGCTTGGGCGTTCCCGGGGCCGACCAGACGAAGCCGAGGGCACTGACGGCGCCGGCGCTCATCAATACGCTGAAGACGACAGGTAATACGGAGCGGTCCATAAGAGACTCCTTGCGATGCGGAATTGCCGTACGGAGCTAGAACGGACGTGGCGGAGAATCTTGCGGGGAAACCTTCCATTTGAAGTGTTGGAATAACGAAGCTGCAGAATGAGGGACTTAGGGGAGGCGAGCGGGAATACTAGCGATTTGAGCTACCGAGATTGTCCAGACGCTTGGGACGGCGATTCTTGGAGGATTCGCTTTCTGATTTTTCGTACTCGGCGAGTTCCTCATCGGTGTAAGAGAAGGAGTCGCGGGAGGCGAACATGGAATTGGAGCGGCCGGCGGCCTTTTTCTGTTTGCGGAGGTCGCCGAATTCGTAGCGGACCTGGCGAATGGGCGCGGCGATGGCGCGGACCTCGACCAGCAGGTCGCTGACTTTCTCGAGCAAGTCGTGCAAATGATAGGGGCGGACCACGTAAGGTAGGCGGGCGGTTTCGAGAGTGCTGACGTACTGGCCGCCGCTTAGTTCAGGGATCAGAAAGAGGACGCGCATACGGCCGCCGTCGTCGGGCGAAACGGCGGCGAGTTCGCGAAGGGTGATGAACGCGGCGCTGTTCGGGGGGGTGAGGGCGATATTGGCGACGACGAGGGACCATTCGCCGCTTTTCAGTTCCGTGAGGAGCAATTGCGCGTCGGGAACGATGCGCACGCGCCAGCCTTCGGAATCGAGAATGACGCGCAGGGCGCCGGCGCTTGGGGCGTCGGCGTCGAGGACGAGAATACCTACTTGAGGTGCTACGCCCGGGACAGGGGTTCCCATTGAGGCAGTATAGAGGTTGGGCGCGCAATGCGCCCCGGCCTGAAGGACAGGTGCGACGAAATGGCTATCCCTTAATTAATGCGGATGGCGGGTAGTTAGATTGGGGGGGCGCAGTGGAGGCTGAAGGGTGAAGGGTGAAACGCCGCGCTACGGTTATCACTCGCCTTTCACTCGCCGACGGTCAGGTCCGAGCCATCCGCATAGCGGCGAATGCCGGTGCCATCCCAGAGGATGCGGAAGATCGACGGGGCAGCGGCAGAGGTGCGTCGGGTGTAAAAGACTTGCAGGCCGTCGCGAGACCATACGCCGTGCTCAGCAAGTTGGTCTGGCGGGGTGAGTTGGGTCCGGCGTTTAGAACGCAGTTCGTAGAGGAAGAGGCCATGAGCGGTGCCGGCGGCATCCGTCGGGGCGCCGGGTGGTGTGGACGACTCCACCGCCGAGACCAGAAGCAGGTCGGGATTCGCGGGATTTAAGCTGAGTGTGTCGAATGGTTTAGGCTGAAACATGTCGCCGTAGATTTCCCGCAAGGCGACGGTTTGGATGGGGCGATCCTCACTGAGCCAATACGCGTTTTGTGAGTCGCACGCCAGAACGGAGTGCGGGTCGACCCAGCCTGCCAAGGTTGCGACAGGCTGCGACGAGAAGGCAGCGGCTTTGTCTGGCGTTTCGGGCCGCAAGACCCAGACTTGGGATTTCTGGTCGGCTGAAGATACGTAGGCGATGCGCGAATCGTCTGGCGACCAGACGGCTTGGCCGACTGGTCCGTGCACGAGGTCTCGCGAGCGGGCGCTCTCGAATTCATAGAGCACAATGGTGTTGAGCGCAGGGGACTTAGAGTCTTGCCGGATATACAGCAATCTCTTGCCGTCGTGCGAGAGGGCGAGTTGCGTGCCAATCGGCGCGGCGATTTTCTTGACGCCGTTGCGGCTGACAACGATTTTCCCTGCGGGAGTCAAAAAGGCCACGGCTGCCGGCGCCTTGGCATTCGTTATTGGAGGAAGCGCGGGGGGTTTTTTCTTGTCGGTATCGTCATCGTCGCCTTGTGCGGTTTGGCCCGGAAGACGGGGGAAGAGCTCTGCGGCGATACGAGCGCAGCCTTGCAGTTTTCCAATTTGGGAATGCTGGACGACGGCCTTAAAGGTGTATTTGGTGGTAGCGGCCGACGAATCGGAGCAAGGTTCGCGGCTCAAGAGCAGGGAAAGGTCGGCGCTCGTGGATACGTCCTTGGCGTGGTAGATCCATATGTCGGCGGTACCTTCGCGGGTAATCTCGCCAGGTTCGAGAAGGACGGGCGGGTAGCCTTGGCGCTGCAAGAGTTCCGGGCCTTTAGAACCGATGCGGACGTCCCAGGAAGGAGATTCGCCGAAGGCCAGCAGGAGGATGGGAAAGTGCGTGGAGAGCGGAGCGCTAGGGAGTGGAGTGGCGCTTGGGGAGGAGGCTGCGACGGGCTTTTTAGCGGCTGGCGGAGTTTGCGCTTTTGCCGCGGCCGGGAGGATGGCAACGGCAAGGCCGAGCAATAGAATAGCTTCAAGGGGCAGCTTCAAAGTGTTCCTCCGACTCAGGGAGAATAGCTTGCGGGGGAGGTGGAGGCAAATGGCGGAAAGGGAGGATTCGAGTTCCGGTGGGTAAGGCGCGGAGGAGCGTCTGGCAGGCGAATAAAAAGCGAAATAAATGTTGACACGGCGAATAAAAAGCGAAATACTGGAGGAGTTCGAGGTGGGCCATGTCCGCAGTGCACTCCATCCCGGCGTCGGGCTATCGTATCCGTCGCCGCCCCGCTCCACAATCCGCAGCTTCGCTCTTTCCTAATTGCCCTGATGCACCAAATGCAATGGTTCGCGAGCTTGCCCCGCTGGCGGACCCCAGTAACAGTATGCCCCTTCTTCCGGCGGGTTGCCCCCCGCTGGGAGCGGAGGGAACTGGTCCGGGAGGAATCCGTCGTGCGACGGATTTCCCGCAACAGAGGATCAGGACTGCTGCTGCGCCACTGGTTGGCATTGCCCGCCTCGCATCGATTTCGCCGGCTGCGGAGTCGAGACGAACGTCCGAGGAGCGGCCGGAGTATTTTCTGTTGCCGGTGCGCTCGATTATGAATCGGTGCGATTCGAAACGCGTGCCTTTTGAGTGGACGGTGAACCCCTACCGCGGTTGCGAGTTCGCTTGCCGGTATTGTTATGCGCGCTATACGCACGAGTATATGGAGCTGGACGGCAGCGAGTTCGAGAAAAAGATTTTTGTGAAACAGGATGCCAGTGCTTTGATTGGGCGCGAGCTGGCCGAGAAGTATTGCAAGGCAGGTGAACGGCCGAACCTGGATCACCCGGAGCACATCGCGATTGGGACGGCGACGGACCCCTACCAGCCGGCGGAGCGCGAATACGGTGTGACGCGGGCCTGTCTGGAGCAGTTGGTGAAGCGCGAAGGACTGAGCATTTCGATCACCACGAAATCCAATCAGGTGGTGCGCGATCTGGAATTGTTGCAGCAGATTGCGAGGCGTTCGACGTTATACGTGAACCTGACGGTGACGACGCTGCGTGCGCGGCTGGCGCGTTGGCTCGAACCGCGTGCGCCGCGACCGGATTTGCGCATTGCAGCGTTGCGACGACTGCGGGAGGCGGGGATTCCGGCGGGGGTGCTGGCTTCGCCGCTGCTCCCGGGAATTACAGACGGCGAAGGTGAACTGGAGCGTTTGGCGGAGGCCGCGAAGGATGCGGGCTCTTTATGGTTTTCGTCGGGAATACTATTTTTACAGGCCACTTCGGCGAAGCAGTTCATGCCGGCAATTCGGGCGAAGTTTCCGCGACTGGCGAAGCAGTATGAGGAATGGTTCGTGCGGAACGGTAAAGCGCCCGAGGAATATCGCGATGCTTTGACGCGGCGACTGACCGAGATACGGCGCAGGCTTGGCTACTCGGAGCGGCCGTTTGTGGATATACGGCGGCCAGTGGCCAGCGCACAAATGTCGCTGGCTTGGAGTGCGAAGGAAACGAGGGAGGAGTGGCGGACGCAGTTGGCGGCGGTTTGCTAAGACGCGAGGGGCTGCCGCGTGCGCGGTGGTTTCGTCCGGCAACCGTTAGATAAGTCGGTCAGCCGCGACTCCTACGTCATGATGACTTTGTTGGAGAAGCGGCGCGCGGCAATGACGAGCAGGATTGTGCCCATGGCAGTCAGCGCCAGGCCGTCGAGCCACAAGTGTTGCAGACCGGCGCCGCGCAAGATGATACCGCGGGTGATGTTGATGAAATAGCTGGCAGGAACAAAATAGCTAAGGACGCGGAAAAAAATCGGCATGGTTTCGCGGGGGAAGATGTAGCCGGAGAAGAAGATGCTGGGCAAAAAGGTGAGGAAGGCGAGTTGCATGGCCTGCGCCTGGCTATTGGCTTTGCTGGAAATGAGCATACCGAATGACAGGCATACGAAGAGGTAAGGAATGGAAAGCAGGGCCAGCAGAAATACGTTGCCGTGAATGGGCACGCGGAAGACAAAGCGCATGAAGAAGAGGATGTTGCAGAGCTCGAAGAAGCCGATGAAGAAGTAAGGCAGCAGCTTGCCGAGCAGGAGCCCGAAAGGCCGAACGGGGGTGACAAAAAGCTGCTCGAGCGTGCCACGCTCTTTTTCGCGCACGATGGCGAAAGCTGTAAGAAATGTGGTGACGTTGAGCAGGAGGACAGCGGTAAGGCCGGGCAGGAAGAAATTGGGAGAGCGAGAGTCTGGATTGAAGAGCAGCTTGGGACGCATATCGACGGCGAAGGGCGCGGTGGCGTCAGTGACCTCCCGCCGCAGGGACTCGTCGAGGCCGATGGCGGTGGTGACGTTGATGGCCTGGCCGGCTACGGAAGAATCGGAGCCGTCAATAAGTACCAATACTTGCGCGGACATGCCGTGGATGAGGCGGTCGGAGAAGTCCACGGGGATTTTTATACCAACGCGGGCCTTTCCGCCAATGATGGCGTCGTTCAGATCGTGGTCGTTTTCGACGTAGCGGATGACGTTAAAGGTGTCGGAGTTTTTTAGACGGTCGATCAGCTCACGGCTTTCCTGGCGGCCGTCGGCGTTGTACACCACGGTGTGCACCTGGCGGACGTTGGTGTCGATGGCAAAGCCCAAGACGACCATTTGCATCAGCGGAATCAGAAGCGAGAAGAAGAGCGTGCCGGGATCGCGCCGCACGTGCAGCACTTCCTTATAGAAGACGGCGCCGAATCCGCGGAAAGGGCTAGCCACGGGAAGCCTCGAGCAACGCCTGATGCTTGTAGGTGAGCTCGACGAATACGTCTTCGAGGCTGGCGGTCAGCGGGCGGATGTCCGTGACGGTAATGCCGTCTTTTTGCAGTTGCGCGCGCANNGGAATATGACGCGCGAGGCGCAAGGCACGCGTAACCTGGGGCGTAATAATTTCGACGCGAGCGGTGCCGGCAGGCTGGACGTCCGGCAGTTGCTTCAAGTCCGCGGGCGTGCCGTCGGCGATGAGCTTGCCGTAGTAAATGTAGGCCACGTGGCTGCAACGTTCGGCTTCGTCCATGTAGTGGGTGGTGACAAAGAAGGTGATGCCGTGGCCGGACAGTTCGAAGAGCAAGTCCCAGAGCTGGCGGCGGGCTACAGGATCGATGCCGGCGGTCGGCTCGTCGAGAAAGAGTAATTTGGGTTCGTGCAGCATGGCGCATCCGAGGGCCAGGCGTTGCTTCCACCCGCCGGAGAGCTG
>PMOV01000233.1 GCA_003161195.1 Acidobacteriota bacterium | reverse complement strand
CAGCGCCAGCAAAAACACCCACAGCGCATCCATAAAATGCCAGTAATGCCCCACAATCTCCGCCGCCACCTGCCGCGTCATCTTCGCCCGCTCAAAATTCCGCAGCGCCACGTACATCAGCGCACCCACCCCGCCCAAAAGGTGCAACCCATGCAATCCCGTAAACACATAAAAAAAGCTGCTCCCGGGATTCGTGGCCACAAAAATCCCCTCCCTGATCAACTGCCGCCACGCCAGAATCTGTCCCGCCAGAAACAGCAGCCCTAAAAACGTCGTCACCGTCCACAGCCGCCGGAACCCACTCAAGTCCGCCGACGCCAGCCGCTTCCGCGCCAGTTCCAGCGTCAAACTGCTAAACAGCAGCACCGCCGTGTTCAGCCACAAAATCGTGGGAATATGCACGGGCACCCAGTCGTTCGACGACGAGCCCCGCCGCACAATAAACGCGCTGGCCAGCGCCATAAAAAACATCAAAATCGAAAGTATGCCCAGCGTCACCCCGGTGTAGTACCGCCGCGGCGAAGAGTTCCACGGCCGTCTGCGTTTCCCGCCGCCATCGTCCCCGCCGCCGTCATGCGCGGGCGGTTTTCCACCTCCGCCTCCGATGTCCTCCACAATAATTTCAATTTCCTGCTCGAACGTTGTGCCCGGCATGCCGCCTTCTTTCTAACTGCTCCCTCAACGCATTCTTCCGCGCACCCTCTTAACGGATCTTCGCAGCGTGTTGCGCTGCCACGCGCTCGGGCGAGACGTACTGCGGAATGTAATCGTCCACGTTTCCGGACTCGTCGAACTCGTAAGCGCCCCGATGCACCACCACCGCGCTCGAGTCCGCATGTTCACCGTTCTGTTGCGACGCCCCGGCCGTTGCCGGCATCCATTCCAGCGTCGTAACCTTCCACGGGTTGCACACATACACGCGCTCTCCGCGCCATAGGCTGCCCACTAGATTCACCAGAAAAATGCCCTGCGCCGCCACGGTAACCAAGGCGGCGCCGCTGATAAACAAACTCCATCCTCCTGCTTGCCCTCCTCCCCCATACGCCAACCCCGCTCCCGCACGCCCCCGCTCCAGCAGCCCCATCCAATGCATCGGCATAAACACGCAATACACGCCCGCAAACGTCAGCCAGAAATGCAGCTTCCCCAGGCCCTCATTCAGCCGCCGCTCAAACAGCCGCGGGAACCAGAAATACAGCGCCGCCAGTATCGCGAACGTCGCTGTCACCCCCATCACCAGGTGATAGTGCCCACTAACGAAATCGTTCCCGCCCCGCAGCGAATAAATATCGCGGCGCGCCAGAATAATTCCCGAAAATCCCCCGGACAAAAACAGCGAAATAAATCCCAACGCGAAAAGCCACGACGTCTCGAGCCGCATCCGACCGTTCCACAGCGTCCCGAACCAGCTCACCACCAGCACGCCAGCCGGCAATCCCAGCGACGCCGCCAGCACGCCAAACATCAGCGGCTTCCCCGGATCCATCCCGGTCGCAAACATGTGCTGGCCCCAAATGCAAAATCCCACGAGCCCCACCGCGCATAACGCCAGCACCACCGCGCCTTCCCGCCACACCGGCCGCCGCGCCCCCATCGCCAGCAGGTGCGTGATCATCCCGAAGCATGGCAGCATCGCCACATACACTTCGGCCTGCGCAAAAAACCAGAACAGCCGCTGCCAGCTCACCGCCGGGCTCGCGCCAAACGCTCCGCGGAAAAACTCCGTGCCGAGGAAACCATCTGCCAGCAGCAGCGCACAAGCCGCCAGCACAATACTGAAAATCAGCAAACTCAAAATCGCGTTGATGAACCACGCCCACACCGTCACCGGCAGCCGCGGCAGCGTCATGCCTTTGGCGCGCAGATCGATCGTCGTCACGCAAAAATTAATCGCGCCGAGCAGCGCCGCCAACGAAAAAATCGCCACGCTGGCCACCCACAATTTCACGCCCGCATCCGGCGTCGCAAAAAATGCTCCCGTCATCAGCGTGGCTGATGCAACGGTCAACCACAGCGCCGCCGCGCTCAGCCATGGGAACGCCATCTCGCTCGCGCCAATCTGCAGCGGCAAAAGATAGTTCCCGAACCCCGCCTGCGGCGCCGCCGTCAGCACAAAAAACACCATCAGCGATCCGTGCAGCAGCATCAGCGCCGCATACCGTTCCGGCGAATCGCCAAGACCGCGGATCGCGCCGCCGAGCAAACCGCCGCCGGCATTCGGCCACGCCATATGCACGCGCAGCAGCAGAGACATCGCCATGCCCAGAAACACACACAGCAACGCCAGTCCCAAGTACTGCAACCCTATTGTTTTGTGTTCTTTGCTGAACAGATAGCGCCCGGCGAAACCCCGCAGTATCGCCGGCCAGCCCACCGGCCTACCCTCTCGCCCCGCGTTCCCGCCGCTCTCGTAGTAGGCCATGTAGACTCAGCAAAATGCAGGCACACCCAATCCGCCCCAGAGTCAGAACCAGACTCCTGCGCGCTTCCACTACAATACATTCCACCCAAAATTTCAAGCGCCGAGAAGTAATCACGCCTTTGGTAGCGTAGGCTTTCAGCCGGCGCGCTTTTGTGCCCGCCAACGCAACTGTACACCGTGGCGCGCCGACCTCAGCCAAGGCCAGTCATCTGCGCGAATATTGAAATAGGAAATGTTTCGAGAAAAAAATGGTGCGGTCGAGAGGACTCGAACCTCCACGCCTTGCGGCGCTAGCACCTCAAGCTAGTGCGTCTGCCAGTTCCGCCACGACCGCGCAACAACAACTTTACTGGCACCCGCTGCGAGAGTCAAACCTCGCTCTCNNGTCTTCCCCGGCGCAGCAGCAGGCGCGCTTACCGGCGCCGGCTTACTAAACTTCTCCAAGATTGACCCGCCCTCCGCCGCCTTATCCGTCCGCAGCACCAGAGCCATTGCACACACCATAAACATCACCGCGCACCAGGTGGTGGCCTTGGACAAAATATTCGCGGCCCCGCGCGGACCAAACGCCGTCTGGCTCCCCGCCCCGCCAAAGGCCCCCGCCAAATCCGCCGCCTTGCCACTCTGCAGCAGCACCACAAAGATCAGCACCAGGCAATTCAGCACGAAAAAAGTCTTTAGCACCGGTTCCGCGTACTTAAACCCCAGCGCAATCACCAAGAATCCCGCCGCCAGGGCGATCGCCCACTTCATCCATCCCGCCATGCCTTCCATCACTACACCTCGTTCCATCTAGCGAATCGGCCGCAAGCACACAAAACGCGCCGGCTCCCTGCAAAAATTCAAAAAAGGGCTAACTCGTATAGTTTACGATACTTGCAAACGACGTGGCGTCCAAACTAGCCCCGCCTACCAGCACCCCATCCAGCTCTTCCTGCGCCATCAAACCCTTTATATTGTCCGGCTTAACGCTGCCCCCGTAAAGGATTCGCAGCCTCAAGGCGTGCTCCATGCCGAACTGCTCCGCCGCACAACTTCGTATAAATCGGTGCGCTGCCGCAGCAATTTCCGGGGTCGCCACGCGCCCCGTGCCAATTGCCCATATGGGCTCGTAAGCCATTAGAATACGGGAGAATTCCTCCCCGGTCAACGAACCCGGCCCACCGAGGAACTGCCTCCGCAACACCTCTTCGGTCAGGCCCCCTTCGCGGTCCTCCGGCATCTCTCCCATGCAAACAATGGGCGTCAACCCCGCCCCCAGCGCCGCCAGCGTCTTCCGCGCCACCATATCGTCCGTCTCATGGAAGAAATGCCGCCGCTCCGAGTGCCCCACAATCACGTACTTGCAACCCGCCTCCGCCAGCATCCCCGCCGACACTTCCCCGGTCAGAGCCCCATCCTTACCCCACGACACATTCTGCGCCCCCACTGCTACGTTTGACCCCGCGCAGAGCTCAACCGCCGACGCGATCGCTGTAAACGGCGGCGCAATCACGATGTCGCAATCCTTCGCCTCCGCCACCAACGGCAGAAACAGCTCCAGGCACGACCGCGTCTCCGCGATCGTCTTGTACATCTTCCAATTCCCGGCCATTACCCGCCGGCGCTTCGCCATCGTCATGCCTTCTCCGTCAACGCCGCCACCCCAGGCAGTTCCGCCCCGCCCAAAAACTCCAGCGAAGCCCCGCCTCCGGTCGAAATGTGCGAAATCTCTTTAGCCACGCCCGATTGCTGCACCGCCGCCACAGAATCCCCTCCGCCCACAATCGAGATGGCCCCAGCCTGCGTCGCCGCCGCCACCGCCTTCGCAATCGCCAGCGTCCCCGCGGCAAACGCCGGCATCTCAAACACGCCCATCGGCCCATTCCACAAAATCGTCTTGGCCTTCGCAATTTCCGCCGCGTACGCCGCTACGGTCTTCGGACCAATATCCAGCCCCATCTGGTCTGCAGGCGTCGCCGTCACCGCCATCACGGTACTCGGCGCATCCGCCTTAAACTCCGGCGCCACCAGATGATCCACCGGCAGCATCAACTTGAAACCGCGCGCCTTCGCATCCGCCATAATCTTCCGCGCCATATCCAGCTTATCTTCCTCCACCAGCGATTTCCCAATCCCCAGTCCCTGCGCCTTCAAAAACGTATACGCCATGCCCCCGCCAATCAGCATCGCGTCCGCCACCTTCATCAAATTCTCCACCACCTCAATCTTGTCGCTGACCTTCGCCCCGCCAATAATCGCCACCAGCGGCCGTGCCGGATCGCTAATGGCTTTTCCCAGGTACTCCAGCTCCTTCTCCATCAGCAACCCGGCCGCCGCCTCTTTCACAAATCGCGTAATCCCCACCACCGAAGCATGCGCCCGGTGCGCCGACCCAAATGCATCGCAAACGAACAGCCCGTCGCACAACGCCGCCAGCTCCCGCGAAAACTCTTCCCCGTTCTTCTCTTCCTCGGGATGAAACCGCACATTCTCCAGCACCAGCACTTCCCCGTCGCGCAACGCCTTGCTCTGCTCCTCCGCCCCCGGTCCCACGCAATCCTTGGCGAACGCCACTGGCTTTCCCAGCAACTCCTCCAGTTTCTTGGCCGCCGGCCACAGCGAATATTTCGCATCCGGCCCGCCCTTCGGCCGCCCGAGGTGCGAAGCCAGCACCAATCGCGCCCCGCGCTCGATCCCCAGCCGCAACGTAGGTAGCGTTTCCCGAATGCGCGTGTCGTCGGTCACCACGCCGTCCTTCAGCGGCACATTAAAATCCACGCGCACGAACACGCGCTTCCCACGCAACTCCAAAGCTCGTATCGTCAATTTTTTCATGTCGAATTTTGACTCTGACTCTGCCTCGTGGGGCGTCCCGCACTTGCGGGACTGCGCCCCTTCTCGGCAAGATCCATCCGGTTTGCACGACCCGGTTTGATCCTGCTTTTCTTTTTTGCTTTTGCCTTTGTCTCGCGGAAAAAAACTAATTCTTCCCCGCCACCAACTTAATCAAATCCCGGCACCGGCACGAATACCCCCACTCATTGTCATACCACGCCAGCACCTTCACGCACTTATCGCCAACGACCTTGGTATACCCCGCATCCACAATCGACGAATGCGAATTCCCCTTAAAATCCGAAGACACCAACTCCTCCTCGGTATATCCCAAAATCCCCTTCATCGGCCCATGCGCCGCATGCTTCAGCGCTTCATTCACGCTGGCCACCGTGGCCGGCTTCTCCACAAACACCGTCAAATCCACCACGCTCACGTTCGGCGTCGGCACCCGGATTGAAAATCCATCCAGCTTCCCTTTCAACTCCGGAATCACCAGGTGCAGCGCCTTCGCCGCGCCCGTCGACGACGGAATCATGTTCAACGCCGCCGCCCGCGCCCGCCGCAAATCCTTGTGCGGCAAATCCAGCAGTTTCTGGTCATTGGTATACGAGTGAATCGTCGTCATCGTCCCGGCCACAATCCCGAACGTCTCGTGCAACACTTTGGCCACCGGCGCCAAACAGTTCGTCGTGCAGGACGCATTGGAAATCACATGGTGCGCCGCCGCATCGTACGTCTTGTCATTCACGCCCAGCACAAACGTTGCGTCCGGTCCATCCGCCGGCGCCGAAATGATCACCTTTTTCACCGACCCGCGCAGGTGTTTCTTCGCATCCGCGGCCCTGGTAAACAGCCCTGTCGACTCCACCACAATCTCCGCGCCCACGCTCGACCAATCAATCTCTCCCGGATCCTTGACCTTAAAAACCTTGAACGTCTTCCCTTCCACGGTAATCGTGTCTTCCGTATGCGAAATGCGGTGATGCAAATTCCCCAGCACCGAATCGTACTTCAGCAAATGCGCCAGCGTCGCCGCGTCCGTCACATCATTCACCGCTACAAACTCAATCTCCTTATCATCGATAGCGGTCCGCATAATATTCCGCCCAATCCGCCCAAACCCATTAATCCCCACCTTGATAGCCATCACCCCTCCGTTGAAGTAACCGCCAAATCCATTTTCAGCGCAGAAGTAACTCGCGCGTCGCGCTTCGGCACACGCATCCTCAGGAACAAATTCCCCGCAGTGCCGAACCCAAAATGCTATGGGCTAGCCGCACAAAAGTCAACGCATTGACTTGGTAGCACAGGCTTCAGCCTGTGAGCTTTTGTCCACACCATCTCCGATTTCTTCGTTGCGCAGTTCCGCCGCGCCGCGTTTCGGTGGCATAGACTTCAGTCTGTGCGATTTTTCTAGCTGGCTACTGGTCTGTCGGTGCTGCCGAGCAAGCACGGAAGGTGATGGCTGAGGCTGGCATTTACAGCGGGGATCAACTCCCAAACAAACAATCACGACATCCTACGCGAAGCCATGCATCCTCGCGCAAAGCATTCACACAGAGCCTCGCAACGTAGCAGCCCCGGCCCGCAAAACATCACCGCAGGCCAGGACTGCCCCAAACGCTACCGCGCCGCCATGCTAGCCTTCCCTGCAATAAACTCCAGCAGGTCCGCGTTGATCGTATCCGCATGCGTAGTCGGCATGCCGTGCGGGAACCCCTTGTACGTCTTCAAAATTGCGCCCTTCACCAGCTTCGAGCTCAGCGGCGCGGAGTC
>PMOV01000271.1 GCA_003161195.1 Acidobacteriota bacterium | reverse complement strand
CCGCCAGCCCGCGTTCCACCAGCAACAAGTCGAGGCGCTTGCGCGATGTTCTGGTCTTGGCCATCGAAAGTGTCTACAGGAAAGAAATTCTTAAGAACTGACCAACTCAAGCGCGCCGCAATACGAGAAATTCCGCGATCTCTCGCAAGCGACCGCCGCGCTCCGCGTACGGCTCAAGCGCCGCGATCGCCTTGTGCGCCAGCTCGTTGGCAATTTCGTGGGAACGCGGCAAGCCGTACAGCGCGGGGTAGGTGGCTTTTTGCTGCGCAATATCCTTGCCCGCCGTCTTGCCCAGCGCCGCCGAAGATTCCTCGACGTCCAGAATATCGTCGGTCACTTGAAAGGCCCAGCCGATGGTCTCGCCAAATTTGCGCAGCCGCGTGACATCTTTCGCCGGTGCACCCGCGCACAACGCTCCCGCCGTTACCGACGCGCGAATCAGCGCCGCCGTTTTTGCGCGATGAATGTACTCGAGCATTTTTGCGCCAATGCGTTTGCCTTCCGCTTCGATGTCCGCCATTTGTCCCCCGACCATGCCATTCACTGTACCCGCTGCGGTGGCCACTTCGGTGAGCATGGCGACGCGGCGCTCGGCATCCACGGGTGTGGCGCCCACCAGCTCAAACGCCAGCGTCAACAGGGCATCGCCGGCCAGAATCGCGGTAGCCTCACCGAACTGTTTGTGGCACGTGGGTTTGCCACGCCGCAAATCATCGTTATCGAGCGCCGGCAAATCGTCGTGAATCAGCGAATAGGTGTGGATGCATTCGATCCCGGAAGCGGGATGCAGCGCGGCCGTGACATCCTCGGTAAAAATCCGCGCCGCTTCCAGGCACAAAATCGGACGGATGCGTTTCCCACCGGCGAATACGCTGTAGCGCATGGCTTCATGAAT
Source organism: Acidobacteriota bacterium (assembly GCA_003161195.1). Classification (GTDB taxonomy): domain Bacteria; phylum Acidobacteriota; class Terriglobia; order Acidiferrales; family UBA7541; genus Acidiferrum. The sequence goes on along the minus strand of PMOV01000271.1, from coordinate 2,198 downwards.
CGAAGTGGGCGGCGTGGCCGCGCTGGGCAGCAGTTTCTCCAGCGCAGCGTCGACGGCCAGGCGGTCTTCTTCAAAAAAATCGGGCAGTTTCATCGGGCGGGGAAGTTTTCATCCTTCTCGGCGATGTGGCGCGCGCGCAAGGCGCGCATTACGATTGCGACTCCGTCTCTGGGTCAAAGGGTTCGGCGACCATCTTGCCGTCTGCCTTCTTCAGCAGAATTTCTACCCGCCCTTCCGCTTCCTCGAGTTGCTTCTGGCATTCGCGCTGCAGCTCCACGCCTTCCTCGAACAGCTTCATGGCCTCGTCGAGCGAAAGTTGCGGGCTCTCGAGCTTGCGCACCACTTCCTCGAGGCGCATCAAGGAGCGCTCGAAATCCGGCTTTTTCGCCGGCTCGGGTTTTTTCGCTACCGGAGGTGTAGTCACTCGAGGCCGCTCTCTTCCCGCGGTGCGCGCCGTGCGCGGCACCGCATCCCAACACATTCTAAGCCAGTGGGTTGAAACCGTACAATCTTAGCTGTCACGCGCCCAGTTGCACGAGTAATTTTCGTGCGCGCGCTTTCATCGCCGCTGTTCCACTGTGCAAGGCTTCCTCGATCAGGTTAATCACTTCCTCGCGTAGCGCCGGATCGTCCCCCGCCATGTCCCCCAGGCTTTGCAAGGCCAGGGTGCGCAAAATCGCGCTGCGATCCTGCAAATACTCCTTGAGCTGTGCGATGCCGCGCTGGCGTTCCGTCCGCGTCAGACGCAACCGGGGAATGATCTGCGCCAGATGCCACAGCACTTCCTGCTGGCGACTTTCTCCCGCCAATCCGAGCAATTCCGCCTTGAACGCGTGAAGCAACTCAGGCCTCTCGCGCGACACTTTTTCCACGGCATCGGCGGCGCGCATGCGCACCACGGCCTCATCGCTCCACAAGCAATGAACCAGCTCCGCAAGGCGCGCCGGATCTTGCAGCACCAACGCAACGGCGTCGCTGGCGCGACCTAGTGACCGGCGATCGCCACCGGCCAACAGCGACGCGAAGGTCGTCTTCCCCGCGCGCACTTTTTTGCTCAAAGGGCGTGTCAAAGAGCGTGCCACAAAAATTGTTCACGGCTGCAAGGTCAGCAAATGCTTGCGAGACTTCGCCTCCGCAGCATCACTGAACGGCCCCAGAATCGCTTTCCCCTCGTACCAATAGGAAAACTGGTCCGAATAATGCGAACTGCCCGGCTGCCCGGACTGTCCCGCGGGAATCAGCAAAATCGAATCGTCCCAATCCGCCAGATCGGCGACGAAGCGCATCGACGGGCCATGATGTTGCGTGGCGGCCTTCACGCTGTACAGCGTTCCCGACTGTGGCTTCCCCGCGATGCTCAGCAGCGCCTTCAGCACCCCGTTGCGGCCGATGGGATGCAGCATATCCAGCGCATCAAAACGCTTCCACGGCCAGTCTTCGATGCGTTCGCTCCCGCTGCGCTGCGCCAGCTTTTTCACGGAATCATCGGCGGCCGCGGCCAAAAGCTCATCGTAACTTTTGTACCGCGCGGGCAGCCATTTCGCGGGCCGGTCCGTGAGTATGCGCTGCAGAAAGGCCATGCTGCGCCATTGATACAAAGAGGTTTCGTCGCCCAGATACGGCTGCAATAGCAAACGCAGAGCAGCGCTCCGCGTGCCTTCCAGAAACGGCACCTCCGGCGAATTGGCGTCCGCCATGCCGTTCCAGTCGCTCAGCCCGGCGATTAATTTCTGCGCGCGGGCGTCTTGCGGCTGCACCTTTTTTACCGCTTGCCGCAATTGTTCGCCCAGGAAAAAATCCGGAAAGCTGTAGCTATCCGTTTCCACCTTCAGCATGTCTTCCGGCCGCAACTCGGTTTTATCGTGCAGCAAATCGTATATGCGCGCTGTGCGATACGGCTCTTCCCAGCGGTCGGTGAGGTATGGCTTATATTTCGGGCCGACCACCCGCGCGTTGGCGGTAACGATCAAGCCGCTCGCGGGATTGAACGCCTGCGGCAAATCTTCAAACGGCACGTAGCCCACCCATTCGTAGTCGTCCGTATCGCCGGGAACGGGCACTTCGCCATGACCCTTCTTGCGGATCGGCACGCGCGCGGCCATCACATAGCCGATATTGCCGGCCACGTCGGCATATACGGCGTTCTGCCCCGGTCCCCACACCTTTTTCATTATGTTGCGAAACTCTTCCCAGTTTTT
>PMOV01000278.1 GCA_003161195.1 Acidobacteriota bacterium | reverse complement strand
GTTCTCCCTCGCAGAACCGAGGAACAAAACCTCCTCGTTGGCTAAAACTTCGATGATGCATGCGTGTGGGTGGGCTACAGAAAAGTTGCGGGAGTAGCTGGCTGTAGCGCAATGCCACATAAAGGAAACGCAACAAAATGCGCCGAGTATCAACTTGCGCCAATCCGCCCTCACCGTAGATGAGCGCGGTATCGATCAAATTGATTCCTTGATCGAGCGTGTCTCACGGAGATCTGCGCAGCGCGCGGCGCTCGTATCGGGGACCAGAGGGGATTTTATCTCCCGCGAGTTGATTGGGATAGAATCCTCTGCGCCGCTTAGGAGACCATATGGACCGCCGCAAATTTGTTTCCGCTTCGCTCTCCGCCACCGTCCTTTCGCTCGCCGGCTCGGCGAAAGGAATCGGCCAGACTGGGGCCGCTTCCGCAATGGTGGAGTACTACGACCTACGTCGATACCAGCTGACGAGCGGGCCGGGGACGAAGCTTACCGACAACTACTTTGCTGAAGCTCTAATTCCCGCGTTGAACCGGCTGAGTATCGGGCCGGTGGGGGCCTTCTCCGTTTACTTTGGGCCAGAGACGCCGGCCTACTATCTGCTAATGCCTAGCTCGAAATTGGAGACGCTGGTGACCGCAGATCTGTTACTGGCGAGGGATCCTACGTTTATGAAGGCGGGTGCGCTCTTTTGGGACGCGCCCGCCGGGTCGCGACCTTACGTGCAGATTGAGAGTTCGCTGCTGAGGGCGTTCGAAGGATATCCCAGGATGACGCCCCCGGCTTCGCCGGCGACCAAGAGGAAGAGGGTTTATCAACTGCGGCAGTACCAATCGCCGACCAACGCGGACCACGTGCGTAAAGTGGAGATGTTTCACGATGGCGAATTCGGGATCTTCGAGAAGGCCGGAGCGCAAGGGCTGTTCTATGCGGATACCTTGATTGGGCCGCGGCTGCCGAACCTGATCTATATGCTCAGCTTCTCGGACATGGCTTCGCTGGAGTCCGCGTGGGACAAGTTTGGCGCCGATCCGGACTGGAAGAAGCTGTCAAATGATCCAAAATTCAACCTGGATCCGCCGATAGTCAGCAACATAACGAGCCTGCTGCTTCGTCCGCTGGCGTGCTCGCAGGTGTAGACTCTTCGTAGTGTCGCCAGCTATGTCGTAACGGATTGTAGAGACGAGAGAGCATCCATATTGCTGTTGCCGTGGAGTTTTTTCCGAATCGATTGCATTTAGGCACAGTTTTGGCAGGGCGAGACAGATCACGGATATCGACTTATTCGTAAGTTACAGTAGAATAAGATCCTTGAAAATGTCGGGGCGTAGCGCAGCCTGGTAGCGCGCCTGCCTTGGGCGCAGGAGGTCTCCGGTTCGAATCCGGACGCCCCGACCAATCTTTTCTGCGACTTACAGGCATCTCTAAAAAGTCCTTCCCCGCACTATGGTGAAAATTCAGGGGACTCTACTGCAACATCCCCATCTTTTCCTCTTTTTGTTGTTCTTCCCGCATTTTCACCACCGCTTCCTGCATGTGCACCGCCCGGTACTTCTCTAGCCGCACGACGGCTTCTACCTTGTAATGCTCCGCGATTTTCACGTAACGCATCGTCATCCCGATCTCCGAATGCCCGAGGATCTTTTGCAGAATGGTGACATCGGTCCCGGACAGAATGGAGCGGGTGGCAAATGTGTGACGCAAGTTGTAGAGATCCATGGCCCCGCGCATTCCCAGGTTGTCGCAGACGCGATCATGGGCTTTGCGGACGGAACCAAGATGCGCACCGGGTTTCCGGGAACTCGGAAAAACCCAGTAGTCGTTAGGCCGTTTCTGCCGGCGCTTCTTCAGAAGTTCAAACACCTCCTGAGACATCGACAGAGAACGTATGGCGTTTTTGGTTTTTCCACGCACGATCAGGATCGTCCGGTTGAAGAAGTCGAGGTTCGAATACGTCATTCGAAAGACTTCATCCGGCCGCATTCCCTGTCCGAGCATGACGATGGCGACGCTCTTGAGGGGCTCTGACGCAAGCGCCAGGTACTTGAGCTCCTCTTCGAACGTCAGGATGTGAACGTCTGGAATTTCCTCCGGGAAAGGTTGCACTTTCCTCGCAGGATTGATGGTGATGAGCTCGTCATCGACGGCCATGTTCAGGATCTTTTTGAGCGTGCTAAGTTCCCGATTCACCGTAGCCGGCGACACGAGCTGCGTTTTGCTTCCTTTCTTCAGTTCCCGGGCTCGACCGGCCTTGAAGTCCTCAATCATGCTTCTCGAAATCTGATCGAGGAACTTCCGTCTAAACAGCTTCAACAAGGACTTGAGGCTGTTGTTGTGCAGATCGATCGTGTTTTGCGCCAGGGGTTTCTCGATGCGCTTGAGGAATGTTTCGACGTATTCCCCAAACAGTGGTGGTTGCTTATAGGGCCGCAGACCGTTTTTTCCTTGGACCAGTTCTCCTTTCAAAACTGATTCAACGCGTTCTGCCGCCCTTTCGTTGGTCATGCGGGTGGACTTGTGATATCGGCGACCGCCGAACACAAAGTCATAGTAGAAAAATCTTCCGCATTTATGGACCGCCAAAATTACCTCCTTTTTTCAGGGGTTTTCCCCTGAGGTAACCGACACTAGCCTCTTCTCAAGCCACGCGTCAATATCGCTTTGCCGATAGCGAACACATTTTTTGCCCAGCCGGACGAAGGGAATTTCCTTCTTGAGCCAGCGCCATTGGGCGAGGGTTTCCGGAGAGAGTCCCGTCATCTCCGCCACGTCGTCCGTGGTTAGCAGTTTCGGCATTACCGCCGCTTCCGGTCTGCCCGAAACCCGGTCACGTTGCGCAGGGTTTGGCCGACCGTCAGTGGTCAATTCGGACTTCCTTTGTTTGTGTTCGATCACCTTCAGCGGGCCTTTCGACCGCAGTTCGTCGCGCGAGTTCGGCTTGGGCCTTCATCACGGTGTGCCGCGCGTAATAGTTCGGATTGTCTTTGTCTTCCGAGCGGTAGTCGGCGATGCGCTGGATCACGACTTCGGGGTCATCGCCACGCGCGAGGGCACGTTTCGCGTAGGCCCAATCGTGCTCGGATTGGCTTTTATGTTCGCTGGGTATCGTTCGTCTTCGTTCTTGAACTTCGCCGAAGTGGCGTGACGCTTCGGACGAATCTTCGTCAATCGTGAAGTCGCAGAGCCTGTAGATGGCATCGGCCTCTTGGCGCGCCTCAACGACGAACTCCTCGAGGAGTTTGTGGTTGGCGAATCCCGGCAAGCGCAGCACGCGCGTCGAATCGGTTGCGGCCAGGTCGCCGCCGAACTTATTTGCGAGGCTGCGAAGGAGAGACTCCGCCTCATCTTGGCTGAACCCCCTCACTTTCCATACAACCTGGTGTTTGCCGGGCGAGGTGTCGAGGACGAAGTTTGGCGCTGGGACTTCGGTTGAATTGCGAATCGCCTGGAGAGCTTCGTCGCCCTTTCGGTCGAGGTCGAGATAGACGTGACGAATATCCTTTATGCTCGCCTTGGTCCGGCGGTAGGTGCCATCCTTGATCGGATTCATTCCCACGAAAACGTCCGAACCGCTGGCACTCTCACCCGCCAGCCAAGCTTGAAAGTTAGGGCTCGCGATAATCTCTGCCTTGTCGATGGATTGGCTCGTGTAGCCCATCGAGCGATTCCGCAGAAGAATCGCTGCATTATCGTTAGGTCCGAACAGTTTGCGTAGATACTCCGAAGCGGTGAGAGATCGCGTCGCAAATTTGCCGTCGGTGCTCATCGGTGGTCCTGCTTCGCGAGGAACACCGCCACGTAATCGAACAGGTCCGCATCCGGGTCGCATCGGTTGATGCGCGGAACTTCGGAAATGTATCTGCGTCCAGGCCGGCGTCCGAGTTGAGTGATGTCGTGCCTTTCGGCTAGGACCCGCGTTGGAATTCGGTCTAGTGTGGCCACTGGTCCCTGCGATCTAGCGCCCTTCGGGATTAGGGATCGCGGTCTCATCCAACTCTAAATCGGCCGGGCGGTCTAATACTTTGTGCCCACGGCGGTATAGCTGAACGCTATAGGCCGGGCCCATGGCCAGCTGGAACCCTCCTAACTGGTAGAGTAGCGGCTTGCCAGACCGCTTACTGGCGACGGGCGTACCCCAAAGCTGTTTTCGAGTGTTTGCCGGAAGCCGGTTTTCGACGATCCAGGTCAAAAAACAGAATTTTCGGCGTTGTCGCCATCTGCCGGCCGGCCTGTGAACGAGTATCCCTCGACACAATAAGCTAATAATGGTGCAACTCAATAAGCTAATGAGCGTAAGACGTTTGAAGCTAACCAGAGGACGGGCTGATCGCCACACCGCTGCAAAAACTGGCGCAATCCTTAGAAGCGTTGCGGAAGCTGCAGAGCGCCGATGGCGATGCGGCAATCCGGGCGAGGGAATGCCTCTAGAGAAGTCATCTTCATCGGTAGCAAAACTAACTCCCGCTGTACCCTGAGATTGACCATTGCTTTGTGTACTTCTATCCAACCGTTTCTAATATCCAGTTCTAAGTCTCGACTCCGCATGTAACTGAGTGTATTGAGAGCAACGATGAAAGCGGCGGCTGCCACTAGTAGGGCCGCAATGCCTAAGCACAAGTTTAATTGCTCCAGAGTCATAGGGCGCGATTCTACACTAAAGGCTGAAGGCCGGGCACGGGGGCGCGGGCCGGGCCGCAAGGGTTCCGGCCCTATCCTTTTTCCTACAGTCTCGCGAGCGTTTATAGCGTGGTAGAATCCGTCGCATGGGAGGACCCTAGCCCTCATGTGGACTCAAAAGGATGATAAGGACCGCCAGAGTTACGTCTGCAAACTGTGCCACGAAAACAAAATGATTGTGTTCAAGGAACCGATGGCCCGCAAGCCGCTGGCTAAAGGCCCGCGCCGAGTGCGGATTACCGTGATGTGCGAGAACTGCAAAGGAAAGACCAAGCGCGTTGGTTGGCTTGCAAGTGGAGCAGGTTTGCGCCGCCGACTGCGCCGCCGAAAGAAGTGAGCTGAAGGACGAATGCCATGCCAACCCAAATAAAAGTTTGGGAAATTATGTCCTGACCCCCTCCAGTTGTACCAGCTGATATGAGAGTCTAACGCCCGAGAGGGCGGGAGGACTCGATGAAAAGGAAACGACACACGCCACAGGAGGTCATTGCGAAGCTGCGCGAGGCGGAGGTGGACCTCAACCAGGGCGCGACGATCGACGTGGTTTGCCGGAAGCTGGAGATCAGCGAGCAGACGTTTCATCGCTGGCGGCATCTTTATGGCGGGATGAAAGGGCCGGAGATGGCGCGGATGAAAGAACTGGAAAAAGAAAATGCGCGGTTGAAAAAGATCGTGGCACAGCAAGCCATGGACATCGACGCGCTGAAGGATCTCAGCCGAAAAAACTGGTGAGCCCGGCGGGCAAGCGCCGGGCGGTGAACCATCTTTGCGACGAGCGCAGCTACGCAGAACGCCATGCTTGCCGGCTGGTCGAGCAGCCACGTGCGACGCAGCGCTACGAAGCCCGCGCCGAGAATCAAGAGCTTCCTGCTACGGCTCGGAGCGTCAACGTACTGTCGGATGTAGTCTGGAACAAAGGTCGCCCGTTCAACTCCAAACTGGAACTCAGTCGGCTGGATGTGTATTTGAGCCAAACATCTATGTACAGGCGGTTTCCCAAATTATCCAAGCAGCCAGATATCATCGTAAAGATTCATGAAGACGTATCGATTCTTGGTTCGGAGACGATCTCCCTAACTGCGTTCGATCCCGAGGATAACAGTGTCTTGTGGACCGAGGAACGTCCGATCGTTGATTTGGAAAACGATGTTTCACGACTGGTGGCCCATTTTCTCAGAGCGAAAAACAGCTATTAGAGAGCCGTGCGGCTCGCAAGGAAGCTGAGGAGGACCGAGCACGAAAGACTGCGGAAGATGCTGCGCTTGCCGCGCAAAAGGCGAAGGAGACTGAGGAAGCAACCACGTGGAGAATCGTTGGCAGTACAGATGGAGTCGTTTTCAAGGCATGGGTTGAGGGCGAGCACTTCTATGAAACATCAGAGCACCGAAACATCAATGTGATCTTTTCGACGCACTGCGACACGGTTCGCGGGGCGGCATCCAGCGTTGGGCCCACCGGCCAGTTCGCAGGCTCCTGTACGTATGAATTCAAATGGGTAAAGGACTTCGGTGCAGTTACGCCCGGGCACGATGTAACCGCATCGTGCTCAGTGACGACTGAGGAAGTAATTACTCTGGTGACCCTCAAACGGATTGAGGGCTGGTCCCAGAAGATTGACTATAGCCCGTTGAAGAACACGCCGCCGACCTGTCCAGTGACCGGGGCCGAGGGCAAATCGTTCGCATATGAACACCCCACGAACGACCGGAACTATGTAGAGGATCCCACACGAAAACCATGACCAAGAGTAAACCGAGGGTTAGCCAGAGTTTGAGGGATTTAGGGAACTCGTGATTTTCCCTTTAAAAATGGCGCGCCCGACGTTGCTCGAACACGCGACCCTCTGCGTGAAGGCAAACACAGCTGTGACGGCCGAAACCGATGTAGGGGTCTGCGACAGCTTGGCCTTCACCGAGCTATCCGGGAAGTTGGCACCGGGATTCAAAGTGGCACTGCAACGAACTCCCATTTGCTGCGATGGCGGCTTGTGTCGGTGGAAGTTCTCAAAAAAAAATAATCTACGCCCTCAGCGGCTCGAAGATTCTTGCGCCTTAGCCTTGCAAACCCCGCATTTCCCGCCTTCCTTTGCACAATGCTTGCAGTACTTACAGTTTTTACAGGCATTGCATGGATCTGCGCCGGTGCAAGTAGCTCCGAAGAGCTCTCGCGATCCGGCTAACAGACTCAATGTAAGAATAAGGCATCCAATTGTGACAACTTGTGTGTTTCGCTTTGTCATACGTAATCCTCTTAAAGGCCAAGAACAAAAGACCTTTGGCCGCAGACTGGTACACCTTATACCGGTTGCGTGGCGGGACTCAAGCGCAGCGCTCATGAACGCTGAGGTCTGCCGTGATACCATCACCGTAAGTATCTTGAAGGAGAACCCATGTCCTCACTTCGGACCGTCTGTATCTTTCTATTATCCGTCTCAGCGATCAGTCACGCACGCGCTCAAGAACAGCCTGCTGCGGTGACGGCTTCGACGCCTGCGACGACCCAGTCAGGAGCATCGGCAAAAATCACCAACGCGCGAGTCGTCGAAATGGCAAAGCTCGGTTTAGACGATGACATCATCATTGCGCGAATCAAGCACGGCATTTGTGATTTCCAGTTGTCGGACAATGATCTTATGGCATTGAAGAATGCCGGCGTGTCTTCAAAAGTGGTCGCCGCTATGCTGGACGCAGTCCCGGCTGCGCCTCCTCCGTTACCGAGCGACGGCAGGGTTCGCGTGTTCGTCACGGACAGTCAATCTTGGGAAACGCGAGGCAGTTCCTCGGCAGGCGGGAATAGCAACGGGTGGGGCGCATCCAGTTCCTTTTCCGGTGGGGCGCGTCCTCAGACCGCAGAGATTGTGAAAACTCTCAACCAGCGATGCCCCGAACTAACTGTGACTAATGTTTTAGGCAAGGCCGATTTTGTCATCGTCCTTGATCACGAGGGAGGCAAAGGATTGCTTCGTCATCGGAATAAAATCGCGGTGTTTAACCATGACGGGGACGACATTTTCAGTGACTCGACACGAGAGCTTGGCAATGCGGTCAAGGACGCTTGCGCAGCGATGACAAAATCCAAGAAGTAGCGATCTCGTAAATGCCCATGAGTATGAACAAGGGACTCTTTCTCAGGTCGGTTGTGCAAGTGCTTCTCGCGGGACTTGTATTTCTATTTCTGTTCACGCCTTCCGCGGCAGCGAACGACATCAACGCCTGCAAATACCTCATGGTGAAAGATTTCAGCAACGACCCTTATGGTATTGCCGAGGAACTGAGAGTCCAGGCCAAGGCGAAGGGTTTCATCGTCATCTCGAAAATCGGCGACGTTTCACAGACAGATCTATTGAAGGCTTGCGAGATGGGTGGCAGTTGGTCGAGAGAGGCCTCTGGAGGACATCTCGCCGTACGGGTTGTGGACGCGAGCGGCGAGCTCATTGCCGAAGCGTCAGCGGGTGCGTCCCGACTGGGTGTAAGTGCCACGGTTCGCGCGCTCGTGGGGAAGATTTATTCCCAACTGAGATATACCGGATTCGACGAAAGTACTCCCCAGCAGAGGATTTTGCGCGAGTACCCACCAAGGCCAAAGCTGATAATAACTGAAGACGATATTAAGAAGGCCACACTGCGGAACCGCGTGGAAGGAATCTGGAGCGACCTAGAGGATAAATATCGGCTGGGCATCGTTCCTGCCCCAGCGGGAGGCGGCGCCGATTACGTTGCGATCATCCTCCGGTCCGGCTCGCCACTTTGGCAGCCCAGTGAAATCAAGGCCGAGATTCGCACCACGGCATCCCCAGCGGTCTTCACTTGTACGTATTTCATGGCAAATAAGAAACCGTTTGGTACGACTCTGACTCTCGACCACGATTCGATATTGCACGGCTCAATCACAACGCCCAAGGGGCCATTCGACCTAACCCTAATGCGCGTGTGGCCGGAAATAACAAAAGAGCCTCCGGGCACAACGTCGGTCAAGGAAGGGGCTTCCGGGACTGGATTTCTGATAACTCGAAATGGACTAGTGGCCACCAATTGGCACGTTGTCGCCGACGCGAAAAACATCAGCGCCACGTTCCCTAGCTGGAACACGAGCGTTAGCGCGGAAGTCGTGATCAGAGATGCCGTTAATGATTTGGCGATCCTGCGCTTGAGCGATCCTTCGAAGCTCGCCAGCACGTGCCCCGAACTACCGTTCCAGCTCGCATCCTCCAATCAGGCGACTCTTGGCGAGCACGTGTCCGTAATCGGATATCCTCTGACTCCAATACTCGGCTCGACGCCGAAGTTCTCGGACGGGGTTGTATCCAGCAAGTCCGGATTTCAGGATGATCCCACTTCGCTACAGATCTCGGCCCAAATTCAGCCCGGTTCGAGCGGGAGTCCGCTCTTCGACAGCGAGGGAAATGTCGTTGGGATTGTCGTTGCAACCCTCGACGCAGCGAAAGTCTATCGCGCGGCCAATGCTCTGCCTCAAAACGTGAACTTCGCTATCAAGTCCGACTATTTGTTAAACCTTTTTGCGATGCTGCCAGGCGAATCTCTAGCGTCCAGGACAACGGCTTTCTCCCCAGAAAAAGCAGCTCAGTGCGTGGCAATAATCCGGGCCTGGTAACATAGTTCCGCATCCCATTGCTCTCAGCCGACCGGCACCGAGCTTCTGACCGCTCATAGAGGGCCGATTCTGCCAATGATCGGCCTTGTGTCTAAAGGCCTTATGAACCCGTCTGGAAATTGCGGCTTAGCCTTAGTCGTACGGGCAGACCGTCAGCGAATCTTCGAGAGCACCGAATGCTATCTGGCGATCCTTTTCAAGCGCGCTCCGGGTGCATGCCGCGAGTTCCAGAGCGAAGTTTACAAGCACTGGATCTCCAAGCCTTTTTACAACGTCTGGGTCAATATTCCTTCCAAACTGATTCACGATCACAGGATTACAATTAAGACCGTCCCTTTGTAGGCATTCTCGAAAAGCTATCATCGCCATTTCAACCCGTCTATCCTCAACTACTACCAATTCTCCCCAAAATAGTTGCTCGAATCGAAGTCGCTCAGCCCGTAGGGTTTTCGCGTCTACCACCTTACTGTCGTGTGGAAATGGATCAATCCCATTTGCAATGGTTGCGGCAGAACGCGCCGCATCAAAATAGAGGGTCGCTTGCCTCTGGAATATGAACGAGTTCTGGTCTTTCGTTCGCGCTTCTGCATCCTTCCTGTGGTTCTCCAGTTGTTGAGCTAATTCTGAAGCGCGGCTATCACGATAAGTAATTACCGTCCAATATCCACTGATGAGGACGGCCAACAATCCGAGCCACTTAAAAACAACGTCCCAAGTGCGTTGGGATTCCTCAGTCATTGATACCTCCTCAGATCGACAGGTAATATACGCTTGGTTATTCGGCTCTGTACAAGAATTCGTAAACAGGTGCGCTTTTGCTGGAGTTTCGTCCGACGGACATATGGGGCAGGATTGCCGCCCATAGGCCTGGCCTGTGTTATCGGCAATGTTCTCACGCCTTTGTGACCTTTTCACGCCGCAACATGGCGAGATTTGTTTCTGCACCGGATCCCCCAGCAGATGGGTGAAGGTCGGGTTCGGCCGCGGGGTCCCAGGGCTTGGAAGTTTGTTCGTCGGAAGCAGTCGAGGAACTCCGCAGAGGCTCGCGTTGGCTCGCATCGGTGAGCGTTCCCCATCAAATCAGAGCCTCCTGCTTATCTGCCAGGGCTTTTGCGGCACTTCTCGAGATGGAGAAACTGCCCACGGAAGGTCGAGAATCGGTCACCAGCGCCTCCGATCGGATCGCGACGGCAACCGGCGAAGGGCTGCAACCATCCTTTAAACCCCCGACGCCCGCGGTTTTAGAAACCCACGCCAATCGAGCACTTTTACGAATTCTTGCGCAGAGCCGGTTATTCATACCCTTTACGGATTTTCCAAAACACACGCAGGAGAGCTAGGGGTGCGTTGGCTCACCGGGAGGTTCTTCCACTGCGAGTTGGTAAGCAGCGAGGCTCGCTACGGAGAGGAAGCAGGATAGGGTCGATGTATAAAAGAGCCAGAGAAGAGTTCTCACGGCTACGATTGAGCGGAGAGTCCAAAGTTTTTTAATTTCCGTTTCCCATGGTCCGCGGATCTGCAGCATCTCATCATCACTCTTTTGCTGATACGCTTTCCGCGCAAACTCCGTTCGTTCACCGCCGATAGACACCAGTACTTCCTGATTGACGGAAGCCAATTCGACGCGCGCAACATACGGCACGTATATCGCTATCAACCCGCACACACCAATTACGAATCCAACGACCAAAATTACGTACGCGCGTAGGGGTATTATCCGTATCGAGCGACAGAACCTAAAAACCAGAACAGTGGTCAACAACAAGAAGCCGACCGTTGCAGCTACACCGAGGCGCTGAAAATCTCCAACTGGCGGATAGAGATATTCAACAAATGTATTGGAATCCGGCAGGCACACACTAAGTAGCGGCGGGACAAAGGGCACGCCAGCCGCAACGCCTCGTAGAATCGTGAATCCCTTGAAATACTGTGATAGGGTGGGCTTCATGGTCGCCCACGCTTGCATTTAAGCATGACGTGAACGCTCGGGTCTTGGTTCTTCATAGCGTCGAAAGGTGTTTCCTTCTCCTCGCAGCCCTGCATCTGGAGTCGCACACAATAAAAAGCTCGCGGTATATTTTCGATTTGCCAATCGGTCCCGTGGTCCACAGGCTGGTACTCATCGTCGCCCTGAATCTTGTAGGAAATGGTTGCGCCTTGGGGGTCGCTGTACACATGAAGGGTGAAGGTCAGCACCTTAGTCGATGCAACGACATCATACGCGGATGCGTTACGCAGAATGCTCGCAAGGACGGCCTCAGATGCCGCGTTCAATGAACGCGCCGGACCTTGCATTGTCACCCTTACGCCTACGAATCGAGGACCCGTTTGAGATATTTGAGCTGAACTATCTATGACGATTTTGAGAGCGTCGCGGTAACTTCGTCGAATGTCATCGAAGAAAACCGTCACAGGCCGCGAAGGCGACTCCTTCCCTTTTTCGTTGAAGGATTTTTCAGTCCTATCCAGGTCGTTCAAGGCCTCCTGTAGGCTGTTTTGGAGGAGAAAGCGATCAGCGAACACGTCGTCCGTACTCAACTGCTGCCTGAGGTGCTGGGCCTTAGCCTTGAGGCGATCGGCCTCCGCGACCAGTAATTCACTCTGCTGGGGATTGACCGTCACTACCACAGAAGTCGGAAATACAATGTTCTTATTCTGCTCAACCTTGAAAGAAAACCCGAGGTCGCCTCCGAGCGGAGGATACTGGCAAGTCCAGCGGTCGTCCCCCAGAGTCGCTCTTATCGTCGCATCTCCCTCCCAGGGGCCACTCGGGACCTCGGAGTCGAGTGGGTACGACAATTTGTACGATAGCTGCCCTGGGATTAGCTTTATATCACCCAAGTCCATAGCCCTTTTTGTTGAATCAGCTGTGTGGGCGTGGAAGTAGAGGTGAATGATACAGTTTGTTTCAATATCTTTAGAATATTCGTCCAGAGTGACCGTAGCGACGTACGGGTGGCCAGCTTCCACACTCTTGGGAGAATTTATGTGAACTACCATCGGACGGAGTTCTGGGATATCGAACGAAACGTCGGGAACGGAATATGTTTTCTGGCGTCGTCGTGAGATGGAAACTTCAACCAACTTCCAAGTACCGGGTGCCGCAAGTGGAGGGATGTTTTGGGACAAGTTATAGATTTTTTGGCCATCGTGAACAGGAACAGATGTCCAGATTGCGTGGTCTTCTTCGTCTATGGGCTTAAAACGAGGCGCGGGGCCGCTCACTCTCTCGAAACGAGCGGAGACGCTGCCGCCCTCAAGCTCTTTGGGAGCTTCGTTGAAAGTGAGCAGAAAATGAAATGATTCTCCCGGTCTGAGACGCTGAGATTTGCTCGCAATCACCGAGACCGTACTCGGGGCTTTGAGCCCGGAAGCGGGTCCCTGTGCGGTCGCGACAGACGCAATCCCTGAAAGAACCACGGCAACCGCACACAATTTCGAAATCTTCATGTCGTCCTCAGAGGCTGGGTGCCGCGCCGCAACAATATCATGGACTTGGCGGGCGTGATAACATCCCGGAATGGGGACTCTCGAAGAGACGCTCTTGGCCGTCTGGCGTCAGACGCTCATCGAAACCCTCAAGGTCGTTACGGTCGGCACTGACACTTTCAGCGTTCGCACCACTCCGAAGCGAAATCTCAAGCAGGTAGATTTCGAGTTTCAAGGCCGAGCCTATCGCGGCCTGGAGCAAAATCCCGATACGAAATCACGATGGACGGCTATGGCGCGAAGCGGATCGAAGGTTATGCAGTTTTTGGAGCATGGTGCGTATATCGCGGTGGTCGCTGACGGAAAGGTCCACGGCTACCCATGACGTGGGCACGATGATTCGTGCGAAGAGCGGAGACCGCGTTGTGACGGTGAAAGAAGAGCAGGGGAAGGGTGGAAGGAAAATTAATGAGTCAGTCCGAGCCGCTTCAACAGACCGTAGCCGGTGACAGACGCGATTACCGCCAACGGAATCGCCAGCGCTATTATGCCAACATCAATCCAACCAGTTTTGTGTGGGATGGCAAGGAATACGAATAAGCACGCGCTTAGCGGCAGAAGCATTTGCTTGAAAGGCTGCATATATTCGCCCCCGGCGTCTTTCACGCCAGCATCATACACCAATTAGTTCTACGAGTTCGTGCGGTCTTCTCGGGATGCCGTCATCGGCATAATATAGCATGGAGAAAGCGTCTTACTTCTTCACCTTCGCCCACCGCTTCTTTTGTGCCGCCGAAATCCTCGCCCTCGCTGCCGCAGACAGTTTCCACGTACGCTTCTTCCCAACCTTCACGCTCGTCACAGCCTTGATGGCTATGACGCGACTGCCGTTCAACGCGTGGATGGCGGCGTCCAGGCCCGCCAGTTTTCTTGTCAGCATGGCGCGTTCGTCGTGCAACATTTGTAGCAACTCGGTCATTAGTTAGGTCTCTTAGGATAAAATCCCGAGAGATTGTAGCAGACCAGCAGTGGACCTAGCCGTCAAATAAAGTTCGCTCCAGCGGCTCTTTTATCGGCTTCCCAATATCCGTGCCACCAGCCTTCTTCCACAAATCCCTGAACTTCGCCACTGTGCCGGGTCCAAATCCTTCATAGTGATTGTTCGCGTAAACATACTGCTTGATGCCCCGCCGCTGGACCGCCCGGCAATAATTCACCCACTCTGACACCTTGCCCGTTTTATTCTCGACAATTTTCTCCCAGACCGTCGTCGTCATCTCGATCTGTTTGCGGTTGCCGAGAAGCCGCACATAAGAGAAGTCAGCCGTGATCGGATCGAACTCCATGCCATCTGGCCCCGGCATAGTGTGGATGTCCTGCACGACCAACGCGACGTTGAAGCCGCGCAACATATCCGCGAACTCGGCATCCAGCCACTTGCGGTTGCGAATCTCGAGGGCGAACTGGTATCCACGTGGCAGCGTACGTAAGAACGGCAGTAATCGGTCGGTGAACGCGTGGCGGTCCTTCAACTGGTATTTGTCAAAGTGGGGGAATTGAAAGACGATTGGCCCGAGTTTTTGCTTCAAAAGGTCCATCGTCGTCACGAAAGTCTCGAACTCCTCTTGGCAATCCACCAAAATCTTCTCGTGCGTAATGGCTTGTGGCACCTTGACCGCAAACAGGAAGTCGGTGGGCGTCTTATCGTGCCAATTGTTGATGGTCTTCGGGGCCGGACAGCCGTAAAACGTGGAATCGATTTCGACGGTGTCGAAGCGCTCCGCATAAAAGGTCAGGTACTCCGTGGACTTCATGCCCTTCGGATAAAATGCCCCGTTCCATCCGCTTGCCGTGAAGGCACAGGTGCCTAGGAGGATTCTCGCGTCGCCCATGGCGTATTCTAGCCGTATCTCCTCCCGTTCGTGCGCCTCGTGATAGCATCGGCTCTTTATGGACGCCGAGACCAACCTCGACCGACTCCGCGACGACCTTCGTCACATGGATAATTCGGAATTGCTCGCTTACGGTCGGAACTTCCGCGGACAACCCAAGTCAGACGAATACCGCGAGGCGAAAGCCGAATGGCAGCGCAGGCAACGAGAGCTGCAGGCCGCGAAAGCGCACCATCCCGTGCCGTCTGGACCCACGTCCGCTGAGTTTAGTTCGATGGCTGTGCCGGGCCAATATCCGTGGAAGCGGGGAGATTAAACGATGACCATCGTGCCCGAGGCCCGCAAGCAGCGCAGCGGCAACCAGAGCTGTACGTAGGATCGCATTAGAATGCGTCATCCGAGTACTACGCGGCCTTTTAATCTAAACCGCATAAGGCTCGCGCGTTTAGCAACAGCGCCGAAAAATCGGCTTTCTCAAAGACCGCTTCGACGCCGCTAGCCAAAGCTTCTTTCTCGGTCGCAACGTCGCTGGATTCCATCACTAGAAAAACCGTGACTTCCGGCATCGCGGCCTTGATGGAGCTCGCGAGATCCAAAACAGTTGTCGGCAGTGATTCCTCCTCCAAAACAACGAGGTCCGGTTCGAGTTGCAGTATGATTTTAACGGCGTCGACTCCGTCGTGGGTCTCACCACAGACCTGGAACTCGCATTCGCGCTCAAAACAGTCGCGCAGCTCGTCACAGAACATCAGATCGCTACAAACTAAGAACACTCGGAACACAAGCAAATGTCCTCGGATCAACCTCAAATACAAACAAGATAATCGTCGATACGTCTAATATCCATTCGTGATAATACAAGTATCAGTACAAAATAATGCTGGCCGGCTAAACCGATTTAGTACTATGCTCCCTTCAAATTTCCGCTTGAACTGCTCTGCGGGGTTATGCATGCCTACCACGCTCCTGGTCGAAAAGCTGTTGGAATGCCAAGAACTTGAACAGCTTTACGATTGCCTCCCTCCGGGTGAGGAGCAGGCTTCCGTCGCGAGACGGCTGGCGGACGCCAATCAGATCATTGAGTACTTGCGGGAACGCTATATCGCCTTAAACGGCGCGCGCCCCGCAGTTGCCTCCCTTGGCGGCGGAAAGCCTTCCCCTATTGACGTGGAATATACCCGAGCCGAGATGGCCAAACTGGATACTGGAGCTTTGCTTCGCTACGGCCATGTGCTCCGTTGGGTCTGTACGGCCGAAGCGGATCTTGCCCCAGACCACACACTAGAAGTGAACGAGGCGCTCCTAGTCGAGGCACGGCGGGAGTGGCGTCGGCGGTTTTCGGGTCGCGTTAACGAAGATTCAGTGTGATGGGCCGGTGCTCAGGCTTATTTGCCGAGCGCAGCCGTCAGCGCGATCAGACTCGCGAGGATTGCCAGGCAAATCAATGCGCCCGTCAGCAATGCAGCGCGCGGCGGTGATGCTACGAGGTAGGGACTGGATCTCATAAAGCCTCCAAGACGGACATTTACTCGGCGTTGAATATCCCAACTGGGAATCACTGTCAAGACAAATTTTACGGAACGACCTATTCCCTAATTGACAACAAGTTCGGCGTTTCATTTTGGGAAAGAACAGGGCAATTAGCCTTCAAAGCCACTCGGAGATACGATGGGCACTGCCATGAAAGCATGCATCTGTGAACACGCAAAAGCGTTTCATCGGGCCAAGAGCGGTGCGGCGGGGCTGGTCTGGGCCTGCAATTTCCCACAGTGCGGTTGCCAAAAGTATAGATGGGAAAGTGAACGATCTTCGCGTTCGCGCCAAGGCGGCCAGGACAGCCTCAGGCGCTCTCACCTGCATCACACCACAAGAAGCGTCAATCATTCGCTATAAAGCGCTCGCCCCGACGAGTTGATCGGCGAGATTTCCACAGATCCGTTCGTACGATTAGTTACCGTAGCTGAATAGTACTTGACAGGTACTCGCGGGACGTTGTACAAACACACACCGTTTCTTCTTGTACCGAAGCAAATGACGGTTAAAGAAAGGAGACGATGTCGCCCGCACCCATCCGGTCGATGTCGGAGGGCGCATTGTGCCCTGCCGACGAACACCAACGAAATCAGGCAGATGAACCCAAGCGAATAGCAGAGTTCACGATACCGTTAGACAACTACCCGAAGGCAATTTCACACATCGCGAAAATGCCGGGAGGTTCTCAATCACATTTGCTGCGTTGTTCGGATGGCTACTACGTCGTTAAATTCCAAGACAATCCACAAGGGACACGGACGCTGGTTAACGAATTGATCTGCGCCAATCTGGCAGGATTACTTCGTCTGCCGATTCCAGATAGTAAAATCATACAGGTCAGCCAAGAGGTGATCACCTCGCATAAAATCTTCACTGAATGGCCCCATGGGTCCGCCCTTTGCCGTCCGGGATTATCCTTCGGTTCTCGACATCCGGGGAATCGCACCCTGGTTTTTACCCGATTGCCCAAAGACAGAATGCGCGACGTTGAGAATCTCACGGAATTAGCCGGAGTCCTCTTGTTCGACCTCTGGACTTCTAATTTGGATGCGCGGGAAATCCTATTCTTCCGAAGGCCGGAGCAGTTGGTCATGCGCGCGAGCATGATCGACAGTGGACAGTGCTTCCGAGGGAGCAAGTGGAGTTTTCACCCGGCACGCAGACTGGCCCCGCACCCGAATTCGCATTACTTCTCATGGATATCCGGCGTGGAATCCTTTGACCCTTGGCTCTCCCTCATCGAGCAACTCGACGAAAGCGTCGTGCAAGAGGCGTGGCGTGCTGTTCCTTCTGAGTGGTACCAAGAAGACTGGCCGCTGCTGAAAATGTTGCTTCGGCGGTTGGACGCGAGGCGGAAGGGTCTCCGGGCGGCCGTGCGTCTATTTTGCGCGGATGACACGTCGGCTTTCCCCGCCTTCCGATCTCGCGGAGCGGTTGCCGTCCAAGGCCAGAAAGGCGAATCTGGACAAATTCGACCCAAAGGCGGTCGCGGATGACGCAGGGTGTGGAGGTACGGCTGCCATTCGGTAGGCACAGCTGTATGGACGGTGCGCACTAGTTCTGGTCCGAAGTTAGCTTGCCTGCCTGATCTCTGGGCGAATCCTGCCACCTATCACGTGTTCGACCCGGGTTGTCCGATATTTTTTCAACAGAGCCATACACGAGTTGTGCCATCGTCCCGCTCCGCTGAAAAATCACGTAGAATTCGACATCCGTAAAACCCGCGTTGACCACGCTCTGCGTGACCAGCGCTATATCAGAAATCCGGGCGGTTTTCTCGTCTAGAAATACGAGTACACGATGTTTGGGCGATGCATGGACGTGCACTTCTGCCAGTTGGAAATTAAAATCGCGCTCGGAATAATTGCTGCCGTCGATAGACAACTCGATCTCGCCACCGACTCGCTTCAGGTTGATTGTGGTACGGTCGAGCAAAGTGAAACGCTGGCCGCTGAGGGCCGATGGACCAAGCGCCAAAGACGCCGAAAAGATCGTTGCGATCAGTTTTCGCATGTTCACTCCTAGCGCGCTTTCCTTGCCGGATCGGTTGGGGCGACAGTCGCGGATGGGTTAAACAAACGTATCGCCTGAACCCCATACGCTAAGTGCAAGAGCGAAGTGCCATAAACGATGAAAAATGCTTTGTTCCCTCTTCCGCGCTTCTTCGCCCTACCCAGAAAATAAACCTCCAGCGCGTCCACCCCCAGTACTGTTCCATATTGCCGCGGACGGTCTACTGTTTTAGGCATCAGTGGATTAGCCTCCTTGCATTCACGAATCTCCAAACAGTGATCAGTGCCCTCTATGTCTAAGACGCTGGTACCAACCAATAAGGCGGCCGTGCCCCATATTGCGGGATGCTTCATAGCGTCGAACCACGTTAGATCATGCTGTGTCATTTTCCACGGGTCAGGAAAATAAGCCCGTCCGCCCAAGAGGGCGCAGGGCTTACCCGGGCCGGCCGGACACGGGGTCGGTTGGTCCGTTTCAATTTTGGGTTTCGGCGAGTCTGGTGGGTCTTGCGCGCGGAGTCCGCACGCGGCCATTAACAAGAAAAGGCACCCAATTAGCGCTCTCGGCACATAAGCCTCCGATGCAAATGCTGCAAGGCGAAGAGCACGTCAATCTCCATCACTAGTGGGTTATAGTACTAACAGTAAATAAGCTCACGGGATGCGAATTAACACAGACTTAGAACAGCGCCTGTGACTGTGGTGCCGAAAGTGACGATACTGGATGCCACCCGTGCCGGACTGGAGTTCTAAATCGGAACAAAGCCCAGTATGAAACCGCAAATGTGTCGTATGGCTGTATTCCAAGCTTGAGAATTAGTCGGAGGTCAAATGTCGCTCCAATACGCGATAAAGGTATCCAAGGATCATGCGAACGTCACAGCGACTTGGGACGTTTCTGTCGATATGTCAAATGCCGAGATTATCTGGGCCTTCACGCTGACGGTGAACGGGAAGACGCTCAACACTCAATGCTCTGGAGGCACAAAGGTGTGCAAGGCCGCCGACTACGCGACACTGGCCCATCCCGATGTGGATGCTCTCGTGAGTTTTGTGATTACGACCAACCGGCCTGATGTGCGCAACGCCAGCGACGTGTTGCGCGGTGCACAAGCCTACGATGATGTGGAGTTTTCCAGTAACTAAATCGTGGCAAGATGCGCAGCAGCGGACGTGAGCTGTCGTGCGATGCTAATATTTTCACGTGCCCAATGCCAAGATGAAGGCCTGCAAATGCACGCACGGCAAGGCCTTTCACCACACCGGGGTCGTCGGCGGCAAGATCGTCAGCCCGTGCAATTTTTTGAAATGCCGATGCAAGGATTATCGTGCGAAGGGGTAACGATAGTCCTGCTAGCGCTTGCCCCCCAGTTGTCGAATCTTGTTTTCGATAACCGAACTCGTCCAGCACGTAGCGCACAGCTTCTTGCTTCCTACGAAAACTTCCGCAGGTTGCCCGCAACGTATACATTTGTGCGGCGTACTGAAGACATTTACGGTGACGTTGTTTCGCTCCTGGGCGGCGATATCTGAAACGGTGCAGGCTGCGTTTATTGCTTCGGGATTGAATCCGTGACTCAGGTGCACTTTCAACCTTCCGCTCCCACCGAGGGGTCGCGATAAAATACCACACGAGCCATTCGCCCCCAAGGAATCCCCTGCGAAGAAACAAGAACGAAATCTTAAAACTATTGCCTGCACGCTGAGGCCCATATTGGTCAATGGAAATATAAGGTTTACTGTCTGGTGTATAAATGGTTGGTGCAACTGTTTGCGAACAATTGGAAAAACTCTTCCGTCCGAACGCTTTCTTGGCGATTGCCACGGTTGGCGAATCGACCGGGCGAGGCTTAGGCCGATAAGCGATGCGGGTTTCAGTTAGGAACTTCGCCTATAGACAAGTCAGTTCAAACCAGCTAACATAAATGTTAGTGTAGCCTGCTCACGCGTGGGCGGGTATTGCGATGCTGCAAAAAGTGCCCTCGTCGGAGTGGTCAAGCCGAATCCTTGCACTGCGAGCGGTCCTGGGCCTCACCCAGGCGTCGTTTGCTTCGCAACTGCATTATTCGGCCATGGCGTTATCGCGTTGGGAGCGCGGATCCCACGAACCGCCGGCGCAAGCATACATACGGCTGGGAAATTTGGCGGGCGATCCTGAATGTTTTTGGTTTTGGGGGCGCGCGGGGCTCGTAGGTGCTGACTTTTCGCGAATGCTGCCGAAACCCACCAGCAAGCTGGAAATTGCGCAATTTCTCCAAATTGAAATCACAGCTGCAAACCGTAAAAAACTTTCCAATTTAGAGACAGTGACCAGACTCGTGGCCGTTCCGATTCTCGCCGCATACGCAGCAACCCATGGGGTAGCAGGCGATAGGATGTTTGATCTCGACAGTGTGCCCATTCACGAGATGATCGCGGCTCCGAATTTATGGTGCACTAGTCCGGCATACACGAATTGCCTGCGAGTCCGGGGGACCTCGATGAGCCCGTTGATCAACGATGGAGACATCGTTGCGGTCGATTGTGCACAGACAAATCCCGAGCAATTAAGCGGAAAAATCGTGGTCACATGGCAGCAGCCACGTGGACTAGTTCTCTCACGGTTTCTGCTCGTGAATGGAACGCAATTATTGGAGTCCGAGAATAGGGAATATGAACCGGTCCCTTTCGGTAAAAACCGTAATTGGAGAATCATCGGCCGCGTCCTTTGGTGGGTCCATCAAGCGCCCTGACCCCCGACTAACGCGCCTACCGTTCATATAAATTTCAAGTTTCCGGAACGTGATTTATTAGGAGTTGACGCCCGATCTCACGGTTTCTCGATGACTTTCTCCACTTGTCCAATTTTATGTTGGATTTTACCGCCTATTTTTTCGGCGGCGCCTTCGGTTTCGAGGTCAGAATCGTTCGTGATCCGGCCCACCTGTTCCTTAATCTTGCCCTTCACTTCGTGAACTTTGCCTGCGACTTCATCTTCAGTACTCGGCTTCATGTTGATTCCTCCAGCGAGACGATTTGAACTCCAAACCCCCGAAGTGCTACCTGCGCCAACGGGAATACCCCCAGCCCCCACCACCCAGCAAAAACACGACGAGAATTACGATCAATATAGTAGTCATCTGGATCCTCCTGCGAATTAGGGAAGTTGGTTGCGTGGCCCGAAGAAACGCGAAGACGGGGTTGTTACTTCCCACCCGCCATCTTATGCGCGCGGAGAAGGAAAA
>PMOV01000251.1:5305-20494 GCA_003161195.1 Acidobacteriota bacterium | reverse complement strand
AGCTCACGCTGCGGCAACTTCTCCGCCAGCCTCCGCAGCGCCTGCGCCTGCATTTCCACAAAGGACGCTTCGCGTGCCGGATGCATCACTTTCAATACAAATTCGGAAGGCACGTCAGTGGGAGCTTGCGAGCCGATCGCCACGAGATGAAAATTATCGTCATACTCTCCGGGCAACGCGCTGGCATGGGTCTCCAGTCCGTATATTTCGCGCGCCAGCCGCGCCGCCTCCGCCTCGCTCGTGGGCTTTGCGACCCGCGTTTCCATTGCCGTGGGATTTACGGAAGGCATGGCCAAAATGGTAGCTGCTCTGCCGCGGCGCGTCCATTCCCGTCGCTCCGCGCCGCCTTATGCTATAAATCCTTCTCTCATTTCGCGCCCGTAACTGCGTCTATCGCCCTGGAGGTCTCTGCCATGCTGAAGATTTCGCCTCGTTCCTCGTGTGGGACCACCTCGTGTTCGAGCCCCTCAGGTTGCAAATTATTCTCAGCGCTATCCCTTCCGCTGCTCCTCGCAGCCACCGCGCTTCTGGCCGTCCCGCGCATCGTATCTGCAAAAAACGCTGCGGACGACCCCGCGCAGCAACCCGCCACTATCGCCGCCAAAACCGCCTCCGCGCAAAAACTCCCCGGCTACTTCAACCTCTACTGGGACGCCAAATCCGGCAAGCTCTGGCTCGCCATCGACAAATGGAACACCGAATTCCTCTACCAATCCGGCCTCTCCGCCGGCGTCGGCTCCAACGACATCGGCCTCGACCGCGGCCAACTCGGCGCCACGTGCATCGTGCGTTTTGAACGCAGCGGCAACAAAGTCCTCCTCATCCAGGAAAATCTCGACTATCGCGCCGTCACGGCTGACCCGGACGAGCAGCGCGCCGTAAAAGAATCCTTCGCCGAATCGGTTCTCGCGGGCTTCACCGTTGCCGCCGAAGAAAACGGCTCCGTGCTGGTCGATGCCACCGATTTTTTCCTGCGCGACGCTCACCACGTTCCCGAAACCCTGCGCCGCACCAAACAGGGCAGCTTCCACATAGACCCCGCGCGCAGCGCCATCTATCTCCCGCTCACGAAGAATTTCCCCCTCAACACCGAAGTCGAATCCACGCTCACCTTCGCCGGCGATGATCCCGGCCCGTGGGTCCGCCAGGTCACGCCCTCGCCCGATTCCATCACCGTCCGCGAGCATCATTCCTTCGTCCAGCTCCCGCCCCCGGGTTTCAAGCCACGCGCCTACGATCCGCGCTCCAGCTTCTTCGGTGTCAGCTATTTCGATTACGCCACGCCCATCAGCGAACCCATTGAAAAGCGCTTCATCGCCCGCCATCGCCTCGAGAAAAAAGATCCCAGCGCCGCCATCAGCGAGCCGGTCCAACCTATCGTCTATTACCTCGATCGCGGCGCACCCGAACCCATCCGCTCCGCATTACTCGAAGGCGCTCGCTGGTGGGCGCAAGCCTTCGAAGCCGCCGGCTACAAAAACGCGTTTCGCGTAGAACTGCTCCCCGAGGGCGCCGACCCCATGGATCTGCGCTACAACGTCATCCAATGGGTCCATCGCGCCACGCGCGGCTGGTCCTACGGCGCGTCTGTGGTCGATCCGCGCACCGGCGAAATCATCAAGGGCCACGTCACGCTCGGCTCGCTGCGCGTACGCCAGGATTTTCTAATCGCCGAAGGTTTGCTCGCACCCTACGAAAAAGGCCAGCCGAACGCCGCCCCCAAAGCCCAAGCCATGGCCCTCGCGCGTCTCCGCCAGCTCGCCGCGCATGAAGTCGGCCACACCTTGGGCTTGATGCACAACTATTCCGCCAGCACCGTCAACCGCTCCTCGGTCATGGACTATCCTCCGCCCTACGTAAAACTGGGCCCCGACGGCGCGCCGGACCTCTCCGACGCCTACGCCACCGGCATCGGCGCGTGGGATAAAATCTCCATCACCTGGGGCTACCGTGATTTCCCTGCGGCCACCGACGAACACCCCGCGCTCAATAAAATTCTCTCCGACGCCTTCGCGAGCGGCCTGCGTTACCTCACCGACCAGGATGCTCGCCCGCCAGGCTCGTCCAGCAGCGTCGCGCATTTGTGGGACTCCGGCGCCAATCCCGTCGACGAACTAAATCGCCTCATGCAAGTCCGCGCCGCGGCCCTGAGCCGCTTCGGCGAAAAAAATATCCGCGAAGGC
The DNA here is from genome assembly GCA_003161195.1 of Acidobacteriota bacterium. Classification (GTDB taxonomy): domain Bacteria; phylum Acidobacteriota; class Terriglobia; order Acidiferrales; family UBA7541; genus Acidiferrum. The sequence goes on along the minus strand of PMOV01000251.1, from coordinate 18,311 downwards.
GCTCCGCTGGCCACGCTCGAAGACGTCCTCGTGCCCATCTATCTCCTGCATCGCTATCAGGTAGAAGCCGCCAGCAAGCTGGTCGGCGGCATGGACTACACCTTCGCCCTGCGCGGCGATGGCGAAGTCCCGACACAAATCGTGGCTCCCTCCGAGCAGCGCCGCGCCCTCGCCGCGGTGCTCGCCACGGTGAAACCGGACGCCCTCGCGTTACCCGAGCCGTTATTAGAAATGATCCCGCCGCGCCCGCCAGACTACGAACGCGGCCGCGAGCATTTCAAAATTCACACCAGTCCGGCGTTCGACGCCCTCGCCCCCGCCGAATCTGCCGCCGCGCAATCTCTGCAATTCCTCTTCGATCCGCAACGCGCCGCGCGCCTGGTCGAATTTCACGCCCGCAACAACGACGATCCTTCGCTCGGGGAAGTCCTCGACGCCGTCCTGAAAAACACTTGGCGCTCCGCGCATCCCGCCGGCTACCCCGGTGAAATCTCCATCGTGGTGGACAACATCGCGCTCTACGACCTCATGACCTTGGCCGCAAACGAGCAAGCCACCGAACAAGTCCGCGCCATCGCCAGCTCCGAACTCCACTCCCTCCATCACTGGTTAATCTCACCCGAACAAAAAAACATCGCCGACCCCGAACTAAACGCCCATTTCTCCCACGCCGCCGATCAAATCGACCAATTCGAGAAAGACCCCAAGCACATCACCGTCCCGGGCCCGCCCACTCCGCCAGATGGCTCCCCCATCGGCACACCTCTCTTCACCGACGACGATGACTAAGTAGCGGGCGACTTTGCCGTCGTAGCGGCGGGTCTTCAGACCCGTGCCTTAGCCTTTGTAGCCGCCGCCCTCTGCCTGCCCCGGTGAATCCNNACCGCGTCTGTCACGACCTATCCCGGCATATCGTCACCAGCGCGTGATTTTGGCGTACCTTATAAGCTATGAACAAAATTCATGAAGGCTGCCCCAATCAATCGGACGCATCATTGGACCGCCCGTGTCATTCGCACCTTCTGTGGCGCGTTGCGTAAATTTACGGTTTATCTCGCAGCTCTTGGCGGCGCGATCCTCCTAGCATTAATCCCTTCCGCCCAGCTTTCGGCATTGCGTACAGCGACGCCAACGTCACCAAGCAGAATCGCTGTTCCGTTCGTAGGATGCCGATCAAACGGTCAGCTTGGGCCGGTGAGCGCGCCGAATGGCAAAGCCATGGCGTTGCCGATAGCCCCCGCAGCAGCGCAGCGACTTACCTATTACAAGTCCAAGTAGGGTTTCGGCGTTCTTGGTCCGCGCGAGTGGCACTGCTTCTGCGTATATGGTTCCAGTGGGGAGACGCTATACCTAAGCCCTGAACAAATCACCGAGGCCGATCTCTATTCGACCACGTGGAAGGGATTTAAGGGGCCTGCGATTGAAATGACCTACGAATATGGGGGCACATCGGGAAGATTTGGCGTTGCCAGCACGATTGCGCGAGTCTTTCCGGCCCGTCGGGAATTTGTTGAGAACGTGATAAAGGAAGGCGAGTCAGCTAGCTCTTTTCCGATGGGCCCATACCCTAACGATCAGCTAATTTATAAAAGCAAAGAAATCGTCGAATTCCAAACCCTCGCCAATGAAGACGGGCTAGGAACGAAGTCAAGATTGCAGAAAGACGCTGATCCAATCAGCGGAGCGGTGATTCTGATCGGACGAAACCCTGATCTACTGAGCTTTTCGATACCCTTTTCCCCGAAGCTGGTTGACCTTGTGCCGGTAATTATTCAGCAAGCTGAGCGTGAAGCGATGCACGCTGACGAGAATAGTCAATAAGTCAGGCGGCTCGGCTAGGGCCCAATAAGTCCGACAGCGTTTACCAGGACTTGACCGATTGAGTTAGGAGTTTTACGTTGTTTCCGGGTTGCCGACCATTCGGCAGTTGGCTCCTTTAATCACTCCCAGCGCGTTTACGGCGAATATCCGGCCGAACTGGAAGCATGTTTCTGGGATGATCTTATCGATTCAGATTGATGCGCCACAACGGACCCAGACTTCTGCCTCCGGGGTCTAAAGTACTGGGAACTGAACCACGAGGTTAAGGAGGCTAACGTCGAACAACGTGGCTTCCACGGGCTTGCCTGTGAAGGAAACAAATGGTCTATACGATCCTCACAACACTGATCTCCGCGATTGCCTTCAGTTGCTTCCCGCTGTTTGCACAGGAGTCCCGTGTGCAGGATTCCACAGACTTGAAGGTTGAATTGCGTTCCGCCACAGGATCAAACCGCTTTCAACTTGGCGAGGTAATTCCGCTTGAGTTTCTCATCTCCAGCACTACGCGCAACCGTTATCTTGAGCCCTGCCAGCTGTTTTGGGAGAGCTGCTTTGGATATCCGCATTGCCGGTTTGTTACCCAGTGGTCGTTCGATGTCATCCCTAATACCGGATGGACAGACATAGGCTGGCATGGCTGCATGGCAATGAGCGGTCCGACCTACGACGTCCAAAGCTCCGATGTGACAGCGGAGTCGAAGAAATACTCTTACATGCTGACCAATAGATTCCGCTTCGACACTCCGGGAAAGTACACCGTGCGACTGTCGTTGACCGTTGGTCTAGACGATGAAAGCAACCAGATCAGGACTTCGCCGAATTCAATGGTGAAATCCAATTCGGTGAGCAAAACGGCGGAGATGGTCTTGGAGATCATTCCGGCGGGAGACGAGTGGAAAAACAACGTCGTCGAGCAGGGGTTGGCTGCGTGGACCGCATCTCCGCCGCCCCCCACCACGCCTCCATCGCCGGAGTATTTGAAGTATCAGCAGGAAAAGGATGCGCTCTGCAATTTAGGTACGCAGGAAGCGGCGCTGGCATTGACCGATCTTCTCGGCCGTGGAATCGATGTTACGCGCTGCCTGAAGATCAATCCGCACAAAGACGTTGCCGAGGCAGAGATGCGCCGCCTCTTGGTCGACCCGGATGTCGGGGTTCGGCCAGTATTCTTTGCCGCCTACGCTAAGCTGCTCGGCCGAGAAGAGGAGAAGAGCGGTGAGATTTCCGGCGTGCCGCCCCGCCTTGTAAATGAGGTGCAGGAGACTCTGTTTGTGTCGCTACCGACAAAAAAGCCTGAGGCAATGGTTCAGTCGCTTGAAACGGTGCTCAGGAACCCGATGTCCGGTTACTGGGTGATACCAGGCTCGACTTACGATCTACGTGACCCTTTTTCAGCTGACGTCATCGCGGTGGCTGTGGCAAACTTCGATCGTCTTTCCGACGCAACTCAGGAAGCGCTGCTCGATACCGAGTGGGATCATGTTCGATCTCCCCTGATGCTGCCCGTGGTGCGCCGCAAAGCTGAGGCGGGCAATGGCGACGCATTGCGGCGCTGGCTTGAACTTGACCCTGCCCCCGCAACTGTCTTCATGCGCAAAGAAGTTGTTCGGCCGGTGCCGCGCTTCTCCTCGCTATATCTGCGACTGCCTGAAGAGTCGCTCCCGGCGCAGGAGCAGGAGATCGCCACCAATTTTGTAGCGCTCAACTCCGCAGCAGACCTGGTACGCTCGGCGACCTTGCTGCATCGCTACACAACGCGCGCCACACTGCCCACCGTACTTCCTTTCATTGATCAGCATTTGGCCGAGTGGCCCTGCGCGGTCCAGATCCCTGTTTTGGCTTATCTGCTGAAGGTTTCACCGAATGACGCGCGACCTCGTGTGGAACGCATACTTGAAAAAGTAAGCGCCCCCTATTGTCCACGAGGAGAGTTCTTCCCGAGCCTCGGATTTATGGAAGCGACTCCGGTCCTCGATACCCTGGCTACCAGGCAAGTTGAAGATGGAGCGGAGCTGGCTGCCGATGCGGCAGAATATCTTGGGAGATATGGCAACTCAGCCATGAAGCCCGTAGTGTGGAAGCAGTTTTCGCGCTGGCACAAGAAGTACGTGGAGAGCGGAGCGGAACTGCGCATCGGAAGCCAGAAAAGCACGCAAGAGGACTCGCAACTCTACAACTTGGAGTCGCGGCTGCTTCAAGCGTATGTACATGCGCATGGCTGGACGCTTTCGCCCGGAGATGTGGATCGCCTTTCGAAGTTGATCGGTGATGAGAACCTGAAGGGACTCGCCTGCACGTTTCACTGCGGTAGTCCATTAAGCGTCGGGCCCGCCCCGGGCAATTTTAATATTTTTGGCCGCGTCAACGACCCGGTCTTTCCAGTGGATGACCGAATCGATTATCTCATGCCGATGGAGCCGTTTCAGTACTCGATTAATCAGTACCGGTGCAGGGATTTGAAAGCTCTCGAACAGAAGCTGCTGCAATTTCCAGCAGGTTCGACATTCAGCGTCGCGCACACTGGGAGCGTGCCAGACGCCGAGGGAGATTGGGCCAGCATCAGCGCGATTTTAAAAAGCCATGGTTACTCATTCAGGGACTAGCAGCGATATAGCGCTGCGATTTGGGGAAAAAGAAGACTGAAACCGGCCTCAATTCTACAGTTTCGGCTACCAACCTCGAACCTGTTCGGTCGTTCGCTGATCCCCATATGTTCAGGATTTAGTCCTAATACGTCGGCATCGCGGCAGTAATCCGCGCGATTCTACTCTTGCGTTCCTGCCGAATGACGGGCAAACCTTCCATAATTCGACGTGCCAGCGTTGTCCGGCAAGTTTCCGACTGGGCTACACTGGAAGAGGCAGAATGGGTCAGGCATGAGCGGAAGCCATGGAGCGACTTCCGGGGAGCCTGTTCGCGGATTACTTCCGGTTGGCCGACAATCCAGGAGTTGGTCCGTCAATGACCACAAGCGCTAGCGTTTTATAGGGACCAATGTAGCGCTAGGTGAGAGGTCGTTGCTGCGTAACGGAACTTCCGAGCTCGCCGTCCGTATATTTCGAAGTCCAAGTGCTTTCGTCTCAAAACCTCGTGCAGATGTTGCAATCCTTCAAGGGAAGCAGCGTGCAGAACGCCAAACCGAGGGCTTTGGTGATGCTGTAGGTGCTATCACCTTGCAATAAAGCCTTGGCATATTAGCGTGGAAGTAGTGCAATGTCATGGAATGCAGGGATGAAACGCTAGAGTGAAGCCACGAATCCTAATTTCTTTGTTCGCATTATGCATATGCTTCTGTTCAGTATCGGCAACGCCACAAACATCCCAATTTAAGTTCCTGCAAAAGCCTGGACCGTACCCGATAGGTCTAAAGATCGTCTATCAGTATGACCGCTCGCGTTCTTACCCTTCTGCCCCGAAGGATTCGTCAAAGCCCTCCGTTGCCGATGACGCCCGTCCTCTGCAAACCCTGCTCTGGTATCCATCGTTGAGAAGCACAACCAAACCGATGACGGTTGGGGACTATTTCCAACTGGCCGACACGGATATCCACTTCAACGCGCCAGATGAGAAAGAGAATCGGTGGCGTTCGCTGTTGAAAACGTCCTTTGATATTCCGCTGTCGGCGGTGCGGGAGGCGAAGCCGGCAAAAGGGCGTTATCCCGTTCTTATCTATGCTCCCAGCGATTCTTCCGTTTCGTGGGAGAACGCCGATCTGTGCGAATATCTTGCCAGTCATGGCTACGTCGTTCTTGCAAGCCCGTCTATGGGGGTGTCGACGCGCGATATGACGGATGATCTGGACGGGATCAATGCACAGGCTCGCGACATCTCTTTTCTCATCACGTATGCCGGATCGCTTCCCGACACGGATTTATCTGAGGTTGCCGTGGTGAGCTGGAGCTGGGGAGGAATCTCGAGCCTGTTTGCCTCAGCACGAGACCCTNNGACGTTCATCCAGAGCGAATGACCATACCGCTTCTCTCCTTTGCGCGAAATGTGAGCCTTGAAGATCTGGAAAACGACGGCGCTCCTCCCGCAGACAAAGTTGGTCCAAACGTCCTCAACACCTGGACACGTGGTGATCTCCTCTCCGTGAATATGCTGGGCATGGCACACCCGGAGTTCAGTTCCATGTTCCAACGCAGGGAGAGTGCGCAACGCTTTGCGGAGAATCAGGTAGCCGACTACGATCGGGAGGACGCCAACACGAGTTATGCCTGGGTTGCGCTCTATACTCTGAACTTTCTGGATGCCTACCTGAAACGCGACGCTTCTGCGAAGGCGTTTCTGGAAAAGACCCCCGCTGAAAATGGCGTTCCGAAGCACTTTATGGGCATCAAGTTTAGGCCTGCGCAGAAACCGTCTGATTCGAACAGTAGGTAACCTCTCAATTACGAACCGCAGAATCGTCGGCCTTCCGGATGCGCGCATCGATAGACCCTTTCTGAGTGAATACCGGCTACATGGAACTCTCGATCTGATGCACCCGGTTTCGAGGTCTTTGAGGGAGAAGTCTGAATCGGTACCGCGTCGGCTTGTAGGAAGTGATCTCCGCACTTACCATCGATTCTGGTCGGATTACGGGCAACTCTTCCTCAATCCTGTAAAGGAAGGTTGGCCGACAATCCAGGAATAGCTCACGAGAAGCGTTGTCGGTACCAATCCACAACTGACCTTCACTTTCGAATGTCCATCATCCTCCGGCAATCGCGCGCTGGCGTTAGCGAACTTCGCGGGCGTGTCGCGTCCATGGTTTGGGTTCTTCGACTACCGGGACTGGCCCCATTGTGGGTTCCACAGTCCGCGCACCGAAAGGATAATGGAAAATATCCCGAGCACACCGAGCGCGAAGAGCGTGCAAAGGAAGAAGAAGCCTCCGCTGGACTTCACGACGTTGACGATGCCCGTCCCCCTCAAGTGGATGACGGGCATGACCGCCGCCATGATCCCTCCGATGAGGGTGATGATGTACCCCGGTCGCCGTTCGGTGAGCACCAGCGTGCCGTATAGCCAGACGACCAGGATGGCTATGGCAATGAAGTTTGCGGGCCCTGCCTTGTCCATCCCGCGGACGATGTCGTCCGTCACGTGAAGCATGAACAAGAGGATCGAGAGCAGAGAAGCGATGGTTAACATGACGCTGCGTTTCATTGGATATTCTCCTCGTTGGATTTGTGCGTGCCTCTCCGTGAACACATGTTCGGTTGACCGTGATGCGCTGGCTTGCTCCTTCCATCGCTGTTCGTTCACGCCGAACATGAGGAGCCACAACATTAGCGATGCTGCTCCAAGGATGCCGAGGACAGACGTCCGGCGGCGATCAGGAATTTGCTNNGATGGCAAGCATGCTCCCGAAACCCCAAAAACCAACGCCCGCCGACCCGCCTCTATTTTCCATTTCAACTCCCATATGAGCGCGGGTGCTACGCCCGAATCGTCGCTGCAACGCAGCGACGACACACACCAGTGCTGTGCGGTATACGGCTGGCATTGAGAAAAAGACTCATCTGGGAGGCGAATTTCGGTGCCACAAATCCTCCGGGTTGGCGGTCATCGCACACTCCCGGTTAGTCGCCTTACCCGAAACTGACCCACTATCTTTTTAACTGGTTAAACCCACAGAATTTGCTTGACAAAGACGGTACTTATACGTTAACATGGGTTGTGTTAAACAGCCGCCTACCTCGCCGCATCGCACTGTACACTCCCGCTAACTCCAGCAGAATCCGCACATCCACAACCACCCGATTTCGCCCATCGCCAACGCGCCCGTTAGCCACACAAACCAAACAGCTTGCACCCATACTCCGAGATCGCTCGGGAAACGCGAAAGCGCAAGTCGCGAAAACCGCGCAAGTCGCTCATTCCAATCGCCTTACACTCGATTCGCAAGTCCTTTATAATCAACACTTCCGCAGAACCCACGCAAGTGTTGGTTCTAAAAGACTTATAACCCTATTACTTGCAACAGATACGCACCTCCAAAGCGCCAATTGCCTTGTAATCAGTACCTTAAATTCCCCCACCCCTCCCCCACACGCTCCTACATCTCGCACCACCGCTCCCGCAACGCTCTCACACCCTCGTTCCGCCGCAATTTCACGCCTCGGGCGCGCCCGGAATTCCGTCTGTTATACTTTTACCGGACCCGCATCGCATAAAGTCGCAAGCATAAAATATCGATGAGCCAACTTCGCATTTCGATCGTGCAGTATCTGAATACCGCGCCGCTGGTCTGGGGCTTCACCAATGGGCCGCTCGCGGGGAAATACGATTTGTCCTTCACCGTGCCCTCGCAGTGCGCGGAGGCGCTGCGGAGCGGGGCCGCGGATATCGCGATTATTCCGGCCATCGAGTATCAGCGCATTCCGGGGCTGGTACTGCTGCCGGATCTGGCCATTGCCTCGCGGCAGCGCGTGCGCAGCCTGTTGCTGGTGGCGCGCAAACCGATCAGCGAAGTGCGCGGCATCGCGCTGGACGCCAGTTCGCGCAGCACGCAAGCGCTGACGCGCATTTTGTGCGCGGACCGTTGGCACATTGCACCTGAATTCTTCGAGGCGCCGCCCGATTTGCCGGCCATGCTGGACCAAGCCGATGCCGCGCTCTTGATTGGCGACCCCGCGCTCCGGCTCGCCGTGAAGCTGGAGGGTGCGGCGCGCTCCGAGGCTGATGGTGTATTGCGCTGCTCGGCCGGAGCCGCTGGCATTGAGGGTTCCCGGGAGCTGTATATTTACGATATGGTACAGGAATGGCAGCAAAGTACCGGCTTGCCGGCCGTGCTCGCCGTGTGGGCCGCGCGTGAGGGTGTCATCACGTCCGAAGTCCTGCGCGACTTTTCGGCTTCGCGGGATTTTGGCCTCGCGCGCATCACGGAGATCAGCGAAGCCGCCACGCGCGAGTTGCAGTTGCCGGCGCCAGCGCTGGCGGCCTATTTGCGGCGTAACATCGATTATTCGCTGGACGAAGAAAATCGCCGCGGCTTGCAGCATTTCTTCTCGCGCGCCGCGGCCCTGCAATTAATTCCGGCGAACCGGCCCATTGTTTGGGCCAGCGTTGCGCCGGCGGCGCATCCCGCGGCGCCACTCGAAATTGCGCGCTAACCTAGTGACGGTGTACAGGGGCAGAACGGCATGGCACTGACCAAACAAGCGGCGATTGATATGCTCGCGTCCGATGATCTCGTCGGCCTCGGCATGGAGGCGCACGCCATGCGCCTCAAGAAAACCGATCCCCGCGTGGCCACCTACCAGATCGACCGCAACATCAATTACACGAATTTCTGTACCGAGTATTGTTCGTTCTGCGCGTTTTACCGGCCACTCGGCGCCAAGGACGGCTACCTCCTGCCCTTCGAGGACATTTACAAAAAAATCGAAGAGATGCTGGAATTGGGCGGCACCGGCGTATTGCTGCAAGGCGGCTTGCATCCCGATTTGCAGATCGAGTATTACGAAAATCTTCTGCGCTCGCTGAAGGCCCGCTTCCCCACCGTGCATTTGCACTGTTTTTCCGCTCCGGAAATTTTGTGCATCGCCGAAGTGAGCGAGCTCAGCGTGGAAGACACCATCCGCCGCTTAATGGACGCGGGCTTGCAGTCCATTCCCGGCGGCGGCGCGGAAATTCTGGACGACGAGATTCGCGGTAAAATTGCGCGCCTGAAGTGCACCAGCGACGATTGGGAAATGATGCACCGCACGGCCCACCGCCTCGGGCTGCGCACCACTGCCACCATGATGTTCGGCTGTGGCGAGGAACTCGCGCACCGCGTGAATCATTTCGAGCGCATTCGGCGCATCCAGGAAGACACCGGCGGGTTTACCGCTTTTATTCCGTGGATGTTTGCGCCGGACAATACCCCGCTCGGCAAAAAAGTGCCGGAAGCTACCGCCGTCGATTACCTAAAGACGCTGGCGGTAAGCCGCCTGTATCTCGACAACATCGATCACATTCAATCCAGCTGGCTCACGCCGGGAGTTAAAGTTTGCCAGATCGGCTTGCAATTTGGCGCTGACGATGTCGGCAGTATTTTGATTGAAGAAAACGTGGTGTTTGCCGCCGGCGTAAGGAACCGCACCAACGAAGGCGAACTGCGCCGCATCATTTCCGAAGCCGGTTTTATCCCCGCGCAGCGCGATACGCTGTATCGCTCCTACGTGCTGAAGTAACCAGCGCGCAAAAAGCTGCGGCCGTTCGCCAAAGTAAAGTAAAGTGCAGCGGTTGGTTCGTCGCAGTAGCGTACAGCGCGGCGATTCGTCGAAGTACAGGGCGATGGTTAGTCGGAGTAAAGGAGAGCACGGCGCGCGACGCCGCGAAAAGTCTCTAGAGCTTTGCTTTTTTTTGGCGTAGCGAAAGTTTCTAGAGCTTTTCTTTTTTCGGCGTGGCGCGCAGATAGATTTCCACCTCGATGCCGTCTTCCAGGTCCAGGTCTTCGAGGGGATAGAGAATGCCGCTGCGGTAACGCGCGCGGACTTTGCGCGGAATGCCGGAAGTGTCCGGCTTGGGCTTGCCGAAAAACGTCATGGCCGGCGCAGGTTTGGCCGCCGCCGCGGATTTTTCTCCGGAGCCGTCGCCCCGGCCACCCGCCGCGGATTTTTTGCCGGAGCCATCGGCCCGGCCACCCGCCGCGGTCTTTTCCGCGGAGCCATCGGCGTTGCCGTCTGGCGCGGATTTTTCAGGCCGCGTACCCGTCCCCGGTTTCGCCGACCCGGCGCTGGCACGACTCGGCGAGGGCGAGGAGGATACGGGCGCCGAAGTTCCCCCCGCCGCCGTTTCATCCAGCGCTTCATTCGCCAGCGCGTCGGCTTCCTGATTCTTTTCGCGGTACACGTGCGTAATCTCGAACGTTTCAAATGTCGCGGACATTTTCTTGGCGCGCTCGAACAGCGGCCGCAGATCCTCGCTCTTCACCTTGTACTGGCCGCGCATCTGCTTCACCAGCAATTCCGAGTCGCTTTCGATGTGCAGGGCGCGGATGCCGTGCGCTTGCGCGTAATCGAGGGCGGCAATCAATCCGTAATACTCGGCCACATTGTTGGTGGTCCGCCCGATGTATTTCTTCAGCCGGGCCACGAGTTGGCCGCGCGCATCGCGCACCACCACGCCATACGAGGCCGGACCGGGGTTGCCGCGCGAGCCGCCGTCAATGTTCATGCGGTGCGCGGCGGATTTTTCCGGAGCCGCGGCGTCCGCGGGGAACAGGCCGGCGCCGGCAGGCGGTTTGCTTGGTCGAGCCATCAGGAGTTGGGTTGCGCTCCAGCGGTAGAATCGCCAGAAGGCGGCGCCGCAGGCGGCACGATGGGCTCCAGCGTGTACAAAATCAAGCCGCAGCTTTCGCAGCGAAACACTTCTTCATTGCCTTCGCGGCGCAACTCCTCCGCGATGTGCGGCAGCACGCGCATGCCGCAGCCGCGACACTGTCCGTCGCGCGCTTCGGCCACGCCGGTGCCATGGTGGCGCTTGGCGATGCGTTCATAGAGCACGCGAAAATCTTCCGGCACCGGCTCGAGTGCCTTGGCGCGTTCGGCCAGCGCCGCATCGAGCTGCTTTTTCTTCTCGACGTGCAAGGCTTGAATGCGCTTCTTCTCGGCATTCACCGCCGTCTCAGACTCGCGCAAATCCGCTTCCGCCTTGCGCACCTTGCGCTCGGCATCTTCGCCCGCCACCATGGAGGCCAGTTGGCGGTCTTCCGCGGCAGCCATCTCCGCCTCCGCGTTGGCGATTTCGTGCTGCAGCGCCTTGTACGCCTCGTTGGTCTTCACGGCCGCGGTCTGGTCACGATATTTCCTGGCGCGGTCTTTCCACTGCTGCACATCAAACTCGATTTTTTTGCGTTCGCCGATGTCGCGCGCTTGCAGCTCTTTGGCCGCGGCCAACGCCGCTTTTGCGCCGGCCAATTGAGCGTCCGCTTCCTGCACGCGTTTGGGAAAAGTGTCGAGCTCCGAGCGCAGCGCCGCCACCTGGTGATCCACTCGCTGTAGCTCCACTAGACGGGGTATGACGGGATGCATGGGAGGGTAATCGTACCATAGGGGCGCGTTGCCGTGACTGGCCCGCCGGTCAGGTTGGGCGGCAGCAAAATGTTATGCCGCGAGGTGTCACATCAGCCGCTCAGTGCACTTCCACCACTTCCATGTCCTGATTCACCGCGAGCTTTGGATACCGCACATGGGGATCGAGCGAAGCGGCGGCGTGCTCGGCAACGGCCGAGTAGTCCTTGCCGCTGCAGACCACGGAGTACTCATAACCGCCGCGCCCGGTCTTGATCACGGCCAGTTGGTTGGACGTTTCCAGCTCGTGAATATCCACGCACTCGCCATTCACCGCGATGTAGGCGCGTTCCGCCTCGGCGATTTGCAGCAAATCGGTGCGCACGCCGGACAGGTCGATGTCCTGCGTCACCACCGTGCCTTTATCCACGACCGGCAGATGTTCCACGTGAAACTTGTAAACCACGAAGAGCACCCCAGCCGCCACCAGCAATCCCAGTAAGCCTCGCATGTGCACATCTTGGAGGTGTGTTCGCGCGGTGGCAAGAAGGCCAATGGTGCAGGTGTGTAGTATCGGAAAACAGCCCCACAGACCAACGCGCGCCCCCATTCTCTGCTAAACTGGCAGTCGCCGCCGAATCCCCTTCCCGGTGCAGTGTTCCGCTTTTGCCTCCGCAACGCAAAAACGCGTCCATGACCACCATTTCCGCCATCGCCGAGCTGTCCGCGCTGGAAAACGCCCGCGATCTCGATCTCGAGGAAGCGCGCGGCATCCAAAGCCTCATGTTGCCCGGCGACGCCTTGCGTCACGGGCCGGTGACCATCTCGCACGAGTTTCAACCGGTGAGCGAAGTCGGAGGCGACTTCCTAGACTATTTTTCGCTGGCTGACGGCAACGTCGGTTTATACCTCGGCGACGTGTGCGGCAAGGGCTTGCCCGCCGCGTTGTACGCCGCGCTTGCCGTCGGTACGCTGCGCGGCGTACACAAGAGCGGCCAGCCGCCCGACAATGTTCTCCACATGCTCAACCGTCGCCTGACCATCCGCGGCAACCCGCGGCGCTACTCCGCCGTGCAATACGCGGTGTTCGACCCGCACGCCCGCCAGATGCACATCGCCAGCGCGGGCATGTGCGGTCCCTACCATATTTCTGAAGATGGCTGCCGCGCCCTGGCGCTCTCAGGCCTGCCGCCGGGCCT
>PMOV01000251.1:0-5193 GCA_003161195.1 Acidobacteriota bacterium | reverse complement strand
CCGCCGATTCCAACGCCTGGTGAAGGCACGCTCCTTCGTGAGCACTTAGGGCCCGGGGATCGCCGAGTCGATCAAATCTGCTTCGGAATGAGGTTGATCGAGGAGTGAAGGCGCCGGCAACGCCGCGCGCGCTCGGCTGCCCCTTGCATACCGCCGATGCGTGTGTTATATACTGAACCACATGGTTCAGTATTCGCAGACGCGCTTCGATGCCTCGTTCGCCGCGCTTTCGGACGTCACGCGGCGCGGCGTTCTGGAGCAGCTCGGGCGTGCAGACGCTTCAATCACCGACCTGGCCGAGAAGTTCCACATGACGCTCACAGGCATGAAGAAGCATGTGGGCGTCCTGGAGCGGGCGGGGCTGGTCACCTCGGAGAAGGTGGGGCGCGTGCGGACCTGCAAGCTCGGCCTGCACCGTCTGGAGGAAGAAGCGGCGTGGCTCGAGAGGTATCGCCAGCGCTGGCACGCGCGCTTCGACGAGTTGGACAAGGTTGTCGAGGAACTAAAACAGAAGGAGAAAGTCGATGGACGCAAGAAGAGAGAGTGAGCCTACCCCCATGAAGNNACCAAGCCCGAGCTGCTCAAGCGATGGTGGATACCGAAGTCGACAGGCATGTCCCTGGTCTCCTGCGAGGCGGATGTTCGTGTCGGGGGCCGGTACCGTTTCGAGATCGGCCACGGGGACGCAACGCCCGCGGCGTTCTTCGGTAAATACATCGAAGTGATACCGAACTCGCGCCTGGTCTGGACGAATGAAGAAAGTGACCAGGGCGCGGTGACTACGGTGACCTTCGAGGAAAAGGGTGGCAAGACGCTGCTGGTCTTGCACGAACTCTATCCCTCGAAGGAAGCTCTCGACAGCGTCCTCGCCGGGATGGAAGGTGGGATGGAGGGAGGGATGCCCGAGTCGTTCGCGGAACTGGACGAGCTTCTCGTCACCCTGGGCGCGAGCGCGGAACGGTCATGAAGTCGTCGATTTCGCGGTCGGGCGTCTGTCTCGTCAGTACGCGCAAGAGAATGCCGACGAGGTCTTCGCCGCCCTCGTCGGCAAGAGCGCGGCGGTGATCCGCGGGCTGGAAGCCTGGCGCAAAAGGAGGCGCGCGATTCGCCGCGGCGTAGAGGGGATGGTGTCCGAGGACCCAGGAGACCGTCATCAATCTCATTGGCAGCACGGGCAACCCAGATGGTCTCGTGGTGCGCGTCCGACTCGAATCGTCGGGGCTATCGCACCGGCAAGAAGATTGCAAAGAGGAACTGCGACGACCCAAGGTCGAGCGCGAAGAGTTTCACGGCGAGTGGAACTACGCCAGGAGATCGCGCATGGAACGGCGTTGAGCTTCGTCGTTCCGGGTCCCTTAGTTGGCATGTGTAGACACTGCGCAATGGCACGTTCCTTTTCGATTGACACTCCCCCCGGCTGTCCAGTAACTACTGTATACAAGCTAATTTTGGCATTGGAGACCTGTCCCGATGAACATCAAATCCCCTTCCGCCATGGGTGTGGCCGTCCTCTTATCTTTTTCGCTGGCATTTCCGGGTGTTACCGGCGCGGCCGACCCGCAGGGCGCGGGTCAACGCGCGGGGGAAGTGTCCCGCGTTATTCCCGCCGTCAGCATTGGGCGCAGCGGAAAAACCATTCCCGCCTCCGCCAAAACCCAGGTGGACTGGCAGGACGCCGTCAACACCCTGGCCAACGCGCGCGCGCGCGTCACGCTCGATGACGGCTCGGTCCTGAACGTCGGTTCGGATTCTTCCATGCAAGTCGTCAAGCATGACGCGGCCGCCCAGCAGACCGAACTGGAGCTCACCTACGGCAAGCTGCGCACGCAGGCGCAGAAAATCTCCCGCCCCGATGGCAAGTTTGAAGTACGTACCCCCGCGGGTGTCGCGGGCGTCGTGGGTACCGATTTTTACGTCGGGTACGACAATAACGTCATGAACGTCGTGGTCTTCGAGGGCTTCGTGAAGGTGTGCAACCTGGCGGGCGCCTGCGTAATCGTCAAGGCCGGCCAGATGACCAACCTGCGCACCAACGACTCCTCGACGCCGCCCGCGCCCGCGCAAGCCAGTCTCTCGATGCTCACGGACGCCACGTCCAATACCAACAATGGCGGCAACCTAAGCCTGGTGGCCAGCACCGCGCCGTCTGTCGCCAAGAGCACGGTGATCATTCTCGGGATCATCGCGGCCATTCCCGCTATCGTCGTTCCGGTGGTGGTCAGCCACGGCAGAGGCAAACAGGCTCCCACACCGCCCAGCTGCGTGACGAGCTCCAGTAATTGCGGGTAGTCGTCCGCGGCCCAGTGCATTGCCAATCGCGTAGCGGTTTTGCATTACTCGTTCGACCACACTCTGCCGAGCGTGCCGCGCTCGGTGGGCGCCATCGAGGGGTGCAACGCTACACGGGGCGTCCAACTCTTCGCGCGCTTGGCGCGTCTAAGCCTTGGTAGACACTCTCAGGAGCTACCGCCCTTGTTTGTCACGCCTGTGGACGCTATCGTAGAGTAATTCGTTCCGCACGTTCGCCAACACCGTTTAAGTGAGGATTTCCTTGAAGCATCTGAATCGCTTGCCTCGTTTTACAAAATTCTCGCGGCGCTTCTCGCCCAGCGCCTCGGCCCTGGCGCTCGCCGCCATCTTCGCCACCGGCCACGCGGTGCAGGCCGCGCCCCCGCCAGACGCCCCGGCCGCCAAGCGCTCCCCACTGCTCGCCGCGATGCAGGCCGAACTGGAGCGCTCCGTTAAAGCCTTCTCCGCGCAAACGCCGCCGGCCTACTTCATCGGGTACACCATCACCGATTCCCAGCGAGCAAACGTTTCCGGCTCCAACGGCGCCCTGCTCAACAGCAGCGAAGACCGGTCCCGCTGGCTGGAAGTTGCCGTGCGAACCGGCAGCTACCAGCTCGACGATTCGCACAAGGTGGGCGACAAGGAAATGCCCAACGGGGGCCCAGGCTCGCCCGTGCCCGTCGATGACGACGCCCAAGTCGTCCGCCGTGCCATCTGGCTGGAAACGGACAAGCAATATCGCGCCGCGGAACAGGCGTACATCAAAATCAAAACGGGCAAAGAGGTGAAAGTCGAAACCGCGGAAGGCCAAGCGCCCGATTTTTCGCGGGAAAAGCCGCATACCTTCATCGGCCCGCAGGTTTCGCTGGACATCGACCGCAAGCCGTGGGAAGCCAAAGTGCGCGCCTACACCGCCTCGTTCCGCGATTCCGCGGCGGTGATCAATTCCATCGTCACCTTCACCGCGCAAGCGGACAACGATTTTCAGGTCAATAGCGAAGGCACGCAGCTGCAGTTCGGGCAGATTCGCTATCGCCTCGAGCTGTTCATCCAGGGCAAAGCTCCCGACGGCATGGATCTGGACCGTTACTACAATTTCGATTGGGTGAACCCGAGCGACGCGCCCGACGATAAAGCCGTCTACGCCGCGGAAGGGACCATGCGCAAGGAGCTCGAAGGCCTGGTCGCCGCCCCGCTCAATGAACCCAGCGTTGGCCCGGCTCTGCTCACCGGACGCGCCGCCGCGGTCTTCTTCCACGAAGTCTTTGGCCATCGCGCCGAAGGGCATCGCCAGAAAGACGCCAGCGAGGGCCAGACCTTCGCCAAAAAAGTGGGCGAACCCATCCTGCCGAGCTTCCTGACCGTTGTCGACGACACCACGCGCAAGAAACTGGGCTCGCAGGATCTCCTCGGCTACTACCAATTTGATGATGAAGGTGTGCCCGCGCAGTCCGTCACCCTGGTGGACCACGGTGTGCTAAAAGCTTTTGAAATGTCGCGCTCGCCGCTGCTCGGCTTTCCCACGTCCAACGGTCACGGCCGCCGGCAGCTCGGCGCCACCCCAGTTTCGCGCCAGGGCAATCTGATCGTCGAGAGCAGCAAGACGCTCACCAATGACCAGCTGCGGGCGAAATTCATCGAGCTCATCAAACAACAGGGGAAGCCCTACGGCCTGCTCATCGACGATATTGCGGGCGGCTTCACGTTCACCGGTCGCGGGCAGCCGCAAGCCTTTCAGGTTTTGCCACTGGTTGTGTACAAGGTCTACGCCGATGGCCGCCCCGACCAACTGGTGCGCGGCGTCGATATCGTGGGCACGCCGCTCGCGGCCCTCACCAAGATCGTGGCCACCGGCGATACGCCGGAAGTTTTTAACGGCTACTGCGGCGCGGAGTCCGGCTCCGTACCCGTTTCCGCCGCGTCACCCGCCATCCTCACCAGCGAGCTCGAGGTGCAGAAGAAGGAAAGCTCGACCGATCGTCCGCCGATACTGCCCGCTCCGGCGCACGATCCGCAGGCTCCCATCGCGGCCGGGAAGACGGGAGGCGCTCTGTGAAATCAACAAAACCAATGAACTCGAGGATCGGTGCCCTTCGCCTGCTCTGTATCCTTTTCATCGCCGGCACCGTCGGCGCTCTGTGCAGCAGCGCCGCCGCTGCTGCGCAAGACGCGCAGGACAACGACCATACCCTCAGCGCCATGCGCGACGAAATGAATCGCTCCAAATCTCGCCTGTCGCTTGATATTCCCGGCGTGGCCCAACCGGTAAAACCCTTTTACATCGAATACCGCCTTCTGGATCTTGACGTGCGCGAAATCGTCGGCGATTTCGGCGCGCTCATGTCCAGCACGCACACGCGCACACGCTTCATGGACGTGGCCGCTCGCGTTGGCGACTACAAGCGCGACAGCTCGAACTTCGTCAGCGAAGATGGCTTCCGCGGCTTCATCGGTCCCACCGGTTCCGTGGGCATCGACCGCGATTACAACTCTCTCCGGCAGGACCTGTGGATCGCCACGGACCAGGCCTTCAAGGAAGCCGCCGAAACCTATTCGCGCAAGGAAGCCTACCTGGCGAGCCTGGCCCGCCAAACGGACATCGACGACTTTTCGCAAGCCGCGCCGCTGCACATCATCGAGCCGCTGGTCGCGCCCGACTGGAGCNNGCACGGAAATTCGCACCACGCGCGCCTACGCTTCCATCGAAGCGGCGCTGAATACGCTGGCCCCGGACGGCGTGCCCCTGAACAACTACTACTCGACGTACGTCGCCAAGGCCGCCGATCTGCCCGCGGTGGATAAGGTGAAGGCGGCGCTGAATGTCGCCGGCACCGAGTTAATGGCCCTGCGCGCCGCGCCCAATGCTCAGGATTACACCGGCCCGGTGCTCGTGGAAGCTCGCGC
>PMOV01000179.1 GCA_003161195.1 Acidobacteriota bacterium | reverse complement strand
CAGGCGTACACTTTTTCCTCGCCTTCGCCGCTAAAGCAGGACACCTATATCCTCAAATTCGATTACAACCTGAACAACAGCGGCACGCAACGTCTTTTCGCCCGCCTGGGCCTGCAGAACGATCACCAGGATGACGTGGAACAGTTTCCCGGGCAGGCGCCCAACTACGTAAACACCAACAACTCGAAGGGCATCATTACCGGATACACCTGGACCATTAGCCCGACAAAAATAAATAACTTCCACTACGGGTTTATTCGGCAGGGCGTCGGCAACAATGGGATTTCCACGCAACCGGCGGTAACGCTGCGAGGTTTGGATACGCCTACCGGTTACACGCGCAGCACCAACGTCGTCGTCCCGGTGCACAATTTCACCGACGATTTCACGTTGATCAAAGGCACGCATACGTTGAGCTTTGGCGTGAACTACCGCCGAGTGGACAACATCCGCAATTCCGACGCGGACTCTTTCAGTGACGCCCTGACCAACACCGGGTTCCTCATTCCAACGGGCATTGCCAATCAAGGAGGTAGTTTTGACCCCGCAGCGTTCGGCTTCCCGGCCGTGGCCAGTAGCGCGGCCAACGCTTACGACTATCCGGCGATTGCTCTCGCCGGCATACTAACCGAGGAAGATAACACCTACGTCCAGAATAAGAACGGGGTTTTCCAGCCGCAGGGCGCGTTTGTTCCTCGCCACTTCCGAACCAACGAAGTGGAATTTTATGCGGCCGACGCCTGGCGCATAAAGCCAAACGTCACGATGACCTACGGGCTGCGGTATTCGCTTCTGCAGCCACCGTATGAAACCAACGGCAACGAAGTCACCCCCAACATCAGCTTGAACCAGTTCTTCGAGACGCGCATGACGGATATGCTCCAAGGTATCTCGTATTCTCCCAATTTCAGTTTTGATTTGGCTGGCAACGCGAACGGCAAACCCAGCTATTGGGGCTGGGATTACAAAGACTTGGCGCCGCGCTGGTCGCTGGCGTACTCTCCGGGGTTCAGCGACGGTCTTTTGGGGAGCCTGTTCGGCGGACCTGGCAAGAGTTCCATCCGTATGGGCGCCGGTATTTACTATGACCACTTCGGCGAGGGCATTGCCAACACGTTTGACCGCAACGGCTCGTTCGGTTTTGTTACCACCGGTACGCAGCCTCCGGGAACGGTTTCGCTGGACAGCGCGCCGCGCTATACGGGAATTAACGATCTGCCCGCTTCCTTGGCTTATCCGCCTCCGACGCCGGGCTTTCCGGTCACTCCGGGAAACAACTTCCTGATCTATTGGGGGCTGGACGACAAACTCAAGACGCCCTACGCGTATGGCTTCGATCTTTCGTACACGCGCGAACTCGGGCACGGTTTCACGCTGGAAGTGGCGTACGTGAACCGTCTCGGCCGTCGATTGCTGCAGGAGCGCGATCTGGCACAACCACTAAATCTCTATGACCCCAAGACGGGCGTAAGCTATTTCCAGGCGGTCACGGCGCTTGCCAAGATCTATCGTACCGGCGAATCCGTGGAGCAGTTCGCTGCCAATCCCAACGTTCCCGCCAACATTAAACAGTATTGGACGGACATCCTGCAGCCGTTGCAGCCGGGCGGCGCGTACAATATCTCGGCAATCGGCGGTTGCCTGGACGCTGCTTCTCCGACCAGCACCACCAATCCGCTCGTCGCGGCGTACTCGCTCTTCTGCGGTGGCAGCTACAACGAGACCACGCCGCTGGCGGTCTGGGACCTGGGCGGNNCAGAACCAATTTGCTTCCCTGTACGCCTGGAGCTCGATTGGACGCAGTAATTACAACGCCGGGCAATTCATGCTGCGCCACCACATCACGCACGGCCTGACGTGGGATTTCAACTACACGTATTCGAAGTCGATTGATGAAGGCTCGAACGCCGAACGCATCAGCCTGAATGAAGGCTTTGGCTTTGCCAGCCAGATCATCAATGCCTTCCAGCCAAGCCAGAATCGCGCGGTTTCGGATTACGACATGACGCACCAGATAAACTCGAACTGGGTTTACGAGCTGCCCTATGGACACGGGCAGAAGTGGGGCGCGGGCTCGAACGCTTTCGTAAACGCGATTCTGGGGGGATGGACTCTATCCGGGCTTTACCGCTGGACGAGCGGATTGCCTTTTTCCGTGTCCAACGGATTTCAATTTCCAACGAACTGGGACTTAACCGGACAAGCTGTACTCACCGGCCCCAAGCCCGCCACGGGCGTCGGAAATAATTGTTCCAGCGGCACTTGCAACCCCAACGTGTTCGTAGGCGCGACCGGGGGAACCGGCAACGCCGTGAATTCGTTCGATTATCCCTTTCCGGGTGAATCTGGCGCCCGCAACAATCTGCGCGGACCCGGCTACTTCGATATTGATGCGGCCGTGCGCAAGAGCTGGGAACTCACCGAACGAGTTAAGCTGGCCTTCGGTTTTGACGCATACAACGTCACCAACTCCGTGCGCTTCGACGTAGGGTCCGTTACTTATAACGGGAATGCGGCCATCGATAGCGGGTCGGCCTTCGGTAACTACGAAAGCGTTCTGACGGGGCCACGGCGTATCGAAGTTTCCCTGCGCCTGAGCTTCTAAGGCGGCGAGCAGTTCGTTCGAAGGAGTGGGAGTCACTTCGATTCCGCCCGCGACGCCCGTGGCGCACCCTAACTGCGTGTGCTAATCTAGTGTTCTCGCTCAGACTGCTTGGCAGGCTGAGTTGCTCCGTCGGGGCGTAGCGCAGCCTGGCTAGCGCGCCTGGTTCGGGACCAGGAGGTCGTTGGTTCAAATCCAATCGCCCCGACCATTCCTTTTTCTTTCAAAAAGTTTATTTCACGGCCGAGAATGCCGTGGGCTTCAGGAACGCATTGTGGATGGACTTGACCAGCTCGCCGTTGCGTTCGCTTTCCGCGCGTTTGGTGTGCCATTCCGCGTCGGCCAGGAATACCGGCCATTTTTGCTCGCGCTCGGCCATGGATTCCCAGGCGAGCATATAGAGCAAATCGTGGTTGGAGCCGCCTATTTCAAAAGTCCAGAACGCGAATGGGCGGATTCCGAGGCGATGCCAGATGGGCACGGTCACCCCGGCAAAGCGCTTTAGCAAATCCGGCAAGCGCCCTGGCATGACGTGATATAAACGCTGCTCGTAAATCATGGGTTTGCGTCTCCTTCTTGGATGAACTAGCTCCCAGATGGCCCTTGGATGCTATCCCTTTCGCGTCGGGCGACAGCTTGTTTCCACTGGACCTTGTTTGACCCGGTCTGTGTATACCCTGCCGCGCCGCGCGGGCCGAGCGCGCAAGGTATAATCCTATGCACACTCCATGACGCATATTCTGCTGACCAATGACGATGGTTACCAAGCCCCCGGCCTGCTTGCCTTGGCGGAAGCTCTTGCGGACTTCGCGACGATCAGCATCGTGGCGCCCAGCACGGAACAGAGCGGCGCCGCGCAGTCTCTGACGCTGCGCCAGCCCATCGTTTGCAACGCCATTGCCGAGCGGCAGTGGGCCATCGACGGCACGCCCGCCGACTGCGTGATCGTGGCGCTGCACAAACTGCTGGCGGAAAAGCCCGACCTGGTCATCTCTGGCATCAACGCCGGCGCGAACCTGGGCGAGAATATTTATTACTCCGGGACCGTGGGAGCGGCGCGCGAGTCTGCGCTGCACCACATTCCGTCGCTGGCCATGTCGCTGTGTTCAAAAGCCAAGGGCGCGAAATTCGCGGACGCCGCGCGTATTGCGCGCTCCGCCGCCGCGCTTATTCTAGAACATGGCTTGCCCGATCAGGTGCTGCTCAGCATCAACGTCCCGCAGCCGTGGACCGGCGGGGTGCGCCTGACGCGGCAATCCAAGAAGATCACGCGCAATCAGCTCAGCGAAGGCAAAGATCCGCGCGGCCGCAGTTACTTCTGGCTGTTCGAGCAAAAAATAGATAAAGATGTGGCGCCGGACACGGACTACGCGGCCATCTTTGCCGGGCATGTTTCGGTGACGCCGCTGCATCTGGACCCCACGCACGCGGATTCGCTGAAAGGTTTGGCGCATTGGGCCAAAACGCTGGAAAAGGAATTTCAGAAATNNATTCGCATGACGACGGACGCGACTGCGATGGGTAACCCCAATGAGTAACCCCGGATGAGCGGCGCGGCAGCCTACGATGTGGCGGTGGTGGGCGCTGGTGTCTTCGGCTCCTGGACCGCCTGGCATCTTGCAAAACGGGGACAGCGCGTGCTGCTGGTGGACGCTTACGGCCCGGCGCATTCGCGGGCCAGCTCCGGCGGGGAATCGCGCATCATCCGCATGGGGTATGGCGGCGACGAGCTGTACACGCGCTGGTCGCAGCGTTCTCTGAAGAAATGGAAAGAGTTGTTCGCGGCGACGGGACAACCGCTCTTTCGCGAGACCGGAGTGCTGTGGCTGGCGCACGATTGGGGGCCGCGCGAGCAGCAAACGCAAGAGACGCTGAGGCGGTGCGGCGTGCCGCATGGTGTGCTGGGGCACGACGAACTCGCGCGGCAGTATCCGCAAATCAATCTGGAGGGCGTAAGCTTCGCGATTTTTGAGCCCGCTAGCGGTGTGTTGCTCGCCCGCCGCGCCGTGGCGGCCGTCTGTGCCGATGCCGCGCGGCTTGG
>PMOV01000312.1:432-3073 GCA_003161195.1 Acidobacteriota bacterium | reverse complement strand
CCCGCATCCACTTCCTGCTTCAGCAGCAGCAGGCCGCCATGCGCGTTCACCACCATCGTCTGGCAGGTCTCCGTGAATTTGCGCCCGCTGTGGCTGCGGCCTTTCACTTGCAACCGCATCTTATGAAATACGCGGGTACTGCGCCGGGGCGTGGCTTCGAGTGCGAGGCTCATACAGTCATCGTGAAACCCGCGCTACAACCGCGTCAATTGCCCCTCCGGACAGGTGTTCCACAACTACAACCTTCGATTCCGCACCGCTCGCTTGTGCAACTCCGCCGTCAATCATAGAATCGTTAAGGCGGCCAAGTTTTCATCATCGCCTCTCTTCATACCGCGCGGCCGCAACATTCGGGACAAGCATTTCGTACTTATACGCGTACTTATTAGAAAGGACCATTCTTCATAGGGCCTCATATGAATCTTGCGGAACGCATCGACGCTCAACGCGACCAACACCTCGCCGAACTGTGCGAGTTTCTGCGCATTCCCAGTGTTAGCGCCAAGAGTGAACACAAACCCGACGTCGAACGTGCCGCTCGTTGGGTGGCCGACAATCTCGCGAAAGCGGGCTTTAAATCGGTTGAAATCATTCCTACCGGCCTGCACCCGCTCGTTTACGCGGAATCTCTCGAAGCCCCCGGCAAGCCCACCATTCTTTTTTACGGGCATTACGATGTGCAGCCCGCCGAGCCCCTCGATCTCTGGACCACTCCGGCCTTCGAGCCCACCGTCCGCGACGGCAATCTCTTCGCCCGCGGCACGGCCGACGACAAAGGCCAGGTACATATCCACCTCAAAGCTTTCGAATCGCTGCGGGCCATGAATGGTGGCCTGGGAATCAATGTCAAGGTTCTAATTGAAGGTGAGGAAGAAGTTGGCAGCGTTAGTCTCTGGGATTACGTGCAGAAAAATCGTGAGAAACTCAAAGCCGACGCCTTGGTTGTTTCCGATACGTCCATGCTCGCCAAGGGCGTTCCCTCCATCACCTATGGATTGCGTGGGCTGAATTATTATCAGATCGAACTGACCGGTCCCGTCCGCGACTTGCACTCCGGAGTTTACGGCGGCGCCGTACCGAATCCGCTAACCATCCTCTCGGAGCTCTTCGCCAAGCTGCATGACAAGAATTTTCGCATCGCCATCCCCGGCTTTTACGATGGCGTGGTCAAACTGTCTGCGGCCGAGCGCAAAGCTTTGAATTCCCTGCCCTGGAAAAAGAAAGATTTTGAACGCGCCGTGGGCGCCGCTGGCTACGATGGTGAAAAAGGCTTCTCCACCGTCGAGCGTCTGTGGACCCGCCCAACTCTCGAGATCAACGGTATGTGGGGCGGCTACCAGGGGGAAGGTGCCAAGACCGTAATTCCCTCGAAAGCCCACGCCAAATTTTCCACGCGCCTAGTCCCCCATCAGGACCCCCACAAAATCGCCAAGCTAGTGGAAAAACACGTTAGGAAACTGCTGCCCAAGAGCGTCCACTGCAAATTCGAAGTTCTAAGCACCGGGAAACCGTGGTCCGCTTCGTTTCAGGCGCCGATTTTCAAAAAAGCACAGAGCGCCCTCGAAAAGGGCTTTGGAAAACGCGCCGTGTTCATCCGCGAGGGCGGCTCCATCCCCTTCGTCACCCAGATGCACGACACCTTCCAAGTCCCCTGCGTCCTCATCGGCTTCGGCTTGCCGGACGAAAACGCCCACGCTCCCGACGAACACATCGCCCTCGAAAATTATTTCGGTGGCATAAAATCCATAGCCCACTTCTACGCTGACCTGGCCACCCTGTAAATTCGCCTTGCTGGGCGGGCGCTTGGCCTTTGTAGGGGAGTAGCATGCTACGGCCCAGCTCGCCCGTACCGATCCGTTTACAATGTTTTGGTGCGTAACTCAAATCGCCCGCATCGCCCGCTCAATCCGTAAGTCGTAACAACCCGCCTGCTTATCCCGCACGTGCACATACTTCACGTCCGCCGAATCGAGAAAACCCTCGATCTTCGAATCCAGACTTCTGTGGTCGACATGCTCCTCCGCAATCAATCGCCGCCCGTCGCCATAAACATCCAGCGTCAATTCGTGCGCCCGCAAATCCTCGGGAAATCCGCCATCCTCCGCATACCTCGAGCATTCCTCCGCATGCACAAAAATCGGCCCGGGCAACGCGCTCACCCCCAAGTCAAAAAACGGATCATACGTAAAAAGAATTCGCTCCTCCTGCCCAATATGAAACGTCCGCAGGCAATGCCGGCACGGTCCATATCCGGTAGCCAGCTCTTTGTGCGCCGGATGCCCGTACCCCGGGGAACGCATAGTGGCTCGCACTAACTCTGCAATTTTTGTTGGTATCGCCTGCACCTGGAAGGAAGACATGGGATTCGCCTCGATGTCAAAAATGGAAGCGCAGCCAAGGTTCTAGTCCGCTTCACACGCATCGTAGGCATTTCGTTCGCGCGCATCTATCCGCTGCGCGCGGTCAAACTCAGATGCGGAAAGGCGTCAGAAAGGAGGATAGGCGGCTAAACGCTGGCCAGTTCGCTGCGCCGCCCCGTCGCGTATTGCTGTAAGGCGCTGTTTGCGGAGGTGATCGTCGTGAGGGCATCGGCCACCGCAGGTAAATCCTGTCCCCGCAGCACGAAGTACATCTCGTCTTC
>PMOV01000312.1:0-407 GCA_003161195.1 Acidobacteriota bacterium | reverse complement strand
GGCGCATACACAATCGCCACCGGAGTCTGCGCAAGCCGCGGAATCTGCGGCACTTCTTCCGGTTTCACGTACCCCAGGTCGAACATAAACTTAAGCGTCTGCTCGGTCTCTTTTTCCCGTTCCGGCGACAGCGCGATGTTGTGGGTATATGCACCGACGGCACAATTGAAGTGGTTTTCCGGCAACGTATAGAACACCTTGCCCGCGGCCGCCAGTCTCCAGAAGCTGCAACTCGATGGTTCGGTGCCATCAAATTTCTCTACTCCTGCGGGTACCTGTTCCAAAAAGGAAACTGCCACCGCACGCCGCGCCGGCTGGATCGCTGCGGCAATGCGCTTTTCGAGTTCCTGGTAATTCGCTGCGGTTGTCATTTCCTTCTCCGTTTTGCGCCAGTCTCCTGCGCGGCT
>PMOV01000385.1 GCA_003161195.1 Acidobacteriota bacterium | reverse complement strand
GGAGGGGTCCGCCGACGGAACCTCCGTACACGTTTCTTTCCAGGGGATTCTTCGGAGCGGGGCTGAAGAGAAAGCCGGTGGCGTTCAATACGGTGTTGCGCACGAACTCATACACGCTGCCATGAAACTGGTTGGTTCCGGATCTCATGATGGCGTCTACGACGGCGCCGCCGACGCGGCCATACTCAGCGCTGTAATTGCTGGTGATCACTTTGAATTCGGCGATGGCGTCGGGCGAAGGCTGCACGACCTGCGCGGAATAGCCCTGGTTACTGGTGGAGTAGGCGTTGTTGTCCTCTCCGTCGAGCAGAAAAGTGTTGTAGGTGCTGCGCATACCGTTGATGTTGAAGGCGCCCTCGCGCGGCGTGCCGGTCGGCCCGAACGAGATCGCGATCGGAGATTTGATGGCGTTGGTGGAGAGCAGCGCCAAATCGGCGTAATTGCGGCCGATGAGCGGAAGTTCGGCGACGGCCGCGGTGCTGATGACCTGGCCGCGGTCGCTCGAGTCGGTGTCTAGAGGAACGGCCGCGCCGGTGACCACGACGGTCGCGGAGGTTGCGCCCACTTGCAGCGCGACACGAACGCGCTGGCGGGTATCGACATCGACGCGAACGTCGGTGGTGAATTTGGAAAAACCGTCGTGTTCGGCGGCGAGCTGATACTGGCCGACCGCTACGTTCAGAAAGTCGTAATCGCCCTTGTCATCCGACGAGGTTTTCTGCTGAATGCCGGTGCCCTGGTTACTGAGCGTAACGTCCGCGCCTGTGACCAGAGCGCCGGTGGAGTCGCGAACGGTCCCCAGGACTTCGGCTGTTTCGGATTGCGCATGCGCCGGCAAAGCCGCGACGCTGACTGCGAGTGCGAGGATGGCGAATCGAAGCATAGACAGGATGTGTGGCCGCCCGGTTCGATTTCTTCCGATTGGCTGCGTCACCGGCAATTGAATATTCATGCTCTCTCCATTTGCATTTATTTGAATGTCTAACTTTTTCAGTCAGGCGTGTGGGATGCGCTCGAGAGCGCGCCACGCACTTCGTTGCGTCAGAGGCAGGCCCCAATCTGCCTCGATGGTCCGCAACAGTCGCATAGGGTTTACGTGAGCTGTGTGAATAGAGGATGAATGAAGTGGGAATATTCGGCGGCGAGGGTGCGAGGGCTGTGGATAAAAAAGAAACGGCCGGTAGCGGGGGGCTACCGGCCGTTTGCGATTGTCGTTGAGCGTGTGTGCTCAGCGACGAGATTTAGCGGTGTCCACCGCCATGTCCGCCGCCTCCGTGGCCACCACCGCCGCCGTGCGAGTAACCTCCTCCACCGCGTGCGTAGCCGCCACCGTTTCCACCGCGAGCGTATCCACCACCGCCGCGCGCGTAGCCGCCGCCTGCGTAACCGCGTGCGTAACCACCGCCGCGAACGATCGGTCCGCCGGGATTAACGCCGCGTCCAGCGTAGCCGCCACGACCGTAGTAACCACCACGGCCGTAGTAGCCGCCGCGTCCGTAGAAGCCGGGGCCACCGTAGAAGCCGCGACCGTGGAACCACGGGCCGGCGCCGATGAAGACGCCTCCGGAGAACCAGCTAGGGCCGTAGAAGCCGTAAGGCGCGCAGGCGTACGGAGCGTAGTCATAGTAGCCGTAGCTGCAAACGGGAGGCCCATACGCATAGCCCGGTGCGACGCCCACGCCGACCGCCACTTGCGCTTGCGCCTGTGGCTGCACAGCGATGAGAGGAACCATGATTGCTGCTGCCAGTAGAAGTGCTTTGATCGCTTTCATTTTCCAACCCCCAAGCGGTGCGGCTCCTGGTGGTATCGGGGATGCCGCCCTGTGAATCATGCTTCAGTTACTTAGAGTGCAGTTCGGGGAAATAGTTGCGCGCGCGTGGCGGCATGGGCGAGCCACTACACTGGAACCATGCAGAAAATTTGCATCCTTTGGATCGGCGCCCTCATATCGGCGCCGTGTTTTGCGCTGCACGCGCAAGACGCGAACGCCGCCGACTCACCTGACACCGCTAAAATCCGCCAGACTGAGACTAACTGGGCGCAAGCGCTGGTGAAGAAAGACCAGTACGCGCTGGACCTGGCGCTGGCGCCGGATTATGTTGACATCTCCGCCGGCGGCGACGTGACCACCAAGAACCAGCAGATCGCGCACTTGTTTGCGGCGGATTATTCCGTGCTGAGTTATGACGAGACGCTGACCAGCATCCGCGTGCTGGGCGAGACGGCCATCGCGCAGGGCACCTACACGCTGCGACGCAAAGCGGGAGACAAGGCGGAGGAAGAGCGCGGCATCTTTACGCATGTTTACCAGCGGGTGCGCGACACCTGGCAGTGCGTGAACTCGCAGCGCACGGTGGTGCGCGAGCAGGCCGCGCCGCTCAAGGCTGGGGAGAAGAAGAGCGAGATGCCGTTCCATGTGCCGTTCACTGGGCATAAGAAAGCCGACCAGCCGGACAGTAGCGCGACACCAGCGCAATAGATTGACGCTTCATGCCGCCCCACCCTAGGGACGATGAACCCGTCCGTAGAATGGGGCATCCGAGTGTTAAGGATGCCAGCAGGACTGAGGCGCTAATCCAGCGCATAAATCGCAAGACCGCTCAGCAGTTTGGGATAAAAGTCGGTGCTCTTTTGCGGCATGACTTCGCCGGCGAAGGCCACGTCGCGCAACTGATCGAGCGAAGCGGGCTGCATCAGGAACGCAATCTGCGCGTGGCCGTTGCGCACTGCGCTGGTTGCCTCCTCCGCGTCGCGGACATAATGCAGATGGGTTTGTTGGGCGATGGATTCCTGCGTCAGTCCGAGGACTTTTTCCAGCAAGATGCCGTGCAGTTGGGCGACGTCGAGTTTTCTTTGGCGTTCGCTCATCTGCGGCAGCGCCTCGGCAATTTTTTCCGCGCGTGAAACCAGCAGATGATTCGCATTCGCGGTGACGACAACCAAGCGGCTGGCATCCTTGTAGTTTTTTTCTTCTGCTGCCAGCAAACTTGCCGCGCTTGCATCCGCGGGCAAAGTTGTTACCGCAAAGAATTCGCCCGCTTGCGCAAGAAAATTCTCCACCGAAAAATTCTCCAGCCCATGGACCACGCGATGCGTGGGCAGAATGGTAAGCCCGGTCGAGTCCATGTTGACGAAGGTCATCATCACGGC
>PMOV01000255.1 GCA_003161195.1 Acidobacteriota bacterium | reverse complement strand
CATTCGCTGAGTTCGCGGCGGCGCAGCAGAATTTCGTCCCACAACTGCACGCATTGACTCTCCAGCAACTCAAGATGAGTGATCCCGTGAAAGTAGCGCTGTAGGAATTGGCCCCGCGCCCCGATTTCGAGGCCGCTGAGAGTATCGGCCAGGAGCTCGAGATAGGAGTCTTCTGTCGGCAAGCTCGAGGGCGCTGGGACGCCTGGGCTAAGCATGTGCGATTTATACCTGATTTCGCCTATCCCCGCGGGGGTTGGGGAAGCATAGGAGCTTTCTCGGCAGCACTAGGAGCAAGCGGAAGTCCAATCCGGCGATGCGGGGGAGCCCTCTTTTTAGTGGAATCGCCCAGCCGAAATTTTGCTATCTCGTTTAAATGTATAGACTTAATGAAAAATAACGGAAATCTTAGAAAGAAACAGGCACGCCCAACTCTTGGCTAAAGCAAGCGTAAGGGACTAAGAATACCTTAAAGATGGCAGCAATTTACTCAAGAGGCCGGAGGAATTCCAGCCCAAAAAGGCGCATATCCCCTGCGGCGTCCTGACGCAACACCCTGGCGGAGATGGGGGGTGTTTCACTGGGGATCACGCTTGAGGGGGATGGAGAGGGGGCCGGAATGGTCAAATGCACCAGCTGGTCAGGTCGCAGGACATGCGCCGAGGCTATGCAAGCGCCCGTGGCGCTAATATTGAGCGTCTTGGTCAACTCCACAAATTCGGCTCCCGAGAGGTCGGTGGCGCGCAAAAAGACAGGTACTTGCAGCCGGATTCTAGGCGAGCGGCGGGTTGGGGAATAGTCCAAGCGCTGGCCTTCCTTCAAAAGTTGGGTTTCCACACGGTCTCTCATAGTACTAGGGAACTAGTACGGAGTGAAGCATTCAGAATGCCACACAGCAAATTGTTCATGCCTTGTAAACTCCAGAGCCATATACCCTTAATGGAGTGGATGTACGTCACCAGCCTCGCGATGCTTTCTAGCGTGCGGGTGTGTCTAGTTCGTTTCCCCAATTGTGCAAATGAAACTCCTTTCCCATTGACAGTGGACGGTGCCTTTGCGAGCATCGCATGGGGCAATGGAAAACATTTACCACTTTTGCCGGGCGCTCCCTTCGAGTGAGCGGCCTTCGGCTGCAGCTCCTTGGTCTGAAAGGATCGTCTCATTTTGAGTGCCACTTCCGCAGAACGCCCTGAGGGGCTTTCCCTGCCCATCGAACTGGTACAAGGCTTGGTGGATTCCGTTGAGGAGTCATACCTGGTTGCGGACCGCAAAGGCACCATCCTGTTGGCGAATCGCTCGGCGCGCAAACACCTGACCAACCGCGGGTTTGCGGAACCATTGCGGGTCAACCTCTTCGCCGAAGTCTTGTGCGTGGAGCCAAGCGAGGTGTTCAGCCAGATCGAGGGTGGGCAGCACGAAGTGAAAATGATCCTGGAGCTAGGCGCGGCAAAATTTCGCGCGCGCATCACCTGGATGGCGGAGTCCGACTGGCTGGCCGTGCAATTGTCGCCGCAGCCCGGTGTATCCGAGGGCGGCGCGAGCTCCGGTACGCATCCCACGGTGCAGGAACTGCTACAGGAACGTGAGATAACCTACCGCAACCTGCTGGCTGCGTATTTGAAGCTGCAGGAAGTAAACCGCCAGAAGACGGTGTTTCTGGCGTCGGCGGCGCACGAACTGAAGACTCCACTGGCGGTCATCAAAGGCTATTATGATTTGCTGTTGACCGGCTCACTCGGAAAATTGACGGAGAAGCAAAAAGACATTCTGGAGGAATCGAAAGACAGTTGCGAGCGTCTGGTGCGCTTGGTGTCCATGTTCCTGAACTATTCGGCGCTGGAGAGCGGCAAGCTAGTGCTGCAACTGCGCGACAACGACTTACGCGATTGCCTCGAAGAACTTACCAAGCGCTGGTCCGAAGCCTTTCAACGCAAAGGCGTGCGCCTGGAAGCGACCTTCGATCCCTCGATTCCCTCGTTCCGTTTTGATTACCAAAAGGTGCAGCAAGCGGCTGCCAATTTACTGGACAATTCGCTCAAGCACACGCCGGCGGGCGGGTGCGTAACACTGTGCGCCGGACCGCATTTTTGGGAACGGCGGGTGGCAGCGGCTTCGCCCTCGACGGAACGCCGCCGATTCCGTCTGCCGCGACCGAACAGCGTGGAAGTGAGCGTTTCGGATTCCGGACCGGGCATTCCCGCAGAGCATCATCAGGAGATTTTTGAGGATTTCGTGCGCGTGGACCGCAACACTTCCGGCATGGGCCTGGGGCTGGCCATCGCCAAGCGGCTGATCCAGGCGCATCGCGGCAAGATCTGGGTGGAGAGCGAGCCGCAGACGGGCAGCAAATTTACGTTCTTATTGCCCATGGACCAGGGTTGATTTTTTTGCGAAGTTATTCGATGAGTTCTGTGAAGCGAAAGGAAGACCGCAATGGCAGTGAAAGATAAGATTCTGGTAGTCGACGACGAGCCGAGCATTCGCAAGTATTTGCAAACGTTGCTGGAAGTGGATGGCTATGACGTACAAACAGTGAGCAGCGGCCGGGAAGCGATTGAGAAAGTGAACTCTGGCCAGCGCCCCGATTTCGTCATCCTGGACGTGCTGATGCCCGAACTCAACGGGTTGGACACCCTGAAAGAACTGATGCAGGTGGACCGCACGCTCAACGTCATCATGCTCTCCTGCTCCAATGAAGTCGGGACGGTGGTGGAAGCGATCCGTCTGGGAGCGCACGACTATCTCACCAAACCCTTTGAAAAGACGGAATTAGACGCCGCTATGCTCAAATCGCGGCAAAAGAAAGAGATGGCCACAGAGAATCAGGCGCTGCGGGACTATTGCGATCAGGTGACCGAGGACCTGAGCTTCCTGGCCGCGAGTCCGCAGATGGTGCGCATTCGCCAACAAATCCTGCAAATCGCGCCGGTGGACGTCCCGGTGTTTATTTGCGGCGAGAGTGGCGTAGGCAAGGAAGTTGTGTCGCGCATGATTCACCTGCGCTCGAAGCGGCGCAACCAGCCCTTCATTAAAGTGAACTGCGCCGCGCTGCCGGGTGAATTGCTTGAATCAGAACTGTTTGGCTTTGAACAGGGGGCCTTCACGGGAGCGGTACGCGCCAAGCCCGGCAAGTTTGAGTTGGCCAACAAGGGCACGATCTTTCTGGACGAAATCGCCGAGATGAGCACGCACCTGCAAGCAAAGTTGCTGCATGTCCTGCAGGACCACCAATACTCGCGGCTCGGCGGCCGCAATTTGATCGATACCGACGTACGGGTGCTCGCCGCCACGAACGTGGATGTGCAGGAAGCCATGAAGGATGGGCGCTTCCGCGAAGACCTGTATTACCGCCTAAACGTGCTTTCCATCGTGGTGCCGCCGCTGCGCGAACGCACTGCGGAAATTCCCCTGCTGTTTCGCCATTTCCTGGAGAAGTACGCGGAAAAGTTTGGCAAATCCCCGCAAAATCCCTCGAAGCACCTGCTGGAGGCAGCCATCAACTATCCCTGGCCCGGCAACCTGCGCGAGCTCGAAAACTTCGTGAAGCGCTACATGATTCTGGAGGACGACGAGGGTAGCCTGCGGGAACTCATCGAGATGTCCGCTTCTCGCCAGCGAACCTCTCCGCGCCACGAACCGGTAAACCCACCGCGTGAGCAAGGCCTGAAGGCGCTCGTGCGGGGCCTGAAGGACGAAGCGGAAATGGAGGCCATTGCCGCGGCCCTCGAAAAGACCCGTTGGTGCCGCAAGGACGCCGCCAAGATGTTGGGTATCAGCTACAAGGCGCTGCTGTATAAGATGCGGCAATTCAACCTAGGCACCACCCGCACCCGTCGCGCTGCGGCTGCTCCAGTGGACGATGCTGCGGCGGTGGGCGTGCTGCGTTCCGAGTAATTTTACCTCCCTTGCTCGAAACGCGGCAAAAGGTTGCAAGAGTCTTCCACTTACCGGTTGAGCGGCCACTTCCCTGCGGAGCTAACGGCGGCGAGCTCGGGGCCACGGAAGGTCAACGCGTGCCACCATGTGCCAAAAATCTTATCTCTTGCGACCCTCCGTCGCTCGCGATAGAGTTCCTGCCAGGGTGAATCGCTAAAATCGAATGGCGGGTGCCTCTACCCCGCTAGCAAGGCCAGGTCCCCCGGGTTGTCGTGACGCGCACCGCGCCGTCAGTGCAGGCAGGGATTAAAACTAGAAAATTTTATTACACTTGTAATTAAAGTTCATGACGCAGCCGGGTGTGTTGGCCGCGGGGAGTGACGGGGATGGGTGTAATGGCGGAGAGACGTACGGCTCGTCGATACGACTTGTCTTTGCCGATTCTGATTCGTCTCGCGGAGCAGCAAATCCTGAATATTCCCAGTGGCAAGACACGCGATATTTCCACGCGGGGCTTGTATTTCGTGATTAATCAGGACTTGCGGGCGGGCTCGGAATTGGAAATTACTCTGACCCTGCCGGGGGAAATCACGCGCGGAGCGGAAGTGCTGGTGCGCGCGACCGGTAAGGTGGTGCGGGTGGAACAGCGCAAGGAAGACGAGTTGGATCGGTTGGGAGTCGCCGCGGTGATCGAGCGGTACGATATTGTGCGCGGCGAATGAGCCCTGGCCCGTGAACCGCCCGTTTGAGATGGACTCCCCGACGTGTATTCCGCTAAACGTTACTAATTGATGACGGAAAACGGTTCCCGTGGCAAAGGCATTCTTTTTCTCTTGTCCGTCCGAACTACCACTGGCCAGGCTGCGCGGAAGTACTAGGACGAGTTTTTCTATCCTGCTGCCAATTCACTGATAATTTAGGGTGTTAGCGTTGTGCAAGACCTTCATGAGGGGACGAAACCGGGCCTTCAGGGAGTGGTCCGCCGTTTGCAGCCACCCATCGCAACGAGGGGGACTCCGCACGACCGCCATGGCTTCCGCGCCCACACAAGCGATGTCCAAAACTGACGCTATTGATCGCTTGACAGCGATGCCGCCGGAGGACGTCCTGTTTGGGCGCTCCCCAGTCATGCAGGAAATCCGAAAGCGGGCCCGTAAAATCTGCACCACCAATATTCCCGTGCTGCTATGTGGTGAAGGTGGCACCGGGAAGGAATCCCTGGCCCGCTGGATTCACGCAAACTCGCACTACGCCGCCGGGGCGTTTGTTAAGGTGAACTGCGCGGCCATTCCGGGCACGCTACTGGAGAGCGAGCTATTCGGCTATGAACGTGGAGCCTTCACCGGAGCCAACCAGTGCAAACCGGGGCGCGTCGAGCTTGCCGACAAGGGCACTCTCTTTCTGGACGAGATTGCAGATCTCAGTATGTCCCTGCAGAGCAAAATCCTGCATTTTCTGCAGGATGGCACGTTTTCGAGGCTTGGTGCCCGCGAAGATCGCCGGGTCGATGCCCGCCTCATGTGCGCCACGAATCGCGACCTGGAGGTGGAAATCGCCAGCGGCAATTTCCGCGCTGACCTCTTTTATCGTATTAATGTGGTGCGTTTTCGCGTTCCCGGTTTGCGCGAGCGCCGCATGGACATTCCTGCGCTGGCGGATTTCTTCCGCAGTTATCACGAGCAACAGTTTGGCAAGACGGCCGAGCCCTTTCCTCCCGGAATGCTTGACTACCTACAGAATCTGGAATGGCCCGGAAATATCCGCGAGTTTTCCAACTGTATCGCCCGCTATGTGGTGATTGGCGCCGAGCCAGCCGCCGCAGAAAAACCTCAGAAACGCGGCGGCACGTTCACGGCCTCAATGCCGGGCCTCGAGACCGTCCCTTTGAAGCATTTGGCCAAGAACGCTATAAAGGAGATGGAGCGCAACGTCATCTTAGAGGCTCTCCGAGCCCATCAATGGAACCGCCGCAAGACTGCCCGTGCCCTGAAGATTAGCTATCGTTCCCTCATCTATAAGATACGAGAGGCCGGCTTGGTCTCCCGCAAGAGTCCCGCAGCGCCTGACCAGCCTGGTTCAGAAGCCCACTCCCACTAGACCCGAGGCAATCGCAAACATCGGAAGGCTCCTCGATTCCCTTTGGAGCATCGCAGCCCCGGCGATGTTTCACTCCCACAGCACTCCCTGATTACAACTTGTCTCACAGCCAGTGAGAAAGTGTCCACTTGGGCAACGCCTTCCAAGATTAACTAGTTTTTAATCAACTACTTACGGAAATTAGAAGAGTTCAACGATAAGGCCGGCCCCGCGAATGGGTCAGGCGGACAGGAATCGCGCCTGTCCCGAATATGAACCCCCCACCAGTAGCCTGTGCCTAGTACGTTCAGTACTATGTCCTTGCAAGTGCCAGGGGGAAAGAACAAATGAGCGTCAAATTATCGAGCCGCAACCACATCGCAGGCCGCGGCAACCGCCGAACCAAACGAGTTATCCAACCTTGGGCGCTCCTGCTGGCCGCACTCTTTGCGGTTACGTTTACCGCCGGTTGCGTCGGCAACATGAGTGGCGAGGCACCAGTTGCATCGCAACATGTGTCGCTGCAATTTTCGCCGTCCAATTTGAACTTCGGTAAGGTGGTGGCAGGCAAGCAGATCTCGCAAAGCGCCTCCGTCACTAACACCGCCAGCACCACTGTGGTCATCGCGCAGATTGCGTCCTCGAACAACGCCTTTACGATCTCTGGCGTGAACTTTCCGTTGACCCTCACCGCTGGGCAGACGGCCAACTTCGTGGTGGGTTTCATAGGGTCCGCCGCTGGCAACGACTCCGGCACCCTGACCTTCCAGGCTGCCAATGGCAACATCGCTCCAGCGCAAATCGGCGTCTCAGCGGTCATCGCGACGCCTGAACCACAACTGGCGGTCAGCCCGACGAGCCTCGACGCCGGCAGCGCGGCCGTGGGGAGCAAGACCAGCACTAATGTTACGCTCTCGAACACCGGCAACTCCGACCTGAACATCTCGATGATCAGCGTCAACGGCGCGCCCTTCAGCGTCTCCGGCATCGCGACCCCGGTGACAATCAGCGCAGGCTCTTCCAAGGTCATGACCGTGGTTTTCACCCCGACTTCCGCTGCAACCGTTAGCGGCAGCATCACGATCAATAGCAACGACCCGGCTGCTCCTGCGGTGATGTCGGTGGTTGGCACGGGTACGGCAGCTCCGGTTGGTATCAGCGTCTCCCCGGCCAGCGTGAGTTTCGGCAATGTCCTCGACGGCCAATCGAAGTTGCAAACCGTAACCATCACCAACACGGGCGCGGCCAACCTCACCATCAGCCAGCTCAGCGGCACGGGCGGCCCAGGCTTCTCGGTCTCCGGCTTAACCGCTCCGCTGACTATCGCGGCCGGCCAGAGCAGCACCTTTAACGTGCACTTCTCACCGCAGAACGCCGGCAACGTTTCCGGCAGCATCTACCTCAGCAGCAACGCCTCGAACTCTCCGACCACCATCGCGGTGAGCGGCACCGGCGTAGCCAACACGACTTCGACTTCCTTGTCGGCCAGCCCGGCTGCGGTTGCCTTCGGCAACGTAAATGTCGGCGCCACCGCCAATCAGACGGTCACTATAACCAACGCAGGCTCGGCCAGCCTCACCATCAGCCAGCTCAGCGGCACGGGCGTAGGCTTCTCGGTCTTAGGCTTAAAGACGCCGCTGACTATCGCCGCCGGCCAGAGCAGCACCTTTAACGTGCGCTTCGCACCAGAGAGCGCCGGCAGCATCTCCGGCGGCATCAATCTCAGCAGCAACGCCCTGAACTCCCCGGCCACGATCGCGGTGAGCGGCACCGGCGTCGCCGGCACGACTACCTTGTCGGCGAGTCCGGCTGCGGTCGCTTTCGGCAACGTAAATGCCGGCACCTCCGCCAATCAGACGGTCACCGTCACCAACACCGGCAACTCTCCGGCAACGATTTCGCAGGTTAGCGTTGCGGGCGCAAACCTGACCGCCTCCGGCATCAGCGCTCCGCTGACGTTGGCGCCATCACAGACCGCCACCCTGACTCTGAAGTACAGCCCAGCCGCCGCCGGTTCTTTGAACGGATTGATTACGCTGACGAACGCGCAAGGCCCGGCCACAACGCTCAGCGTCACCGGCGCAGCGGTGCAGGGCAACCTGGCGGTTACCCCAGGCAGCCTGAGCTTCTCCAACGTTATCACCGGCGCCAGCAGCTCGCAGTCGGTGCAGATCATCAACTCCGGTAACAGCAGCCTGACGATCTCACAAGCCAACCTGACGGGCACGGGCTTCAGCCTCTCCGGCCTGTCTCTGCCGCAGACCATCAACGCCGGCCAGAGCAGCTCCTTCACCGTGCAGTTCGTCGGGCAGGCTGCCGGCACCGTATCCGGCGGCGTCTCGCTCATCAGCAACGCCGCCAATTCTCCGGCCACCGTTGCGCTGAGCGGCACAAGCATCGCCGCCACCCAAACGCTGCAACTCAGCTCCAACAGCGTCAGTTTCGGCACGGTGAACGCCGGCAGCTCGGCCAACCAGAGCTTGACCGTAAAGAACGCGGGCAACAGCGCCACCACCATCACTCAGGTGAGCGTGGCCGGCTCGTACCTCACGGCCAGCGGCATCAGCACGCCGCTTACGCTCGCCCCGCAACAGACTGCCACTCTCACCGTGCAATACAGCCCGACGGCCGCTGGCTCGCTGAGCGGTATGATCACCATCGTCAACAACGGTGCTTCCTCGACGGTCAGCGTAACCGGCACGGCCGCGCAAGCCAGCATTTCGGCTATCCCGGGCAGCGTGAGCTTCACCAACGTGGTCACCGGCGCGACCAATTCGCAATCCGTGCAGCTCAGCAACAGCGGCAACGCGAACCTGACGATTACGCAAGCCAATCTAACCGGCGCGGGCTTCAGCATCACCGGACTATCTCTGCCGCTGACCATCGGCGCTGGCCAGGCCAGCACCTTTAACGTGCAATTCGTCGGGCAGGCCGCCGGCACCGTATCCGGCAGCCTCTCCCTCGTCAGCAACGCCGCCAACTCCCCGGCCAGCTTGCCGCTCAACGGCACGAGCACCAGCTCCACGGCCACCCTGCAGGTCAGCACCAACAGCCTGACCTTCGGCAGCGTGAACGCCGGAACGACGTCCACCAAGTCCGTCACCCTAACCAACGCCGGAAACGCCAACGTGACAGTCTCCGGCATCAGCATCGGCGGCACAAACTTCTCGCTGAGCGGCGCCGGTGCGGTGACGCTCTCCGCGGGCCAGACGGATACCTTCAGCGTGCTGTACACGCCGACGGGCTCCGAGACCGACAGCGGCAGCGTCTCCATCGTGAGCAACGCCACTGGTTCGCCGGCGGCCGTAGCCCTCTCTGGAACCGGCGTCGCGCAACAGACTACGCACAGCGTGCAACTCAACTGGAATGACAGCGACTCCACCATCGTCGGCTACAACGTGTACCGCTCGACCACCAGTGGCACCGGTTATGTGCTGGTGAGCTCTATGGTCGGGCCGGACAGTTACTCCGACACCAGCGTGCAGAGCGGCACCACCTACTATTACGTGACCACCGCGGTCGACGGCACCGGTACGGAAAGCGCCTACTCCAACGAAGCTCAGGCGATCGTTCCTTAGACTCTCCAGGGTCTACGCAAACCGAACCACGGGGGATGGCCTGCCGCAACTTGCGGTGCGCCATCCCCCGCCCCCGTTTCAGGCGGCCAAGCAATCCGCAGGGCAGCAAGGGCGCGTACGGTCTTTTACTCACGTCCATACAGGAATGGCCTTAGGTACAGGGTACGTCCCTGTACCTGTTTTGGACTCCTCAACAGTATCTTTGCCCAGCCTTTAAACCATAAGCTGCTCCAGTTCGCACAATAAAAACGATGGAGCCGTCTTCGTGAAACGAAGCGCTTTTCCCCGCACCGAGAATCGACCGAAATTTGCCACACCCCGCGCGGCGCTGCGTCCGGCCAGGCTCCTCGTGTTGGCCGCCTGCTCTGCGCTGTTGCTGTTCGTGGGTGGTTGCACGACTACGCCGCTGGCCGGCAGCGAAAGCACCGGTCCCGTCCGGGCCGCAGTGCTGGAAGTGACTCCTTCAACGATCAGTTTTGGTTCTGCGGTTGTCGGTCAGCCCAATTCCCAGTCGGTGAAACTTTCGAACGCCGGCAACGCTCCGGTGACGCTGACAGGTGTCGTCGCCAGTGGCGCGGGCTTGGCGGTCACCGGCTTTTCCGGTTCCACAATGTTGAGCCCCGGGACCAGCATTATCCTGGGCGTGCAGTTAACACCTAAGACCTCCGGCAAGCTTTCCGGCTCCGTTTCCATCCTGTCGCAAATCGCTTCGCTGGACATGTCTTTGCCCGTAACCGCCGAGGTGGGCACTGCCGACCTCGCCATCAAAATCGGTCCTGCGAGCATCAATTTCGGCGCGCTGGCCAGCGGAAAAACCGCTACGCAATCCGTGACCCTCTCGAACACCGGCAACGCCGATCTCACCATCTCGAGAATCTCCCTCAGCGGTTCAGCTTTTTCTCTGAGCGGTGGCGGTGTTCCTATGCAGTTGACCAGCGGCCAAAGCACCGCCGTCAATGTCGAGTTCGATCCTAAGGCTGCGGGCTCTTACACCGGCGCGCTGACCGTGGACAGCAATGCCGCCACTTCCACCGTGATCGTAAATCTTTCCGGTTCCCTGACCGTGCCGCCTACTACTTCCCCTGTGGGAGCACATTACGTCGGGCTCGCTTGGGATGCCAGCAGCTCCTCCTCGATTTCTGGTTACAACGTCTATCGTGGCGCTTCGGAGCAGGGCCCATTCGCGAAGCTCAACAAGGTTCTGGTCGGGGGACTTTCCTACACGGACGACTCGGTCAACGCCGGCGACACCTACTACTACGTCACCACCGCGGTGAACGCGCAAGGCGAAGAAAGCCCCTTCTCAAATATTGCCAAGGCCTCCATTCCATAAGCGTGGCCCACCCGATAAACCCTGCCTTTGCGCCAATTTTTCGGGCAAACTCTCAGTCGGTTTGTCGTAGGCGTCGCATCGCATAAGCCCACACCAGGCCCTGTGCCAGCAATGCCCCGCAAGCATCGATCGCCACGTCCCGCGCCGAGGCATGCCGCAGCGGCACGAATGACTGGTGCCATTCGTCCAGCCCGGCGTACGTCACCGCAATTACCAGCGTAATCAGCGCCCAGTTCCATCGCCACCCGCCGCGTTCGCCGCGGACCCCGTGAAACACCGTGATGCTGAACACGCCGAACTCCGTCACGTGCGCGAGTTTGCGAATGGCCATGTGCATCAGGTGGATGGCGTGCGCCGCGGCGTGCGGAAACAAGCGCCGCAGAATCGGCACGATCACCCGCGCCGTCTGCTGATCGCTAAAATAATGCGTGGAAAAAACGGAGATCAGTGCCGCGACAAAAATGGCGGGGAGCCAGTGGCGCATGCGCATCACAGCATTCTTCAAACCAGCTTGCCGCAGGCGCGCAGATCCTGCAGGTACGCCTTGGTGGCGTCCTGCCAACTGCGCAGCGTGATGTGTTGCGCGTGCAGGCTGGCAGGCGAAAGCACCGAGTACGCCGGCCGCTTGGCCAGCCGCGCCGCCTGCGCGGTGGTAATCGGCGAAACCCGCACCGCACCGCGGCCCGCCTGCCGCAGCACTTCCTGCGCGAACTCGAACCACGAACAGGAACCGGCATTGGTGACGTTGAGAACGCCGCGCGCTTCCCCGCGCACCAGATCGCGCATCGCGCCGGCAAGATCCCTGGTGAACGTTGGCGAGCCTACCTGATCCGCCACCACCGTTAATTCCGGCCGCGTTTCCGCCGCGCGCAAAATCTTCTCCGGAAAACTTGCGCCCGCCGCGCCAAAGAGCCAGGACGTCCGCGCGATGCACCAATCCTGCGCGTACATGTGGACCGCCTTTTCGCCCGCAGCCTTCGATTGCCCGTAGACATTCAGCGGCGCGATCGCATCCGTGGGCTCGTACGGCCGTGTACTCGTACCGTCGTACAAATAATCCGTGCTGATGTAGAACAGGCGCGCGCCAAATTCCTTCGCCGCGCGGGCCACGTTCTCCGTTCCTTGTCCATTCACCGCGAAGGCCAGCTCGGGGTTGCGCTCGCTGCCGTCAACATCGGTGTACGCTGCTGCAAGCACAATCCAATCGGGCCGGTTTCTCGAAACCAGCGCGCGCACTTGTTCGGCGTCGCGGATATCCGCATCGCGCGAACCTGCCGGGATGATTTCGTCCTGCGTCCACTCTTTCTGCAGGTCTGTGCCCAACATGCCGCTGGCGCCGATCACTAGAATGCGCATAAGCCCTTATTTATGTTGAATTTCCCAGTCGTAAGCAACGTTCGGGTCGTTGTAGGCGATGCGCAATTCGTCGGCCGGATTGTAGTGCCGATCCGTAAAATAGAGCAGCTGAATCGGTTCCACGCCCAGCGCCTTGTAGCCGTGTCCCACGCCTGGCGGAATCAGAATCTGCCAGGGACGAAAACGCCCGGCATAAATCGTATTGATGGCTCCGAAAGTCGCCGAATTCCGCCGCAAATCGTACAAAAACACCTGCACCATTCCCGACACCGGCGTCCAAAGATCCGTTTGCTCCGAGTGATAGTGAATCGCCTTGATGGTGCCCGGATACGTCAGCGTGAAGGATACTTGAATCTGTCGCGCGCCCTCCGGCGTCATATTAGCGGCCAGCCCTTTCCCGAGCCGGCCTACTTCCATGAAAAAACCGCGATCGTCGGGATGTACGGCCAGAGGTTCGATCTTCACCCCATCGATCAAATCCGGCGAGTCCGCCTTGAAGATGATTTTGCCCAGGGTCTTTTCCGCACGGGCCAGGATGGCCATCTCAATGCCATTTTTGGTTCCGAGGGAAACGACGTTGGCGTCGCTTGGGGGCGCTGCGGACGGTTCGGCGGGCATAACAAGTCTCGCTTTACGTTCGGATTTACGTGCTACCGAAATTTCCTGCTGTTGCGGCCGTCTAGCTAGCTGTTGCCGGGAGTCTGCTGCAGTGCCTGGCGCGCCTGCTCCGCCACAGGGGACTTCGGGTCCAGGCTGATAACCTTTTGCAATTCGGCGCGGGCCTTCGTGCTGTCTTTCAGTTTCTGGTACGTCAGTCCTAGATGATAGTGATACGTCAGGTTGGTCGGCATTTTCTTGATGGCATCCTCAAACAACGGAGCGGCCACGGAATACGCGCCGTTTTGATAGTAGGCCCAGCCCAAGGTGTCGGCGGAACTCGGCACATTGGGCATGCCTTTATGCCCGGCCTGCGCTAACGTGAGCGCTACATTGACGCTTCCGCCGTGCTCCAGCATTAAATATGCCAGGTTGTTGGAGGCTAGCGGATTCTCCGGCTGCATCGAGAGCACCTTTTGATAGGAAGATTCCGCCTGCTGCCAATTGCCTTGCCGCCCGTACAGTTCCGCGATGGCTTCCGCCAATCCCGGATCGTTGGGAGCCATCGCCACCGCGCGTTGCATGGTGGCCAGGGCGGTGTCGGTTTCGCCGCGCAGGCTCTGCACGCTTCCCAGCAGCGCCACGGGAACCACGTTTTGCTTGTCGAGGTCCGCCGCATGGTTCAGCGTGCGTTCGGCGTCCTCGAACTGGCGGCTGTCCACCTGCACGTGCGCCAGCAGGATTAGCAGCGGTACGTTGTCTGGCGTCTCCCGCACGCGGTCCTGCACCAATTTCAAGGCGTCCGCAGGTTTGTTACGCGAAAACGCAATGCCCACCAGACCTTCGAGCGCCTCCTGCGAATGCGGATCGTGCGTCAGCGCCTGCTTGTAGAGCGCCTCCGCGTCGTTGGTCCGCTTTTGTACCATGCGCAGCTCCGCCATTTTCACGTAGCCCAGGGCGTTTTGCGGCTCCATTTGCAGCACGTGATTCAGGTCTGCTTCCGCCGAAGCCGCGTCGCCCTGATTGAAGCGTGCCGTGGCATGGTCCAAATAGCCGTCCGGAATGCGCGGCGCGATGGTTTCCAACTTGTTGCCGATAATCTCCAATTGCTTCCAGTCACGCCGCCGCGTGGCGCTGGCGCCTAGCGAACGCCAGGCTTCCGTATATCCCGGACGCAGGCGGGTGGCCTCGCCCCATTCATGTTCCGCCTGCTGCGGATCGCCCTTGGCGGCCAGCGCCAGGCCCAACTGGTAGTGCGCCGCGGCGGCGTCGGGGGTGTTCTTCAACGCTTGCCGCAGAGTCTGAATGCTGTCGTCCCACTTCTTCTCGCGGTTCAGAATTTCGCCCTTGGTCACCAGCGCTTCGGTATCCTGCGGGGCGTTCTTCAAAATTTCTTCGTTCAGGCGGTTGGCGTCATCGGTCTTTTGCGCCAACAGCAGCAGCTGGATATAGATTCTCTTCGTTTGCAGATCTTTCGGATGTTTGCTGGAGAGCTCGCCGAATTCATTGAGCGCTTTATCGGTTTGCCCGCGCGACATGTAAAAATCGCCCAGCATACGGTAGGCACGTGGGTCGTCGCCCAGCTGCTGCTTGGCATCCGTCAGCACGGTAATGGCCTGCGCTTCGTTGTTCTCGTTCAGGTACAGCACCGCCAGTTCGCCGCGCGGGCCCGGATTCTTCGGTTCTTGCGCGATCGCCGCCTGAAACTGCTTTTCCGCGTCTGGCCAGCGTTTCCGCCGCTCATAGAAATGCGCCAGCGAAACCAGCGAATTGATGGTCGTGCTGTCGAGCGATTTCGCCCTCAGCAGGCTGTTCTCCGCGCCCGCCAAATTCCCGCTCTTTTCCTGAATCATCGCCAGGTTCATGTACGGCCCCGGTTTGTCGCCCTCCGCGGAGACCGCGCTCTGGGCCTGCTCCATTGCGTCCTTCTGATTACCCATCTGGCTGTTGGCTTGCGAGAGCACGATCTGCGCTTCGGCGTTCGCGGGCTGGTTCTTCAGGATCAGCAGAGCTTTGTCTTTTGCTTCCTGGTTCTTTCCGCCGGCGAGAAACATTTTGGCCAGGTCCAACTGTGCCGTCCAATTCTCGGGCTCCAGCGTAACGGCTCGCGACAATTCCTGGAACGACGCCGCCCAGCTGCCCTGCTTCGCGTACGCCTGCGCCAGCCTATAGTGCGCCTCGCCATACTTCGGGTCGATCTGCAACGCGCGGCTGTAGGAAATCACCGCTTCGGAATAGCGGCCTTTGCCGAAATCCTCGTTCCC
>PMOV01000058.1 GCA_003161195.1 Acidobacteriota bacterium | reverse complement strand
CACCTCATACTTCCCCGCATCAATCGCCTCCAAAAACTCCACTAAAATCTCCCCCGGATGCAAATCCAGCGACCCCTTCTCCATCACCCGGTGCGCCCCCGAGCACGCCACCGGCACGATGTACACTCCCGCCTTGATCGCCATCACCACCGCGCCCTTCTTAAACGCCTGCAACCGCCCATCCGGGCTCCGCGTCCCCTCCGGATAAATCAGAAACGACTGCCCATTCCGCAACGCCATCGTCGCCTTTTCCAAGCTCGCAATCGCCGATTCCGCCGACTTCCGATCCACCGGAATAAACCCCGCCACCAGAAACGCCCGCCCCACCACCGGCCAGCGAAACAGCGACGCCTTCAGCAAAATCGCGATCCTCCGCGGAATCGCCCCCACCACTGCCGGCGCATCCGCGGAACTCGTGTGGTTCGCCACAAACAAGCACGTCCCCGGCGGAATGCGCTCCGTCCCCGCCACCCGCACCTGCACGCCCCCGAGGCGCACGAAAAACATCAACCCATTAATGCCCGCCGAATAAATCGGATTCGGATTATTGGTAAGCAGCGTGTACAAAATCAGCGGCGGACCAACCATCAGCACGTAAATGGAAAAGAAAAACGAGATGAGCAGTGTCCGGAGCATCGTTTCTTCGTATGCGGGATGGAGGCTATGCGCCGAACACCACGCGCGTGCCCGTGGAA
Organism: Acidobacteriota bacterium; assembly: GCA_003161195.1. Lineage (GTDB taxonomy): Bacteria > Acidobacteriota > Terriglobia > Acidiferrales > UBA7541 > Acidiferrum. The sequence goes on along the minus strand of PMOV01000058.1, from coordinate 6,297 downwards.
GGCATGATGAGCTTCTCCGGCATCTCGCGCTGGATGGCCATTATGGTGCGGAGTCCGGTGCAGTGCATGGGAATCAAGTAGTCCGGGTTGATCTCCTTCATCGCTTCCACGGTCTTGGCGATGAGTTCATCAGGATACGGAGCCAGGTGCCACCCGCCAACCACGGCGTGCACCTTATCGATCCCGGTGGATTTCTGGATCTGTCGCACCGAGTTGATGATGCCGGCGTGGCCGCATGATGAGATCACCACGAGTCCCCGGCCTTTCACGTTGTAAGCGGTGGCGTGTTCGCCCCAGAAGATGTCTTTCACCAACTCCCCCGGCTTGGCCTCCATCTTGACTGTCCCGGGTGGGAAGTGAAAGGTGGCGTCGCAGGCGGAGCCGGGCGCGCCGGCTTCGAGGCGAGCTGCCGGAGGAGACATCTCGAAATCAGTGATGCGCGCGATGTGGCCGGAGGTGAACGCGTGGCCCGCCACGACGGTGGGTTCCTCCGCGATTACCACCTTCAAACCTCGCGCTTCGAGCTCCTCCCGCTTCAGTTCACCGTAGTCGAGTTTATTGCCGTCGGGTTGCACCACCCAGCGATGGCAGAACGTGTCGCGTCCGCCGGCATAGAGAGTGAGCCCTGGCTTGCCGTTTGCCTGCAGGGTCTGTGCCAAGTCGGGCAGGCCACCGTAATGATCCTCGTGCCCGTGGCTGATAATCAGGGCGTCGGCCGTGGCGGGATTTACTTTCAGCCCTTTGCAGTTGTTTGTCAGCGTTCCGGGCGTGAGCGCGAAGTCCAGCAGGATCTGTGTTTCCTCTGCTCCCCGGAAGGACTCCAAGTGAAAAGCCAGCCCATGTTCCGACAACAACGAGACTTCTGAGCCGTACGGATGGGGCAAAGTATTCCGAGTGATCGCCAGGTTGCCGATTTTCCCGCCCTTGGCGAAGACGTCGTAAATGTTGTCCACCAGGTTGGTGCAAACGAGGCGGTCAGTGGTGGGGATTTCCCTGGGAGCATCGAGGAAACTTCCGAAGCGCCCCGTGCCGCCGAGCAAAAACGTTCCGCCCGTTACGGCTCCCAGCTTCAGGAATTCGCGCCGCTGCATGCTTGCCCCCTTCTTCTGCCTCGAGATTTTCTCTCCTGGCTTCGAAAACGGTACACATTGTAACCCCTAAGGGCTTACAGCTTATCGCCCCGCGGCGCGCGAAGTCGTTCCGTGCAGCAATCCTTCACGAATGCGCTTCGCCCCATCGCCAGCCTGCAAACTCTCGCCCACTTCGTAATGCATTTCTTTCACTTCGCCAAGCGCCAGCTCGATGCTGCTCTCTTTCGCGTCCCGCCGTATCCGCAGCCGCAGCGTACTCCCAGGTTTCTGGCCGGCTGCCCAGCGCTCCAGTCGCCGCGGCACATCGCCGTCGTTCCACGACTCAATCACGTCCCCCGCGCGCAGCCCGGCCAGCGCCGCCCCGCTGCCCTCTTCCACGCTGTGCACCGTGAAAACGCCGCTCGCATCCCGCTCCGCAAAAAATCCCAGCGTCGCCCGTTTGTGCTCCACCTTGCGCAACTCCAGCCCCGCCAAACCCAGCACCTGCTCATACGGCAGCGCTTCCGTGCCTGCCACATACTTCACAAAAAAATCCTCGAACGACCCACCCGCCACCGCCTCCGCGCTCAGCCGCACATCCAAACTATCGCGATACGTCTTCCCGGCCTTCGCAAACTCCGTATTCATCCGCCGCATCACGTCATCCAAACTTTTCTGATTCTCCGTCCGGTCGCGAATCAACACGTCCAGCAGGACGCCCAGCAATTGCCCCTTCGTATAGTACGAAACGCTCTCCTCCGGCCGGTTGTACAAAGCATACTTCTCGAGCCATGCATCCAGGCTGGATTGCTCTGCGCTCTGCCAAGCCTCCGCCGGCCGCACCTCCAATTCCGAAATCTGCTCCCCCAAATCCTCATAAAACTGCTGCTTGTTCCACAATCCGCTGCGCAACAGCGTGTACGACCCATACGTGCTCGTCACCCCCTCGGCAAACCACAGCGCCCGTGTGTACTGCTCCTTCGTGTAATCCACCGGCTCCAGAGACGCCGGCCGTATCCTCTTCACATTCCACAAATGAAAAAATTCATGCGCCGCCACGCCTTCTAAATATTCGTCCGATGGAATCGAGATCGCCGTGGCGTTGGCATGCTCCATTCCGCCCCCCGCACCCGCCGCCGCCTTTCCCACGTGCAGAAAAAAGGTGTAACTCGCAAACGGCGCGCCATCCATCAGCTTCAACTCATACCGGCAAATCTTCGTCAGCTCCTCTTCCACCCGCTTCTTCTTCCAGTTGTCCCCATGAATCACCACGGCTATCTCCGGGTGCACTCCCGGCAGGACGAACTCTTCGAACTTTCCCGCCTCCACCGGCATATCCGCCAGCGCATCGTAATTCGCCGCATCGCGGCACGGCGGGCCCGCGATCCTCTCCATTTCCGCCTCACCTGTCGTAGTCAGCGTGGTTCGCCACTCCGCGGGCATATCCGCAAGACACAGCCGCGTCGCGTCCCCTCGCCGCTCCGGCACATAAAACAGAATCATCGCCGCATTGATGAACGCATGCTCGTCATTCAGTTGCGCCGCGAACGGCCCCGCATCATCCCAATACGCCGCATACCGGACGGTAACGCTTCCGGATCCGCTAATTCGCCAAGTCTGCTTGTCCAGCTTCTCGATCGGCGCTGTGCCGCTCGCCGTGAACGCTTCCACTCGGCTCACGTGCGCCGCGAAATCCCGAATCTGATACAACGCGTTCCACGCCGGCATCTGCACCACAACGCCGCCGCGTACCTCAGGAATGGTCATCGTAACGTGAAATAAATGTTGTCCAGGATCGGCCAGCGAAACTTCATAACGAATCGCCGCCCGGCCCGTCGGCGCGCAACTCAGAATCCCGCATACAAAAGTTGCCGCGAGATAAATCGTGGCCAAGAAACCGCGAATTGCGCCCCTCACCTTCCGCTGGCCTCGGAAGGCACCGCCGCCTTGCTTTCCAAAGTCTTCACCAGCTTCTCGCACAAGCCATCAAAGCTCCCGTTCGACATCACCAGCACCACGTCTCCGCTGACCGCCTCGCTCGCAATAAATTCCGCAATCTCCGCCGCACTCCCCAGCACCCGCGCATCCTTACCCAACGCACGCACGCTCTCCGCCACCGCTTCCGGCTTCATGCGATTCTCATCGCCCAGCTGCTGCGCGCGAAACACTCCGCCCAGCACCACGCGATCCGCCAAGGCCAACGCCTTCGGCAGCGTCTCCTCAAAAATCTTTCGCCGCATCGAATTGGACCGCGGTTCGAGCACCGCCCACAAGCGTCGCCCCGGCCAGCGCCCGCGCGCCGCCTCAATCGTCGCCTGCACCGCCGTCGGGTGATGCGCGAAATCGTCCACCACCAGCACGCCGCCAATCTCACCCTTCACATCCATACGACGCTTCACGCTGCGAAACGTTTTCAACGCCGCGGCAATCGCATCCGGCGCAATTCCCCGCCCATGCGCCACGGCCATCGCCGCCATGGCATTCAGCACGTTGTGCCGGCCGGTGGCCGCCAAAATAAATTCTCCAAAGCGCGCGCCGCCATGCGACACCACAAACTGCATGCCATCCCCGTGCGACGCCACCTCCGTCGCCACCCAGTCATTCCCCGCCTCGAAACCGTACGTCTCCACGGCACAATACGCCTTCCCCGCCGCGCGGCGCGGCGCCGGACCAGACGCTTCCGTGTCGCCCCACACCACCACCCGCCCCCGCCGCGGCACCAGATTCACCAGCCGCTGAAACGCCAGCTCATACGTCGCAAAATCCGGATAAATATCCGCGTGATCGTATTCCAGAGACGTCACAATCAAATCGTCGGGATGATAGTGAAAAAATTTCGGCCCACGATCCCAAAACGCCGTCTCGTACTCATCGCCCTCCAAAATAAAATCCGGCCCTCCGCCCAATCCATAGCTCTTGCCAAAATTCTCCGCCACCCCGCCCACCAAAAAATTCGGCTTGCGCCCCGCCGTTTCAAAAATCCACGCCAGCATCGCCGTCGTCGTGGTCTTCCCATGCGTCCCGCTCACCACGATCGAATGCCGCCCGGGCAGAAACACTTCCTCCAGCATCTCCGGCAGCGACCGATACGGAATCTTGCGGTCCAGCACTTCCTCGAGCTCTGGGTTCCCCCGCGCAATCACGTTTCCCACCACCACCAAATCTGGCGTATCCGCCAAATGCGCCGCATCAAACGCATCGAAATACGGAATCCCCAATTTCTCCAGCAGCGTCGACGCTGGCGGATACACTCCCGAGTCCGAACCCGTCACCGCGTACCCGCTCTCGCGCAGCATTCCCGCCAGCGGCGCCATCGCCGAGCCGCCAATCCCGATCACATGCACGCGCTTCGTGGCCATCGCCCTCGCGCCGTTCACCTTTGCGTCACTCAAGCGCGCACCGCCGGCTCCAGTATCTCGAGCGTACCTTCTCCATTGGCCAGCAATCTCCCGCGCACCCCCAGCGGCACGGTCAGCATCGGCCGCGACGTGTGCCCGATCGGCGCCCCATACACCACTGGCACACTCAGCGGCTTCAGTATCCGCTCGCAAACCTCGCGCACCGTCTGCGTCCCCGCCACCGGCGGCTCGCATTCCGGAAAATCTCCCAGGATGATTCCACGCACTCCACTAAATTTCCCGGCCTGCAGCAAATGCATTAGCGCGCGATCCACCTGCCAGGGCTTCATCCCGCGATCCTCCAGCAGCAAAATCGACCCCGCGGTATCCAGTTCCCACGGCGTGCCCAAAGTCGTCTCCACCAATGTCATGCACCCACCTAGAACTATCCCCTCGGCTTCCCCGCCCGCCAACTCCGCGCCGCTCAACCGCATCACCCAGCCGCCTTCTCGCGTCAGATACGCTGCCAGCAACGACGCCACGTCGTAGCCACACTCTTTGCCCGCGCCACCATCAAAACCCGCCGCGATCATCGGTCCGTAAAAAGTCACCCACCCATGCCGCTGCCACAAAAAAATCTGCAGCGACGTCAAATCGCTGTAGCCTAAAATAATCTTCGCTTCCTCCGCGTGCGCGATCCCCAGTCCATCGAGCAAGTAGTTGGAACCATACCCGCCGCGAATCCCTACCAGCGCGTCCACATCCTCGCGCGCCAGTCCTCGCAGAAAATCTCCTCGTCGCTCTTCCGTACTCCCCGCCACAAAGCCTTGTCCGGCGCGCACCGGGTAATCCAACGTCCGTAGACCAAGTCGCCGAAGCTCAAGCAGTCCCAACTCCACGCGGGGCGCCGCCCCGGGCGACGCCGGCGCAATCGGCAACACCGCCCCATCGCTCGGCATGGCGCGCGGCTTCCGCACTACCCGCGCCACACTCGTAGTAGCCGTCTCTGCGTTAGCCATTAGTCCCCGGCATCACCCGTTCTGCCTCTCCACCGGAAACATTTCCACGGTCACACCCGGCCGCGACAGCGCCGTCAATAACTTGTCCTGCTGCCGCTGCGTCACTTCCGCATCAAATTGCACCATATTCTTTCCCGCCGCGGCGCCCGCCGTCGGCGATCCAGCCATGGAAACCTGAAAATTATCAATCGCTATCTCAAACTCCGAAAAAATCCGGTGCACGTTCGCCACCATGTCGGTCGCCATATCGCAGGAAATGCGGAACAACATGTAACGCGGCTTCAGGTTGAACCACTGCTCCACATAAAAGAACGTAATCAACGCCCCCACCGTCATTGCGCAGCCGATTCCGGAGGCCGCGAACATTCCCCCGCCCGCCGTCATGCCAATCGCCGCCAGCGCAAAAATCGTCGCCGCCGTGGTCAGCCCCACCACGCTGCCGCGCTCCCGCAGGATGGCCCCCGCACCCAAAAATCCAATGCCCTGCACGATATTCGAAGCGATTCGCGTGGTCGAGGGGTCTCCCGTGCGCCGTGCGATCTCCACCGACGCGATCGTAAACAGCGCCGACGCCATGCACACGCAAAATCCCGTGCGCATTCCGGCGGGCCGCCGCCGGTAACTACGCTCAACGCCAACGATGGCGCCGAGCATCCCGGCCCACAACAGGCGGCTCACCATGGTGCCCAGGGCCAACGGCATCAGTGGCAACATATTTCCTCGCGCTGCTTGGTCATCTTTGCAGGATTTTACACACTACAGTTTGAATTGCGTGAGTTTCGCGAAGTGCCGTGCCCTGCCGTGTATCTCGCTGCGTTTTAGCGTGCGCAGGCGGTCCAGCCCAAACTTCTCGACGGTGAAGCTCCCGAG
>PMOV01000239.1 GCA_003161195.1 Acidobacteriota bacterium | reverse complement strand
AGCGCGAGAGTGAGGACGGCGACGGCGGTGAAGCCGGGGTTGTTGCGGAGCGTGCGCAGGCCGAAGCGGATTTCCTGCCAGACCGTGTTCATAGAGAAGACTCCCATACAGCTGGCGAACTGTTTTCGGTGAGATAGTGCGAATTATTCATAGCGCAGGGCCACCATGGGGTCGACGCGCGACGCGCGGCGCGCGGGTAGATAGCATGCGAGGAACGCAACGGCTGCAAGAACGACTGCGACGGCGATGAAGGTAAGCGGGTCGCTCGGCTTGATGCCGAAGAGTTCCTGCGAAAGGACGCGGGTGATGGCGAGAGCGCCGAGAACGCCGACNNCCCGCGACGGTCATGGCCATGCCGTGGCCGAGAATCAAACGCAAAATGTCCGCCTTGCGTGCGCCGAGCGCGGTACGCACACCCAGCTCGTGGGTGCGCTGCGCTACGGTGTACGACATAACACCGAAGAGACCGACGAGCGCGAGGAGAAGTCCGGCGGAAGCAAACACGCCGCACAAGATGCTGATGAATTTACGGTTGGCCAGCGAAGCGGAGACATAATCGTCTAGCGTGCGCGTGGCGTAGACGGACAAGTTGGGATCGAGAGACTTGACCTGGTCGCGCACGGCGGGAACCAAGCGTAGAGGATCGCCTTCGGTGCGCAGCACCATGTACAGTCCGGCGACCGCGTCCTGGTCATATGGGATGTAAGATTCGGCGTCCGGTTCTTTCCACAGCGAGCGATAGCGCACGGAACCGACGACGCCGACAATTTCGCGTTCGAGGGGCTCCGCGCTATCGGCGATCCCGGGCGTGATGCGCTTGCCGATAGGATTTTCGTTGGGGAAAATCTCGCGAGCGAGAACATCGTTGATGATCACCACTGGTGCGCCGCCGCGAACATCGCGCGCGGAGAAATCGCGGCCGGCAAGAACGGGAATGTGCATGGTTTGAAAGTAGTCTGTGGCGATACCGCGGAACTGCGTCTTTGGCAGTTCACTCTCCGGCATGGGGCGGCCGGCGATCTTGAAGGTGGTGCGGATGCCATCGTTGGACAAAGGCAGCGGGAAAACGCCGGAGGCTTGCTGTACGCCCGGTTGCACGCGCAAGCGCTCGAGTAGTTGGTGATAAAACAAGATGGATTGTTCCGGTTTTCCGTAGCGTTCGTTGGGCAAATCGATGTTGAAGGACAACAAGCCGTGGGGCTCGAAGCCCGGCGACTGGTGTAGCAAGTGCAGCATGCTTTCGAGCAACAGACTTGCGCCCACCAGGAGCACGACGGAGAGAGAGACTTCGGAGATTACCAGCAGGCTGCGCAGGCGGGAGTGGCCGCGGCCCTCCGTGGCGTTGCGGCCGCCCTCTTTCAGCGATGCGAACAGGTTGAAGCGCATGGCGTGCATGGCGGGGGCGAGGCCAAAGAGCAACGCGGTGACGAAGGAGACGGCGAGAGTAAAGAGGAGGACGCGCCAGTCCACGTGGGCGGCGTTGAGGCGCGGTATGCGAACGTCGGTCATGGAGGCGAAGAGTTGCGTGCCCCAGAAGGCCATGAGCAAACCAAGCGCGGCTCCGGCAAGCGACAGCGAGAGGCTTTCGGTGAGCAATTGGCGGAGGATGCGTGCGCGACCGGCGCCGGCGGAGACGCGAATGGCCATCTCGCGCTGGCGGCTCGCGGCGCGCGCGAGGAGCAAGTTGGCGGTGTTGGCGCAGGCGATCAGCAGTAGAAACGCTACCGCGCCGAGGACCATGAGTAGGACTGGGCGAAGGTCGCCGACCAACGCGTCGATCTGCGGTTGCAAGCCGAAGGTCAGATGACCGTTGGTGTCGGGGAACTGTTTTTCCAGCGCGACGCCAACTGCGGCCGCGTCGTCATTGGCCTGTTGCACCGTGAAGCCTGGTGCCAGGCGGCCGATGACGTTGAGGAAGTGCGCGCCACGCTGTTCGGACATGGGTTTGTCGTCGCCGGGAGCGGTATCGACCAGGCCAGGCTCGCCCGCCATGGTGGTCCACAGGTCGCGGGGTTCGGCGTCGAGAGGGAACTGGAAACTTGGCGGCATCACGCCGACGACGCTATAGAGCTGGCCGTCGAGGCGGATGCGCTTTTCGGTGATGTTGGGATCGGCGCCGAAGCGGCCCTTCCACAAACTGTCGCTCAAGATGACGACGCGCGTTCCGGGGGCGTCTTCCGTGGTGAGGAAAGTGCGGCCGAGGGCGGGGGCGGCGCGCAGCACGGTGAACATATCGGCGGAGACGGCCTCAGCGTGCAGGTGTAACGGATCACCGAGATTGGTCAGCGTGAAACTGGCGTCGGTGTTGGCGGCGACGGATTCGAGCGCGCGGGATTGTTTGCGCAGGTCCACAAAATCCGGGAGGCTGAGCGCGCGGCCGCGTTCATTGTTGCGCACGTCCGTGCCGGTGACGGCGACGAGGCGCTGCGGCTCGGGGAAGGGCAGCGGTTGCAGCAGGACGGCGTTCACCACGCTGAAGATGGTGGTGTTGGCGCCGATACCGATGGCCAGGGTGAGAATGGCCACGGCGGCGAAGCCCGGGCTTTTCGCCAGCATGCGGAGCGCGTAACGCAAATCCTGCCACACGGTGTTCATGAACTAGTTCTCCATCCAAGCAGTAAGACGAACATAGTGCGCCCGAGGTTCATTTTTTATTCGTAGCGCAGCGCGGTCATGGGGTCGACTCGCGTGGCCTTGTAGGCCGGCAAGTAACAGGCCGCCAGGGCCACCAACGCCAGCAGGACGGCCACACCGAGCAACGTGACGGGATCCGTGGGGCTGACGCCGAACAACATGCTGGACATCAAGCGCGTCAAGCCGGCCGCGGCGAGCAGGCCGATCGCCAGTCCCCACAGGACCATTCTTCCCGCTTGCCACAAGACCATCTGCAAGACTGCCCCGCGCGCCGCGCCGAGGGCCATGCGAATGCCGATCTCGCGCGTGCGCTGGCCCACCACGTACGAAAGCACGCCATAAATGCCGATGGATGCGAGCAGTAGCGCGAGGGCCGCGAAAACGCCCAAGAGGATCATGGCGAAGCGCTGCGAGTTCAGCGAATCGGCGATCACGTCGGTCATGCTTTTCGCCCCGTACAACACCATCTGGCTGTTGACGTCCGCCAACTTGCGGCGGATGGCATCCAGAAGGGGCTGCGACGCGCCATCGGTCCGCACCACAAAGCGCAACCCGGTGGAGAAGTTGGAGAGCAGCGCGTCGGGAATCTGCGCCACCGACAGATAACTTTGCCCTTGCAGCGTAGATGTCGCGTCGCGGTCTAGCCCCCACTGGTTTACGTGGCCCACGACGCCGATGATTTCCGCGTCAACGTCGAGGATGTCGAAATGGACGTGGTGTCCGATGGGGTTCGCGCCGGGAAAATACAGGCTGGCAAACTTTTCGTCGATCACGACGACCGGCGTGGTGCGCTCGGTGTCGGAGTCCGCGAGAAACCGGCCACGCATCAAGGGAATCTTCATCACATTCAGATAATCAGGCTGGGTCAGATAGAAAAGCGTGGATTTCATGTCGTGTTCTGACGTGGGTTTGGCTTCGCTATCCAGCCAGAAGGGCACGTCGGAGTCGCCCTGCATTGGCTCGGAGCCGACAGAGATGGACGCGTACTGAACGCCGGGAACAGAACGGATGGCCTCGCGCAAGCTAAGAAATCCCGCGCGCATGGCGGCCGGGGTGTCGCCCAGCGGGCGGGGAGTCGCAATGCTGAGATTTTCCACGTTTTGCGGATCGAACCCAGGATTGGTGCTCCACAGATGCGCCATACTGCGCGTCATCAAGCCCGCAGCCACCAGCAGCACCACGGCCATCGCCATTTCGAGGGCGACGAAGACGCTCTGAGCGCGATGCCGCGCGCCGCTGCCGCCGCGTCCGCCCTCTTTCAAGGTCTCGGAGATTTGCACCTGCGAAGTCTTCAGCGCCGGCGTCAGCCCGAACAGCAATCCAGACAACACGGACACCGCGAAGGTGAAGAGCAACACGCGCACGTCCAGATGAATCTCGCCGGCGCGGGGCAAAGCGTCCGGCAAAATCCGGATTGCCAAGGAGGTACTCCACGCAGCGACGAGGATGCCGAGCGCGCCGCCGGCCAGCGCCAGCAAGACGCTTTCGGTAAGCATCTGTGCCACCAGCCGGGAACGGTCCGCGCCCATCGCCGTGCGGATGGCGATTTCGCGGGTGCGGCCAGTCGAGCGCGCCAGCAGCAGGTTGGCGACGTTCGCGCAGGCGATCAGCAGCACAAAGCCCACCGCGGAGAGCAGCACCAGCAGGAACGGGCGAATATCGCCGACAACATCTTCCTTCAGGGAAACCGCCGTGACGCCAGAATTTTTGTCGATGTCCGGATAGGTTTCCGCCAGATTCGCGGCTACCCGATTCATATCGGCGGAGGCCTGCTGAAGTGAAGCCCCCGGTTTCAGGCGGCCCACCGCATTCATGCCCATTCCGGTTTTACGGTCGCGGAAGAGCGGCTCGCTCCACTGCCCGATGGGCACATAGACTTCGGCCTTATCGTCGTAGTTGTAGTCTCTCTCAAAGCGAAAGCTTGCGGAAATGACCCCCACAATCTGATACCGCGTTCCGTTGAGCGTCAGCGTGCGGCCGAGGGCCTGGTTGACAGTGCCAAACTTGCGCTTCGCAAGTCCTTCGGCAAGTAACGCCACCGGCTGGCCGCCGAGTTTGTCTTCCGCTTCCGTGAAGCTGCGGCCGACCATGGGTTGCACCTGGAGAATCGGGAAGAAGCTGGCGGAAACCATGTTTCCGTGCAGATGTTCCGCATCGCTGGATCCAGTCAGATTGAAACTCTGCCCGCGGAATGCGGCGATAGCGGCGAAGGAAGTGTTGTAGCGCTGCCAATCGAGAAAATTTGGGTAGGAGATTGAGGAGTGCTTGAATTCAGGAGTCTTGGAGTACAGAGCCACGAGCTGGTCGGATTGCGGGTAGGGCAGCGGGTTCAGCAGCACGCCGTTGACGATGGAGAATAGCGCGGTATTCGCTCCGATGCCCAACGCCAGGGTGAGAACGGCTATCAGGGCGAACCCGGGATTTTTCCTGAGCGCACGTACCGCGTAGCGCGCGTCTTGCCAGATGGTCTGCATCGCTAGACTCCGTCACAGAATCGACCGCCGATCACGGAACGAGACCAACAAAAAAAGCTTCACAAAACTTTATTTCAAACGGATGCGATCAAAGGTATCCCACGCCGACATGTCGGACAGGATGACTTTGTCGCCGACGTTGAGGCCGCTGAGGATCTCGATGGTGTTCACGGAGCTGCGGCCCAGCTTTACATTGACGCGCGAAGCCTCGGAACCGTCAGCGTCCAGCTTGAAAATTCCGACGGTGCTGTCGGACTGGCCGTGGACGGGACGCCCCACATACAAAACATTTTGCAGGTTCTCAATTTCGATGGTGCCGTCCACGCTGAGGTCCGGGCGGGCGCCTGGCGGGAGCGGTTCGTCCATCACCACATCGACGGTGACCGTGCCATTTTGCACGGAGGGGTCGATGCGCGAGACGTGGCCCTTCACGATACCGTTGCGCGTGTCGATGGTGGCTTTCTGCCCGATCATCGCGTCCTTGGCTTGCGTCTCGGCAATCTTGATTTCCGCCTTGAGCTTCTTGGGGTCGGCGACGCGCGCGATGTTGGTGCCCGGCAAGACGTGCTGGCCTTCCTCAACGGGGACCAATTGCAGCACGCCATCGATGCCCGCGCGCACATGCAGGGCGTCCAGTTCGCTGCGCCGCAAGGCATAGAGCGCGCGTTGCTCGTCCACCTTGGTGCTTTGCGCCAGCAGCCGCGACTGTACGGAATCCATGGCGTTTTTCGTACGATCCGCTTCAAGTTGCGTGCGGATGGCCAGCTGTTCTTCCTTCACGCGTGAAAGGTCGGCATTCAGTTGCGCACCCAGCCCCTGTTGGCGCAGTTTTTCATCCACGTCATGCTGAATCTTGGCTTGCTCGTACTCGCTGCGCACAGAAGCCTCGGTGGCGCGCTGATTGAGCAGTTCGCTCTGCAACTGGACTTTTAGATTTTCGTAGTCGGCCTGCGCCCCTTTGAGTTGATACTCGGCGTCCAGCGCGTCGCGCTGCAGCGTGGGGTTGCTCAGTTCGAGGATGATGGAGTCCGGCTTCACGATGGCGCCAGGGCGGAGCACCAGGCGCTCGACGCGGCATTCGGTCAGCGCGGGGATCCAGCGAATATCTTCGGGAATCAGGGTGCCCAGGCCGCGCATTTCACGCAACATGGGTCCGCGCTTGACGTCGTCGGTCCAGATGGTGGCGCGGTCGACGGACGGAGCGGCCGGTTTGAGGTGCGAAAGGCCTAGAGTGGCGCCGGAAAGAAGCAGGATGCCGACGCCGACGTAGATAATACGGCGAATCTTTTTGGCGCGGGCGTTTGACGGTCGTTGAATGTCCATGGCCATGGTGGTGCTATAGAGGTTGCAGATTGGAGGCCTTGCTGGCGTGGCGTAAGGGTAGCGGAATCAGTGTGTTGGCGGAGCGCCGGGGTGGATATTGCGCGGGTGTCGCCCGGAGTTGGGAAGGAAGTGTCCGGAATCGGACAGTCCGCACGGCGTGGGGGAGGGCGATCGGGCCGCATCCTTAATATATATATGGGCTGCGCGCGTCGCCCACGATATGGTTCCCGGAACGAGACTCGTGTACGAAGACCGGGCTTACAATGGAAGGTGGCGATAGGCCACTGGGGGCAAAGGTGACAGTTCAGGCAAAACCCTCCGCGCAAGGCGCGCAGACAAAACAAGGTGGAGTACAGACGGCCGTGACGAACGTTCCTGAGGCAAGCGCGCCGTTGTGCGATTTTCTGGATTTGAAGGCCCAGTTCGCGGAGATTCGTGAAGAGGTGATGGCGGCGATCGCAAAGGTGATGGAGAGTCAGCTCTTCATTTTGGGCAGCGAAGTGAAGCTGCTGGAGGAAGAGATCGCGGGCATGCTGGGGGCGCGGCATGGCGTGGGATGCGCTTCGGGCACCGACGCGCTGGTGCTGGCGATGCTGGCGGTGGGCGTTGGCGAAGGCGATGAAGTGATCACCACGCCGTTCAGCTTTGTGGCCACGGCGGGAACGATCGCGTGGATTCGGGCGACGCCGGTGTTTGTGGATATTGATCCGATTACCTACAACATCGACGTGACGAAGATTGCGGCGGCGATTACGCCGCGGACGCGCGCGATCATGCCCGTTCATCTGTTTGGATTGATGGCGGACATGGCGCCAATTTTGGAATTGGCAAAATCGCGGAATTTGGCGGTGATCGAGGATGCCGCGCAGGCCATTGGAGCGCGCTATCGCGGGCGGCATGCCGGAACGCTGGGAGATTTCGGATGTTTTAGTTTTTTTCCGTCGAAAAATCTGGGTGCGGCGGGGGATGGCGGCCTGATCACGACCGAGAAAACGGAGTTTGACGAAAAATTGCGGCTGCTGCGCATGCATGGAAGCAAAACGAAATATCATCACGATATTTTGGGAACGAACAGCCGGCTGGATGCGTTGCAAGCGGCAATTTTGCGCGTGAAGCTGCGGCATCTGGAAAAATGGACGCGCGGACGGCAGGAGCGAGCGAAAAAATACCGCGCATTATTCGCGGAGCGAAATCTGCGGGAATTTGTTACCCCGCCGCTGCCGCCGCCCGCGGAATTTGCGCACGTTTACAATCAATTTACGATTCGCTGCCGGCGGCGCGACGAATTGCGCGAATATTTGCGGCTGAAGGGAATCCCTTCGGAGATTTATTATCCGCGCGCGCTGCATTTGCAGCCGGCGTTTGCGAATTTGCGCGGTGCGGCGGGACAATTTCCGCACGCGGAGGCGGCCAGTGCGGAAGTTTTGTCCCTGCCGGTATTTCCGGAGCTGCGCGAAGAACAACAAATGGATATCGTGAACGCGATCGCGCAGTTTTACGCCGCCAGTGCGCGTTAGCGTGAAGCAATTTTGCGCGTCAGGCGAGTTCGCCTGCGCTTCGCCCCGGTTTTTCCGGCTCCTGGTGTAGAATAGGGGTGTCAGGTCGAGCCCCCAGATTCCCATTCCCTAAATGTACAAGCGAGGTTGTACTCCATGAAGCGATTAGTCCCAATTCCCAGCCAATTAGCGGCGCAGGTGAAAGACGACAAAGAGACGGGCATCGGATATCGCGTGGTATCGGTGCAGTTGAAAAACGGAAACACGTTTGATCAGGTGGTGCTGAGCGAAGGGCACATTGTCGAGGTGCGCGGGCATAGCGAGATACCGTTTGCGTCGGAAGATGTGGCCGCCGTGCGCGTGAATCACAAGTGGTGGAATTTCCGCGGTTGGTCGGATGCGCGGTTGAAGATGAAGGCGGCGGCCGCGACGGCGGGATGATTTTTGCGAGGCAATGGTTTTGGGCGGCCCAGTGATAAATCCGACTCGTTAAAACGCTCGCGAAACTGTAGAAAACGGCGTTCCTCGTTGTGGTTCTGATTCAGCACCGCCGAAATTCTGCCGGCGAACTGATTTCTGCAAGCAAGCTCTCAAGTGAGCGACTTGCGAGGCAACCCTGCTCAGAACTTGCCACGGATGCAGTTGCTCCGAATCGCCAACAAGCGGAATTCTTTTTCTGCCGTTGTGAAGTCACTTGCTGTCGGCTTGCGCATCGGTCGTTCCCACGTCCGCGTAAAATCAGCTGAACTGTGTCGTGCGACAGGCAGGCGAGTCGGTGTGCCAATGCGGGCGCGGAGCGCTATCGGGTGTAACCCGACGTGGCCCCGTCGAAGCTTGTGCCATTATTTTCATGGAATTTTAATATCTGTGATACGATTGCGGGCGGAAACAATACATCCAAGTCAAGCATGCGGAAGTCCAGGCGAAAGCGTGCTGAAAATCGGCAACCAGCTGAGTCTTCCCGCTATGCACTGGGGTCGACACAGCGTCCTCGTCTCCTTCGTTTCCCCAGCGGAACGTAGACGCGTTCAAAGGTTCCCACTCCGCCCCAGAGGGAAGCTTTTTGAGTATCGGGCAACGCTTCTCGGCGATGAAACAGGTTGGACGCGAAAGTGTTTTCCCGACTCAAGGACACTCGCCGATGTGTACGAGCTAGTGGGGATGCGTGGGATCTCACGGTCCGCCGGATGTTTGAAGCTCCTTCGGTTGAATATCCGGCCTCGTCGACCGAAGGCATTGTCCCCGCCGCGGTTGACTCAATGCATGAGAAGGGCGCACAAAGTTAATTTGGCTGAGTCGGAAACGGTCCAAGATTGTGTGACCGGCGAAATGCAGTTGGCTGCCGGTTAGGCGCGATGCGGTGAATGTTTCGGGCAATTTACTGTCAACGTACCGGAGATGCATCCAAGTTGGCCTTTTGGGCTTTGGATAGATGAAAGAGCTTTTGACATGGGGATCGGATTAGTCCAGGTATCTGAGGAGGAATTTCGTAGCGGGACGGTTTTCGACGCAAAACGGCGTTTATTACCGTTGCGTGTACGCGAGCACGTCCGCCAGCAAGATGCTGGCCGCATTCGACCGCGCCCGGTTGGCTCCAAAGTTCCGCTTTCAGCGGAGCAGCGCCGTGTATGGCTGCACGCTTCACAGCAGCCTGACCTTCCGATCTACAACGAACCTTTTACCGTTCATCGCTATGGCAGTTTTGATCTGGCGATCCTTGAAGCCAGCCTGAATGAAATCCTGCGGCGCCACGAAGTTTGGCGAACCAGTTTCTCGCCCGAAGGCGAGCAGGTGGTTCATTCTGAATTGCGAGTGGCCCTCCCCTTGGTCGATCTTAGCGATTTACCTCCCGCCGAACGCGAGACTGAAGCCCTGCGGCTTGCCACGGAGGACGCCCGGGAACCGATTTCGATAAACTCCGTGCCGCTCTTCCGCGCGCGCGCGGTGCGCATGCGGGCCGATGAGCATCGATTGTATTTCACACTCCACCATATAATTTTCGATGGGGTCTCGATCTCGCATATTTTTATGCCGGAACTGTCGGCGATCTACGCCGCGTTTGAGCGTGGCAATCCGTCGCCCCTGGCGGATCCCGAACTGCAGTACGGCGACTACGCGATCTGGCGCGAAGGCCAAGCGGTGTCGCCGAAAATCCAGCAACATATGAGCTATTGGCGGAAGCATTTGTCCGGCGAACTGCCTATCCTCCATTTGCCCGAAGATCACCTGCGGCACGCCGTGGCAAGCCATGGCGGTTCGATGGAATGCTTCGACATTCCCGAGGAATTGGTGGAGGATGTCCGTCGCTTGAGCCGCATACAAGGTGCGACACCTTACATGACGCTGCTCGCGGCTTTTGCGGTTTTGCTCTTCCGATACAGCGGCCAGAATGATGTCATCGTCGGCAGCGTCGCAAGCGCCCGGCGCCGGTTGGAGCTGGAATCGGTGATCGGGTATTTCCTGGATACCTATGCGATTCGAATGAAGCCGCAGTCGGAGTTGCGTTTCTCGGAGTTGCTCGCGCAGACGCGAGACGCGGTGCTGGATGGCCTCGATGCCGCGGAAATGCCGTTCGACCGCGTGGTGCATGAGCTTAATCCCAAACGAGACGCCAGTCATCACCCTGTGTTTCAGGCCTTCTTCTCCATGCGCCCGCCGATGCCGCGGTATCCAGAGGGCTGGAATCTCACACAGATGGATGTCACCGTAGGCACGAACAAATTTATCCTGCACCTCGAATTGGGCGAGCGTCCCCAGCATATCGAAGCGCGCTTTCTCTTCAGCACGGATATCTGGGAGCGCTCAACCATTAAGCGGATGGCAGCTCACTGGCTGGTCCTGTTGCGGTCGATATGTCAGAATCCCGACCGCACTCTAGGTTCGCTGCCAATTCTTACCCCGGAAGAGGTCTCGGCTGTTCGTGGCATTGGCGGGTGGAACGACGCCTCCCGCTCCTTCCCGCAAGAGCCGCTCGATGCACTGATAGAGGGCCAGGTCCGGCGCACTCCCGAGGCGCTCGCGGCGGTTTTTGGCAATGAGCGTTGCAGCTACGATCAATTGAACTGTCGCGCGAACGCGCTTGCAGACTTGCTGCGTGCGGCCGGCGTGCGCCACGGTTCGATCGTGGCCATTGTGCTGGATCGTTCGCTCGACCTGCTGGCAGGACTTATTGCCGTTTTGAAAACCGGCGCGGCGTATTTGCCCATCGACATTCGAATGCCACGGGAGCGCATCGGGCTTTGCCTCAGGGATGCGCAGGCTTCGGCGATTCTGACGCGCGGCTCTCTCTTGCCACTCATCCCCCCTTGCGCAAGCGCCGTGGTCTGTGTCGATGGCAGTTGCGTTGTTGGAAATTACGACCTTCGGCGCCCGCCGCTGCCAGGGGCGTGCCCTCCTCCTCCCACCCGCGGCGCGCACAATCTGGAGGACACGGCTTACGTCATTTACACCTCCGGAACCACGGGCGCTCCCAAGGGCGTCGAGATCTCGCAGCGCAGTCTTATTAATTTGCTGGCTTCGATGCGCGTGGCTCCGGGCTTTGCAGCGGAGGATGTGTTGCTGGCGGTAACGCCTATCTCCTTCGATATCGCCGCCCTCGAGATGTTCTTGCCTCTTACGTGCGGTGGCTCGGTGGTCATCGCCAGTCCCGAAGAGTTGCAGGATCCATATCTGCTGGCCGGCGCCGTTCGTAAATCAGAATGTACGGTCATGCAGGCTACTCCTGCAACCTGGCGCACTTTACTGCTTTCCGGCTGGCATGATGCGCGGTTGAAGTGCCGCGACGGCGAATCGAGAATGCTGCGGATTCTTTGCGGAGGAGAAGCACTGCCGCGCGAACTAGCCGCGCGTTTGCTCCGAACGGGCGCCGAGCTTTGGAATATGTACGGACCAACCGAGACCACCATCTGGTCGCTCATCCATCGGGTTGATGGCGCCATCGCAAACGAATCGGGTGCCATCTCCGTAGGTAGACCCATCGGAAATACCACGGCCTATATCCTTGACGCCCAGCGCGAACTATTACCCTGTGGAATTCCCGGTGAGTTATTTCTTGGTGGCATGGGCCTTGCAAAAGGTTACCGGGGCCAGCCAGGTCAGACCGCGGAGCGTTTCCTTACCATAGAGTCCGTTGGAGGCGAGCGCTTATTTCGCACGGGTGACCTTGCCGTGCAGCGGCCAGACGGCAAGATAGAGGTTATCGGACGGACGGACAATCAAGTTAAAATTCGCGGATATCGCGTGGAACTCGAAGCAGTTGAGGCTGCGGTGCTGCAGCATCCTCAGATAGCTTCCGCAGCCGCGCGCGCTTGGCCTGAGTCTACGGGCGAGTTTCGGCTCAGCGTATACATCACGTCACGTACGGTTCTGCCGCCAAGTGCCGGGGAGATGCGAGTGTTTCTCGCAGGCATCCTGCCTGGGTACATGATCCCCTCCGATTTCATCGTCGTGGCGGCCATTCCATTGACCGCCCATGGCAAAGTGGACCGCCCGCGCTTACCGGCGCCCATCAACTCTGCGCACCAGCCCGTCCGCGAGGTGGCCTGCTCGGCGGAGGTGGAGCGCCTTCGAGCAATTTGGAAGGAACTGCTCGGAAAAAAACATGTCGGCGCGGACGACAATTTCTTCGATCTTGGCGGTCACTCCTTGCTCATCGTTGCGCTGCAGCACCGCATAGCCACCGAGTTCGGCCAACAAATCGCCATCGCCGAATTGTTTCACAGTCCCACCGTTCGGCAGCAGGCCGAACTCACCAAGCGACATACAAAGGAGAAGCCCGCGCTCACGCCCGGCGTTATGGCGCTGCGTCCTGGTCAAGATCGCACGGGCATCTTCTGGATTCATTATCTAAGAGTGGATTTAGCCAAGGAGTTCGGAGAAGACCAGCCCTTCTACTCGGTGGTGCTTACCCGGGAGGACTGCGCATTGTTGGGCGAAAGGCCCACGCCGCAAAGCATCGCCACCTGCTTGATGCGCAAGATTCTGGCGACGCAAACCAGCGGTCCATACAGTCTGGGAGGCTTTTGTCTTGGCGGTATTCTTGCCAATGAAATTGCCTGCCAATTGCGGGCGGCCGGGCACGAGGTCTCGCTTCTGATACTGCTGGACGCCCCCAATCCCGCCTTTTTACAGAAATGCGATTCGCTCACTCGCAAGATGAGCTATCTCGGTTATCTTTTGAAAAAGGCGCTGCGCCTGGGCGCCTGGGATAGTTTAGTTTATCTATTTGCGCATCTCCGCAAGCGCTTGGCCCGCAGGTTCGGGGCCACGCCTGCCAGGACAGAAATGCGAGTGGCGCAAGAAATGTGCGAGGTGGCGATGGCCAATCATCGGCCCGGGAAGTATGACGGAGAGGTGCTTCTATTGCTGGCCGCCGAGCGTCCTCCGCACAAGAACTATCTTGCCGGCTGGCAGGAAGTGGTTACCGGGAATTTGCGCATCGAATACCTGAATGCGCATCACGACAATTTGCTGAAATCGAAAAATTTGCGCACGGTAGCGAACGCCATCACTTCCCATCTGGGGCCTATTCTCAGTGGCAAAGGCCGACCCTCTTGCGGTCGCATCGGCGATGAGTGGGCACTGCATTGCGATTAGAGGAACATTTTCCTGGTCTCCGGCGCAAGAGGAACGCTTACGGAGCGAGTTTAACGATTTCGATTCTCTCGTTTTGTTGAATCTCGAGAGGGGTCTCATTCTCCGTCAGGGGCTTGCTGCGGCCGAGCCCGTTGGACTGGAGGCGCGCGGCGGGGATGCCATTCGCCTGCAGCCAAGCCACGAGAGCTAGAGCGCGTCTCGCAGTTATCTCCATATCGGCCTGGGGGACGCCCGTGTTGCTGTATTTGTGGCTCTCGATGAGCACGGAATCGGCGGGATTCGTCTTGAGATACTTCAGCAGCTCCCTAAGAATTTTCGCGTTCTCATCCTTAATCGCCAGATCGTCTGCGGTAAACTCAATTCCATAGATTGCTACACGGTGATGCGCCTGCATTTCTCGGGCGATTTCCTCTGCGCTGGCAACGGGAGTCCAGGGATCTTCTTGCATGCGTACGAGGCTCACGCTGTAAGATTCTCCGCTGATCTTGATGAGGACCCAGGCGTCGCCATTACGCGCTGCGATCGTGGAGGGGCTGTCAGAATACTTGATGCGGAATCCGGTCATCGGAAGCAATCCCAGAAGGCTTTGAAAAGCGTGTTCTTGCTGGTCGACGCGTGTGATTTGGTATTCACGATACTCATAACGGCCGCGAACGATCTTCTCACGGACGACGCCTTGGGCATCGGGTTGCAGCGGCATGGTGACCGCCACGGAAGGTGTGGTCTCGCAAGACGTCAGAACGCTGGTCACCAACCTTGGAAGTATGGGGATGTCCGCGCAACCAACAACATCAACTGCGCGCTCAGGGAATCCATCATAGGAGTTGCCCTGGGCTAGACACGCCGCTGGAATTTCCAGAAAACAGATCAGGCCAATGCCGAAGACCAGTACAGATGAGAGTCCACGTGCGGCCATGACAAACCTCCCAGATCGGTTGTAGAACTAACTGCATTCGAGCCAGCGGTGAACGCCCAGTACCGCCGAAGCCATCCGCGCGTCTCGCGCGAATTTAGAGACCGGTATGCTGTAAGAGAAGAACACCCGCACCCGGAGCGGTGGCGTCCAGTCCCAGGAAGAGGCAACTGTTGGCGTCCACCACGTAACACGCCGCGGGGATAGTGGTGATCTGCGGCGCGGGCTGGCCGGCCGCGGGCATGAAGATGAGCGTTACCGGGAAGCGTCCGCTGCTGCCCGCAGTGAACGAGGAGCCGGGCAGTGTGGCACCGGTTGATGGGGCGGCAGACGGCGGAGCCGCGGTGGTATCGAAGGAATTTACGTCCGCCGTGCCCGAGATCGCCGAAACGCCATCGGAAACAATCTGAGCCGAAAAGTTTTCCGTCCCCAGGGCGGTGCTGGCCGCAAAATTTGCTGCGTAACTCCCGCGAAAGGAAGAGGCCGAAATGGGAGTGGTCAAGGTCTGCTGCAGTGCCACACCCGCGCCGGAAGGGCCGGAAGTTCCCGACGGTCCGCCATCGAGTTCGATAAGGTACAGGCCCTGATCTTGCGTGGGATACGCGGCGAACTGGCTGATGCCAGCGGTTGACCCACCGGAGACGGTGATGAGTCCGCGTCCATTAGCTGGCGCCGCACAGGTGGCGCTAATCGTGCCCTTGCTCACACCGACGCCACCGAGGGAGGCAACATCCAGGATTCCGGCCGAACCGCACATCAGGATTCCTCCTGCGGCCTGCGGCTGGCCGTCTGTGGTGGCACCCACTGCGGTGAACGCATAAGCGCCAGAGATGGTAGCGGAGGATGGCTGGAAGGTCAGGTAACCGCCGACCAGCAGCTGCGGCGAGGCGACAAACTCGTCCCGCCAATCCGTAACCACGAAGTGATTTGCGTCGATCAGCCACAGATCCAGATTGAGCCTTATCGGCAACCCGAAATTGACAGAAGACAGCGCTAATTCGCCAGTGGGGTACGCGGTAGCCTGAGAGAAGTAGGAAAGCGAGGCCGCCGGTACGCTGGTGATCGCTCCGTTGTCTGACTGGTCGGCGATGTACGCGGTCTCTCCGAAGGAGGTCGACGAAGACTGCATGGTTACCGCGCCCGCCACAAAAAATCCTGGATAGGGATTTGAAGCCTCGACTCCGGAAAGCTTCAATGAATACGTTCCGTTGAGTCCGGTGCCACTTAGAAAAGCGGCCAAATCCGCGCTGTTTTGTTGATCGAGCGTTCCGGTGCCGCTCCCAAAGCTATCGGTTTCACTGAGAAGAGCGTGTTGCGGGGTAGCAAAGGCAACGCTCAACGTGATGGCTCCGGTGCCATTCACACCGAAGCCGCCGTTCAACCCGGCGGTGTTAATCGTCAAATGGATCTGGCCGGTTCCGTTTGCGCCGATGGAGTACGTGCTGGGTGAGATTACCGCCACCTGCTGGGCCGGCGATGCATTGCCCGTGGCATCCACTAAATCGAGATTGCCGCTGGTGATGGAGCCGTTACCGTCTCCCGTGATTACGCCACCAAAGGTGTAGGGTCCATTGACGGAGTTTCTCGCTGACACCAGGATGACAAACTGTCCGAGCAACAATTCATTGGGAGGCAGACCGGCGGTGATGGTAACGGTCACCATGGCGGTGTGGCTTGGATCCGTGGTGGAGGTGGCGACGATGGTCACTGTGTTGCCGGTGGGTACAGCGACGGGGGCGGTAAAGTTTGTCGCGCTGCCGCTTGCAGTATGCGCGGGAGCAAAAGAGCCGCAGTTCCCCGGGCTGCCGCAAGTCACGGTCCAATCTACGCCGGCATTTGCGGAATCGTTGGTGACGGTTGCCACTAGCGGCGCGGAGGCGCTCGCTACCAGAGAATTTCCCGGTACGCCTTGGGTGATGGCGATCGAGATGGGCGCTACGATGGTTACGTTGGCGCTGGCAGTCACGCT
>PMOV01000133.1 GCA_003161195.1 Acidobacteriota bacterium | reverse complement strand
CACCACGTTCTGCACATCGCCGATCTGGAGCGGACCCGGAGCCGGCGGCGGCAGCGTGGTAACGCTCTGCGTACTCGATCCGCCCCCGCAGCCCACAATCAGAAACGCCAGCAGGCCAGCCACCACCACGGCCAGCGCAATCGCGCCCATGAGCAAGCGCTGCCGCCGCCCATGCACCGCCCGGGCATCCATCGGTTTCTGCGCAAAATGTTCGCGGAACGGGGACACAATACCCAAAGTGTTATCACACCGCACCATGGCGCTCAATCCCTTTCGCGCAAAATATTGCGGTGCTCCGCCGGACTAGCGCACGGGGCTTCCGCGGGCGGACGGCGTCAGGACTTCTTTTTGTCGAGCTTCAGATTGATGACGATGTCGGTGCGCGAGTCGAAGCTGGAGATCGTGTGGGTCTGCGACTTGGTGTCATCTTTTTCAGCGTGCACTTCGTAGTCCGCGTTGGGGTCGAGGCCGCTGAAGCGGTAGTTCCCGGCGGCGTCGCTGATGTAGCTGCGGATCGTCGTGGTACGGTTGTTCTTCAGGAACACCACGCCGGCNNAGCAGCAACGCCAGGGAGAGAATTCTGCGCATGTTCACTTTTTCTTTCCGGAAGCCTGCGTCATGTGAATGACCAGGCTCTCTTCCTCCAAACCATTTTTGGCATTCACGGGTTGCATCGCCTCCGTGAAGCCCTTGGCCTGGACCACCACCTCGTAGTCATTGCCGGGCGGCACACGAACGGCAAATTCACCGCGCGAATTACTATAGGTCTGCCAGTGAAATTTCTTTTCGCCGGAGCGGCGGATGTGCAGCTCCGCCCCCGCCAGCGAGAGCGCTTGATGATCGAATACCGTGCCACGGATGAGAAAACCCTGGGGGACGCGGGAATGGCCCGGCGCAGGCGGCGTGCCGGATTCGGCTGGAGCCGCGGCAGGTTCCGCCGGCGCAGGGAGCCCCGGAGGCGCCGGCTGCTGCGCACGCGCGGCACGCCCAGCTAAAACGCCGCCGAGCAACACCACGGTTGCGAGAAGAGTCTGCCCGCGCCTCAAAATTTGCATGAGATGCCTAATGAGAGTCCACGCTAAAAATTTGGCCCATTGTTATAGACACTTTGCTAAAGATCAGATGCTAAAGATTAGACTCCCCAGCTTGGATGGGGAAACTGAAACGCGAGATGCCCTGGGACCACCTGCCTCGGTAACACTTGTCCGAGACCGATCCCACGCCCGAGCGGCGTGGCTATTCGTCCTCGTCGTCAGGGTCATCGTCGTCGTCATCGTCATCGTCTTCCTCGTCGTCATCCTCATCGAGGAGGTCGCCGTTTTCCGACGCGTCTTCTTCCGCGACTTCCTCGTCGTCATCGTCGTCTTCAGAGATGCGGTTGAGATGCACCGGATGCGTCTGGGCGACTTCCAACTGCGACTCGCACTCCGGGCAGGACAGAATTTCGCCTTCTTCGACCTCGTCTTCGTCGACGTCGATTTCCGTGGAACATTTAGGGCAGCGGATCACGGCTCCATCCTCCGTTGGATTTGCTGGGCCGGAAAAGCACCGCGGCACCATGGAGCGTATTATATACCGCACGGGGAGAAGTCAATGGGGCGTTGCTCCGTCTGGGCGGGAACACCACCCTGTTTTGGAAAGACCCGTTTTTGGAAGGACAGGTGGTGACAGGCGGAGGCCATGAAAAGTTCCCGAGAATATCCCGAACGCCCGCTGGTGGGCGTGGGCGGCGTGGTGATGCATGAAGCGCGGGCCCTGCTGATTAAACGCGGCAGCGAGCCGCTGCTGGGCCAATGGTCGATACCGGGAGGCAGTTTAGAGGTGGGCGAGACGCTGACGGAAGGCGTGGCGCGGGAGTTGTTAGAAGAGACCGGCTTGACCGTGCGGGTCGGCCCGCTGATTGAGGTCTTTGAGCGCATCGATGCCGCGGTACCAAAGCGCACCGTGGATGGCGTCGAGCGGCCGCGCTATCACTACGTGATCGTGGATTATTTGTGCGAGCGCATTAGCGGCGAAGCTCGCGCCGGCGGCGACGTGACCGACGTAGCGTTCGCGACGGAGGAAGATCTCGCGAAGTTTGGCATGACCGATACGGCCATGCGCATTTTAGGCAAAGCGTTCGCCATGGCACGGGAGTTGCGCTCACCGTGAAGCGGATCGCGGCAGCGCGCCGCGCGTGCGTTCGCGCGAGTGGAATTCGCGCACACAGGCTTCCAAATCCTCCACGGTAAAGTCCGGCCAGCGCTTCGGCAAAAAAAGCAACTCGGCGAACGCGCATTCCCACAGCAGAAAATCAGACAGCCGGTGTTCCCCGCCCGTGCGAATGAGCAGATCCACTTCCGGCGAAGACCCGCGGTGAATTTCGGCGAGCACTTCGTCAAACGACGACACCGACAGTGTGGTCGCTTTGTAAAAACGCGCAGCAGCCAAAAAAATCGCTTCGCGCGAAGAGTAGTCGATGGCCAGACGCAGGTGCAAGCGCTGGCCGGCGGCAGTTGCGGCTTCGCAGTCGGCGATGGTTTCGCGCAACGTGCACGGCAGGCGGTTGCGCTGGCCGATGATGGTGAGGCGGATGTCTTCCACGATGCAGCGCGCGGTTTCGGCGAGCAGATATTCGTGCAGCACGTTAAGAATGGCGCGCACCTCGGCCGGGGGCCGCCTCCAATTGGCGGAGGAAAGCGCGAAGAAAGACAGCATTTGAATGCCCAGCCGCGGCGCAGCTGCAATCACGCGTTGCGCCGCCGCAGCCCCCGCCCGGTGGCCAGCGCAGCGCGGCAGCCCGCGTTGCGTCGCCCAGCGGCCGTTGCCGTCGGAGATGATGGCCACGTGCAGACCGGTACCGGTGGCGGGCGGAACGGCGTGGATGGAACGAGTCGCTGGCGTGAAGACTTGCGTGTTCATGGGTGACATTCCTTTCGGCGGCGTTCGCAATCGCGCGAGGCTTTTGGTTCGCCAGTNNGCGCGAATCAGCGCCTCCATATGATTCAGGTAGCGTTCCAGCGCGCGACGTCCTGCCGGCGCGAGCCGATATTCCGTCTTCGGGAGCCGGCCATCGAACGATTTGGCACAGCCGATGTAGTCCGCTTCCTCGAGCTTTCGCGCGTGGACGCTGAGATTGCCGTCGGTAGTTTTCAGTAGCGCTTTCAGTTCGTTGAACGTGAGCGTGCGATTCACCGCCAGCGCGCTTACAATGCCCAGCCGGATGCGTTCGTGGATCAGGCGATCCAGGTCCGCAGACACCGCGCCTTTGCTCGCGGCGCGGCCAGCCGCCACGGCGGAGGCAGACAAATTTTCGTCGGCAACATCCCGGCCGCGTGGCGCACGCTCCTGGCGAATGGCTGAAGATTTTGACATGGCGGCGTTCCTCCTATCCTCCGTAATTTCTGGCGATCCAGATCCCGAATCCGATGTGCACGAATCCGAAACCGGCGGCCATGAGCAGGTCGCCCCACACGGCGGGAACAAAAATGTCCACCGCGCCCAAGGCGATCAGGCAAATACCCATCAGCGGAACGGCGCGCACGGAAAATGCCCCGCCCGTGACGATGGCGGTGCCGTAGAGCATCAGCCAAAGCGCGGGCAGCACGTAGAACAATCCGACATGCGCCAAGGCGTACGTCAGCAAACCGCCGACGAAGAGCGGCGGCGCGAAGCTGAGCAAAAATTTGCGGCCCGGGCCGCTGAAGAGCGAAGAATTGGCGCGATGCGCCTTGGTGACGGCCGCGGGCGCGGCAATGGAAATGGCCACGAAGGCCTCCACCAGCCAGACGATCAGCCAGGCGCGCTGAGTGTGCTGGCGCGAGGCCATGACGGCAGCGGCGAGCGCGGTAACGCCCATGGCCACGCCACCCCAACCGGGCACGGCGGTAAACTCGCCGGCGCGCTCCATGGTTTCGCGAATGTAGCGGAGATGATCGGCGGCGCGCGCGTCGATGGGAATGGGCGCGGAGGAAGACGGGCGCAGCGGGCTAGCGGAAGCCATAGGTGGAATGCTAGCGGCCGCGGCGGTTTCTGTCAAGTACTTTATGTTGTAAAGCGAGGAGCGTATGCATCCCGCTTCCCGTCCAACGTTGCCTACCGCTGCTTCGGGTACCGTCCCGCCAGCGCATTTCCGCGAATAATAAATACGTCCTGAAACATCTGCAGGCTGTCGCGCAGCATGCTGACTTTGGTCCCCGGGGAGTGCGCCCAACGCACCGGAATTTCGATGGCCTTCAATCCGTGATGCCGCGCCAGGTATAGCAGTTCGGGATCGAACCCAAAGCGCTCGATACGCTGCTGCTCGAAAATGATTTTACAAGGCTCGCGCTTGAACGCTTTGAATCCGCACTGCGTGTCGACGAAGGGCAGCCGGAGGCAGAGCCGGACCACGGTATTAAAAACGATGCCCGCGAATTCGCGAAAGCGAGACTGCCGGGCACTGATCAGGCTGCGATTGAGCGCCCGGGAGCCGATGGCCACGTCGTAGTCGCCTTGCACCGCGGTGAGCAGCTTTCCCGCTTCGTCGATGGGCGCGGAAAGATCGGCGTCGGTGAAGAGCGCGTAGCGCCCGCGAGCCTGCAGCATGCCGTGGCGGACGCTAAAACCTTTTCCACGATTTGCGTCGTTCGCGATGACGCGCAGATTCAGAAACCGGGGACGCAGGCTTTCGGCCACGACCGCGGTGCGATCGGTGGAACCATCGTCGACCACCAGGACTTCGGTATGGAAACCGGAGGAGTTGATCCAGTCGGCGATGCGGGCGAGGCTGTCCCCGAGACGAGCTTCTTCGTTGTAGGCGGGGATGATGATGGAGAGGTCAGGCGCGGGGGCAGTGGTCATCGGGTGTGCTGGTGATTGCCCGCGGCGACAGGTTCGGCGGCGTGTTTTTTCCACGCGCCGGTTTCGAGGATCTCGGCGATCTGCTCGATGGCAAAATCGCACTCCTCTTGGCGATTGTAGAAATGCGGCGAAATGCGCACGCCGGCGCGGGGACGGTAATCGACGAGAATTTCGCGCGTCAGCAGTTCCCTGCTGACCTCCTGCGCGTGCGGGCAATCGATGGAGACCGTGCCGGCGCGCTCGGCAGGATTGTCGGGCGTGTTCACCGTCCAACCGTGTGCGCGGGCGCGCTCGATCAAGCGTGTGGTCATGCGGAGCGATTTTTCGCGAATATGCCGCACGCCAACATGATTCAGAATCTCCAGCCCCGGGCGGCACGCATACAGCGCCGGGATATGCGGGGTGCCGTTGAGAAAGCCGAAGGAATCGTGGCGCGCGTCGAGGGGACCCGGCTCGAAGGCAAACGGGCGCTGGTGGGCCAGCCAGCCGGTGAGGGCCGGGCGCAGCGTGGTGCGCAGATCCTCGCGCGCATAGAGGTAGGCCACGCCAGGGCCGCCGCACAGCCACTTAAGAACTCCGCCGACAGCGAAATCGACGCCCAGCGCCCGCACGTCAATGGGGATCACGCCGGTGCCTTGAAAAACATCGAGAATGACGTGCGCGCCAACCTTGTGCGCGCGTTCGATGATGGCTCGTGCGTTGACAATGAAGGAGCTGCGGAAAAGCACCAGGGAGATGGGGACGAGCAGCGTGTTCTCGTCGATGGCCGCGAGAAAGGTGTCGAGATCAAGACCAACGTCACCGGTGGTGGGCACGAGGTCAATAAGGGCCCCGTGGCGCGCTTGTTCGTGGAAAAAATATTGGATGGAGGGAAATTCCAGCGTCGACATGACGATCTTGTTGCGCGGCGCGCGAAAATCGAAGCACGAAGCAATCACCGCCTGCGTGAGGGTGACGTTCTGATGCAGGGAAATTTCGCCGGCGTGGGCGCCAATCAACGGCGCGATTTGGTCGCCGACTCCGACCGCCATCTCCCACCAGCCCTCTTCCCAGGCGCGCACGCCGCGCTCCGCCCAGGAATCGGCATAGCCGCGGAGGCTGTTGTACACGCCGCGCGGCATGGCGCCCAGCGAATTGCTGATCAGATAGGTGGTGCGCTCGAGTATGGGAAATTCGCCGCGGTAGCGGAGAAGGTCATCCGTCAAGGTGTGCTCGCGATCCGGGAGTAGCCGGATGAAATTTTCTCCACACAAAGTAACACACCGTGAGGAAAGCGAGCCAGAGCGGCCCGGCAAGCAGCGTGACGCGGAAACCGGGAATCCACCAGGTGGACAGTAGAACCGCGAGGAGCGCTAGTAGCCCGGCCAGCGAAGACCACGGGCCAGGCGGCGCGAAGCGGACATAGCACGTGCCGTTCCGCGCAGCCAAGCGGCGGAACGCGAGATGGCTGGCCAGCGTGATGATCCAGGCAAAGGGGCCCCCGAAAAACGCGACGCCGATCATAAACACGAAAGCGGAGGCAGGAAAAAAGTGGGACAAGAGAACCGCGACCATCAGGCCTGCGCCGGAGGCGAACACCGCGGCGACAGGCATCCCGCGTTTGCTCAGCCGACCAAGAAATGCCGGAGCCTGGCCGCCACGCGACAAGGAGAAGAGCATGCGGGCGGAGAAGTACAGATTGCACATGGCACTGGAGAGCGCGGCGGTGAGAACGACGAAGTTCATTACATGCGTTGCCGCGGGGATGCCCACCGTTTGGAAGACGCGCACGAAAGGGCTTTCTCCGAGGCCGATCTGGCGCCACGGCACAATGCCCACAACGATCGCCAGTCCGCCCAGGTAAAAAATAGCCAGGGTGAGGAGCGTGCGACGCAGAGCGCGTGGCACGGCCGCAATGGGATCCGCGGCTTCGCCGGCGGTGGTGGCCACGATTTCAATTCCGAGAAAACTGAAGATGGACATCGCCACGCCGAGAGCCACGCCGGTCCAGCCGTTGGGGAAGAACCCGCCGTGCGCGGTGTAGTTGGCGGCGCCGATACGCGGGCAGGCGACGCCGAAGAGTAACGCCGCGCCGAGAACCAGGAAGAGCACCACGGTCACGACCTTGATCATCGCGAACCAATATTCAAAGTTGGCGAAGCGCGTTACGTTGACGGTGTTGATGTACAGGATGGCGAGCGAGAAGGCCGCGGTCCATATCCAGGAAGGAATCGTGGGAAACCAGAGCTGGCAGTAGACGGCGGCGGCCACCACTTCGCTGCCGATGATAATCACAATGGCAAACCAGTAGGTATAACGAACGGCAAACCCAGCCCAGGGATGCAGAAACATTTCCGCATATAGACCGAATGAGCCGGGCGCGGGATGCGCGGCGGAGAGTTCGGCGAGCGCCCACATCACGGTAAGGGCCACCAGCGCGCCGACGAAGAAGCTCAGGAGAACCGCTGGGCCGGCAAGTTGCACGGAGAGCGCGCTGCCAAGGAAGAGGCCCGTTCCGATCGTGGAGCCCAGCCCAATCATCGCGAGCTGCCGCGAAGAGAGGCTGCGGTGCAGTCCTTGCTCGCGTTGCGTGAGGGCGGCGTCGCGTTGGGCTTCGAGTACGGCGGGAGTGTCGCTGGGCATGGTGCGGCATGGTACCAGAGGTGGGCTGCGGAGCTTGCCGGAAGTGGCGGAAACGTTTTCCGCAACCTGTACGACAGGACGGTTTGCGAATCAACACGACTGTCCTTCGCGCGCCGTGGAATACGCCAGATCATTTTCTAGAATGTTGACGTGGCGGAGAAGGATCGCTATCGGCCACGGAGGAAGTCATGAAGGCGGTACTGGCGTTGGTGGTGATTTACATCGGAGCGTTTCTCGTAGCCGTTCAGGGCGCGCCGCAAAGTTCGGCGCAGAGTGCGCCCCAGGGGGCGCCGTCCCAGCAGTCATCCGCCGCGGCGGCCGCGATCGGTCCGGCAAAAGAGGCCGATATTCGCAGCCTGATGGAACTCGTTGGCGCGAAGGACATTATTCAAGATACCGTCACCACATCGACGGAGCAGCTTCGCGACAAGCTCGTCGCCAGCACAGCCAATAGCGAGAAGGGTCAGGCCTTGGTCACCGCTTTCGTAGCCAACTATCAGAAAAAATACGATGCCGACGCCGTGGCCGAGAAGCTGGTGGGGATTTACAACCAGCATTTCAGCGACGACGAAATCAAAGGCATGCTGCAGTTTTACGGCTCCCCGCTAGGCCAGAAGGTCGCCGCCGAAATGCCCAAGATCAATCACGAAATCCAGGAAGCCGCCCGCGCCGCAAGCTCTAAAGCCTCCAAAGAAGCGTGGCAAGCCGCGAAAGAACAGAATCCGGACGCCGCTCAGCCAGTAGCTCCAGGAGCAGGCCTGCGCCGCTGGCAACAACGGACAAACGCCGCGCAACCGACAGCAGCAACGACACCGCAACCGTAACCGCAAGCGAATCCGTGGCTAATCGAAGCGCTTCTTGATCACCAGGTCGATACCAAAGGTCCCGTTGTAGTCGCGCAACGCGACAATCGAGACGTTGCGGTTCACGTTGTATTCCACCTGAATCACTTGCTCCTGCGTGGAGCCCACGTTGGAAACATAGGTGATCGTCAGGTTGCGCGACACTTGCTGTTCCACGGTCACACGTGCTGCAGGATTCTGGTCGGGCGCCGTAGCCGTGCCACCCAGGGTGGTGAGCCCAGGATCCACGCGAAAACGGGTAATCCCGAATAACCGCTCGACGCGGCTGCCGAGTTGGCTCGAGATAGCCTCCGAAAGCAACGCGGTTGCACCAGAGTTCGTTGTGCCGCTGGTGCCTGCCGAACGCGCGGTCGCTTCCGAGGACGTCTGCCCGAGCGCGAGCAGCGTGATGATGTCGTTTCCCGGCAGCGGTGGATCGGAGCGGTAAGAGAGCGCCAGCTTGCTAGTCGGCCCGTTGAAATCCAGCGTCACTTCGTATTGCTGGATGGTGGTGGTGGCTTCCACGTTCAGCACCGGATCCAGTCGAAAGGGATCTGCGAAATTAATATCCCCGCGCGAAACGTGATAGCGATTGCCGGCAAAAAATAAATCGCCGGAAAGAATGTGCACGTGACCCAGCAGGATGGGATGCTCCCACGTGCCGCGCACGCGCACGTCAGCGTCAGCCTCAAGTTCCGCGCCAGGCCATTCCATGCGCGCGTCGGGAGCCGACAGGCCGACGATGTCAAACTGCAGATTGCGCAGGAATGGCGATCCCGAAGAGGGACCAGAAACGGCGCTGCTGCCGAAGATTGCGGTGGTATTCTCGACGCCCTGGCTAAGGTTCACGCGCTCGACAACGACACGGCCCGAAAGCAAACCGGAGTCGAGCGTGCCGGTGAGGCGCAAAGTGCCGCCGACGAGCCAACTCATGCCTTCGGGATAGCGAATGCGCACGCGGTCGGTGCGCGCATTCACGTCGTAACGAATCGGGCGATCCGCATAGCTCACACTGCCGGTGAGCGCCAGCACGCCGCCGCCAACTTCCGCGCTCATATCCTGAAAATAGGCACGCGAAGCATCGAAGATGATGTCGCCCTTCACGGCGCTGAGACCCGTGGGAAAATCGCTGGCGCGCGCCGACGCTTTTTCCACGTGTAACTTTCCGGTGATGCGCGGACGGTCTATGGTGCCCTCAAAGGAGGCGTCGATTTGCGCGGTGCCTTGCGTTTCCAATGAGGAGGACAAGCCATTGAGTAGGCGCAAATCCATTGCGCCATTCATGTGCAGATTCACGTTGCGCCGGCCCGTGAAGCCGACGGAGCCGGCGATCTTTACGTTGGTGTCCGGACCCTCGAAGGTGGCGGGCTGGATCTCGAAAGATTCGTGCGACGAGCGGAAATGCACGACGCCGACATTTTCCAGACGGACGTTCTGGTAGTTGAGCACGAGGCGATCAAAGCGGGCGTCCGCGGCCAGCGTGTGCGGATCCTTGAGCGATCCGGTGACGGCAATATCGCCGGCCGCTTCGGCGTGGCCACTGAACTGTTTCAAGTGCAGAGCGGAAAGCAGGAAGGGATCGAGATTTATATTTTTGACGGAGGCCTTGCCAGCGAGCGGAAATGCGCCGGAAAGTCCCAGGGTAAACGTGCCGGAGAGTTCCCCAGTGCTCATGGCGGAGCCGAGCTTCAGGGCGGCGGTGTGTCCGTCGGAGTTGAGCTCCCCGTCAAAACTGCCGATGACTTCCGAACCGACGCGCAAATCCACAATGCGAACCGTGCCTTGGCCAGTGGGGGCTTGCGCAGGGCCGCCGACTTTCAGGCGAAAGCTGACCTGACCGCCCACCGGAAAGCGTTCGGTTTGCAGCTGCTTGAAATTTTCGATGGGCAGGGCCGCACCGGCAAGTTCGGCGGAGATGGACTTATCGTGGAATTGATAGGCCACCGAGCCGGTGACGATGCCCGCGCCGCGGCCCGCCTCGGTGCCCGGAGCGAAAAAGCGCAGTTCGGCGTTGGCGATGCGCACTTCATCGGGCTGGAGGTTCAACTGGCCGCGCAGGCGATTGAAGTCCATGCCGTAGGCGGTGGCGCTCGAGAGGTCGAACAATCCTGTAACGGCGGGCTGCGCGCGCGTGCCACGGCCGTGGAATTGGCCACTGAGCAAACCGCTGACCGGATAGTTGAGCTTCAGCAATTCCTGAATGTCGGAAATAGGTGTTTTTTCGATGCTGGCGTCGATGGTCCACTGGCTGTCCGGACCGAAGTCCCATCCAGAAAGTGCCAAGTTGGTCGCAAGCGAGACTTGCATTTGACCGCGGCGGGCGACGCCGTTGGTGAAGATTAGCCCAACGGGAGAATAGGTAAGCTCGCCCTCAATTGTATCGAGCGTGATCTGATCGTATTGTACGTGCTCACCGCGCAGATGGCCCGTGAATGTGGGCCCCAGAAGCGGGCCAGTCACTTTGCCATTCCAGTGCGCGCTGCCGGTAAGTGTGCGAACCGCGTCGGCAGAGCCAGGTTTCGCACCTTGTATTCTGTTGATGAAATCGCGGTCGGCATCGAGCGAGTCGATGTCGAGATTGAGGCTGAGGTCGGAGTGGCGATTCTCGAGAATGCCGGTGATGACGGCGCGCGTGGATGGCGTAGCAAATTCCGCGTACTCGATGGTCAGAATGTTGGGTTCGGCGAGCCACTTGAATTCCCAGTCGGCGGTAATGGGCTGACGGCCGGCGGGCAAATCATCGGGAGTTTCCCAGTGCGTGGTGCCGGTAATTTCAAACTTTTGGAACGGGCCGATCCAGGATTCCGTGGTGTCGGCGGAGAGGATGCCGTCCCAATGTAATTCGGCGACGGGAAAATTGAGTTCCTCGGCGGCATCGAGGGCGGGGTTGAGGCGCACGTTCTGGACGTGGGTGGCCGCGTGGAAGCGGGAATCGCTAAAACGCATGGTCACGCGGCCGGTAACACTGCCGCCGAAGGCGCCTGCGAAAAAGTCCGGCACCACGAGTCCTTGATTGTCGATGTGGTAGGTGCCGCGGCTGGTGAGTCCGGGCGTGTGGAATTGCGTGTACGGCAGAGCGATGCTCTCGCCGAAATAGTCGCCGCTGCCTTTGTATTGCCCGGCGACCAGGGCGCCTTCGCCGCGGACGTCAACGACGCCGGTGGGGATGAGGGGTTCGCGAAGGGTCTCGCGCAAATCGAAGAGGTCCACCCAGCCGCGATAGCGAACCGTCCAGTGCGGATCGGTGAAGCCGTTCATGTCGCCCTGGGCGTCGAGGTGGGAGCGGCCCGCGTGCAGGATGCCTTGCTCGAGCGTGA
Organism: Acidobacteriota bacterium; assembly: GCA_003161195.1. GTDB lineage: Bacteria > Acidobacteriota > Terriglobia > Acidiferrales > UBA7541 > Acidiferrum. The sequence goes on along the minus strand of PMOV01000133.1, from coordinate 15,587 downwards.
TGCCACCGCGCCAGATGGTGAACTTCGCGGATAAGTCCGCCGGGACGGGAACGTACTTCAGCGCTGTGAAGCGAATCGATTGCCAATTCAGGCGGCCGAGGTAAAGCGGATGATCCAGGGTGCCGCTGCCGTCGAGCGTGAGTTGCAGATCGCCGCCATCGACGGCCAGCGGCGTCTTCACATCGTTATAGAGGAGCCAGCCGTCGTCCACGGTGAGACGATGAATGTGGAGGTCAAAAAGCGTTTCACGCAACGGTTTGTTGCCACCGAGCGGGCGATTGGGAACGGGGATGTTGCTGGCGCCGTTCTTGGCGATGCGAACGTGAACGATCAGTTGGCGCAGGGAGAGTTCGTTCAGGGAGATCTTGCGTCCCCAGAAGGATTCGACGCGGAGGCCAGCGGTGGCCTCTTCAACGGCCAGGAACGGTGGAGTGCCCGCGGGCTCCTGCCCGTGAATGACCAGACCTCGCAGCTTGACTTGCAAGGAGAGCCAGTCAACCGTCAAGGTGCGGATTTCGGTGCGACCACCGGTGGCGGTATTCAGCTTGCGAACGATCAGCCTGCGCAACAGCGGGTTGCCGGCACCGCTGCCAAAGAAAACGATGACGAGTCCGCCCAGCAAGACGCTGGTGACAACCAGCACCCAAACGACATGGCGGAGCCAACGCAGCTTTGGTTTGAGCTGGCGTTCGAACTGGCGTTTGAGCGGGGGCGGCGGCTTCATGAGGGACCATTTAGGAACTTTTCAACGTGAATGCGGTCGCGGCTTTCGTTGAGCCAATGATTGGCTTCCTCGGTGATGCCCTGTTGAATAAGGACTTCCTGAATGTAATCACGCGAGGCTTCAAAGGTGGGCGGAGTTTCGCCGCGTTCTTTCGCGCGGACGACCACTCCCTGGTTATAGAAGTCTTCCACGGCTTTGGGATCGATGTGCACGGCGGGGCGAAAACGTGAGTCGAGATAGTTGGTCAAATAGAGTTGCTCGGCGGCCATTTGCTGAATTTGCGCATCGGTAAGGCCGCTGGTTTTTTGGCGCGCCTGGTATTCTTCCGGGGACGCAAAGGATTTTTTCAGATGCTCGACGGCGCGTTGGGCGTCGGTATCTGAGGGCCGGGGAAAACGCGAGGTTTCCGCCTCCGAGCGGACGACCCATTGATCAATGAGGCGATCGAGAATCTGCGCGTCGCTCTCGGACTTGCCGTCGACCAATTGCTGGTAGCGGCTGAGTGCCCGGACATCGCTGAGCAGTATCACATCGTTTTCAATGCGCGCGACGACGCGGTCAATCTCCTCGGCACGCAGGCCGCCACAGAAGGTGCCGGGGAGCAGCAGCAGCGCGACCATCGCCACGATCACGATAAATGGCCACCGCGCGGATTTGCGAGTGCGGTTCATTTAGAAAGACGGCCCTAGATTGAAAAAGACCTGAAACTTGGGCAGCCGCGTGCCTTCGCAGACCGTGGGACAGGAATTGGTGTTGTTCGGACTGGGTACGGGAATGGTGAACAGGGCGCGGTTGACCAGATAACCAAGATCGACGCGAATGGGACCAACGGGCGTGCCATAGCGCACGCCGAAGCCAATGGTGTGCGAGAAATAGTTCAACTCGTTGGTGCAGTTGTAGATGCACTCATTCGTGGAATTGAAAACCGGGGTGGGCGGCCGATAGCGAAACGTGACATGAGACAACTGGCTATAAACGTTGCCGCCATCGTAGAAAAGCGCGCCACCAAGTTTGGAGCCGATAAACGGCAGGCGCATGGGAAAGCGGAATTCCTGATTCACTGCGAGCAGCGCCTGCCCGCCGACTGGGAAGCCGGTGCCGGAGTCTCGCGGGCCAGCCTGATTGAGCGCGAAACCACGGATCGAGGTGCCGCCGCCGGCGAAGAACCGCTCGGGCAGGGGAATCAACTCCGGCAGAACGGGGCCTTCCGGGGAGGGAAAGCTAAGCGACACCGTATTACGGAAAGGCTCGAGGACGCCAATGCGGATGGAGCGGGCGAAGCTGAAACGGCTATTGATACGGTAATACGTGGAATTCTGATAGAAGAAGCGCAGGAAACTGGCGCTGGAGCCGAGCACCGTATCAGCTACGGCAAAATCGAAACTGTTGAAGGTGCCTTTGGTGGCTTCCGCAGGATTATCCCGCGTGTCGTGAATCCAGGTGCCGCCGACTTCCGAGACCAGCGTAGGCTGTTCAAAGAGCGGTATCTCTTCCGGCAAAACGTGTTCGTTTAGGTTGGAGACCTGTACCTTGCGGAACACGTAGCGGTAGACGAAGGTGGTGTGCGAACTTACGGTCTGCGTCAACTGCAGAGAGCCTTCGTAGCGGTTTTCGGTAAAGGTGTTGATGTCCTGGGATTTCTCCGTATAGGCCGAGGCCTGCAGGCTGAGATGCGAGTCGCTGAAAAGATTGGGATGCGTGTAGTTGAGCAGGATGCGGTCTTCGATGGTGCTACCGCGCACACGGAGGGAAAGTGAGTCGCCTCGCCCGGTCAAGTTATTGCGGGTGATCTCGAAGATGCCGCGGGGCGCAGCCTGCAACTCGCTGCCGGTTGGACTGCTAGGATTGGTACTGGCCAGGCGCTGGACCTCGAAGCCACCGCCGTAAGCGATGGTGAAGCGCTTGGCTTCTTCGACGAGCACAACCAGGTCTTTGTCTGGATCCGTGCCGTTGGGGTTTTGCGGAGCGATAGTGACGCGATTGAAGACGCCAAGATTGTAGAGGCGTCGTTGGGACTCGACGACGTCGCCCTGGCGTAGCGGCTCGTGTGGTTTGACGCGGACTTCGCGTTGAATCACATTCCTGCGCGTATGGCGGTAGCCAGTGAGTAAGACATTGCGGATCAGCGTTTCCGGGCCCTCCTGAATCTGATACACCAATTTTACAGGTTCGGCTTGGACCGCCGGAAGCTGGATCCCGTGCGGCTTGTTGGCTGCTTGCTCGGAGGCCGCTCTTGCGTCGGCTTCGGAGGATGCCGCGTTGATATTTTGGGGTGGGGCTGCCGAAACGCGGACGGCCGTGGAAGTAAAGGTGGCTTCCGGATATCCCTCATTGAAATACAGCGCCAAAATATTGTCGCGGTCGGTGGCGACGTTGGCTTCCGAGTACGGCTGGCCGGGAACGGAACCAACCACGTCGAGCAATTCCTGTTGTTTAAAGGCATGCACACCGTCGATGGCCAGCGAGGCGACGCTGGTCTGGGGCCCTTCCGACACCGTAAAACGAACCATCCGCGCGCCGGTTTTGCCCTTGTAGTTGTCCACCACCTCCGTTTTCACCTCGGCGTCCAAAAAGCCGTTCGATAGATAGAGATTCTTCATCGATTGTGCATCGGAATCGAGCAGCCGTTGGCTGAAGTGCGACCGAGCCCCAAAGGCGGCTGCGGAGATTTGCAGGCGGCCTTGCAACAAATCTTTGGGGAAATACTGATTGCCGGCGATCTCTATGCGCACCAGCTTGTGCCGGTCACCGCGGTTGATGTGATAGGTGATGGTTTCTTCGGTGCCCTGCCAGCCATTGGCGTTGTGGGCCGCAGGGTGCGTCTCGGTTTGATAGTCGACGCGCGCGTCAAAAAAGCCATCGCGCTCCTGCCGTTCGCGCAGGTTGCGCTTACCCTCTTCGAGCAAATCCGTATCTACGGCGGCTTCCTGGTAGATGGGCACCAGACGCTTCAGTTCACGCTTGGAAATTTTGGCGCCGNNCCTTTCTTGATAAGGTATTTGCGTAAGCGTTCAGTGCCCTTCTGCAAGCGCGCGGAGGTGAGTTCCGCAGCGGGTTTAATTTTGGTGCGGGCGATGATTTCGGCGTCCGGGAACTCTGTGCCGTTGGTCAGCTGGATCTGGCCCAAGCGGGCACGGGGACCCGGCTGGATATGCACAAGGATGTCCATCTGATGCGTGGCCGGATGCGGAACGGTTTGCGCGGTAACCACGGCAAGATACAGGCCTTCGTCGCGCAACACATCCCTTAGTCGCTGCAGGCTGTCCGTGACCGCGGCGGCGCGATAGATTTCGCCGAGGTTCAGCTGCATGGCGGCGATAGCGCCGCCTTCCGTGGGCGGAGAGGTGAGACCTTCAATGATGACCTGGTTGAAGAAAAGGTTTTCGGTAACCACGAAATCCAAACGGACGCCGGTGGCGAGTTGGGTGGTGACAGCGCGGAGGTTGGCATAGTCCCCGGTGCGGTAAAGTGCGCGCAGGCTGGCGGCGACGTCAGCGCGATCGAGGGGCTTGTTTATGGATACGGAGACGCCCCGAGGGCAATCGGATAGTACGCGGCCGTCTTCCGTTACGACGCGAATTTCTGTGACGTTACTCTGTGAAGCGGGCGCTGGTGCTGGCGCGGAGGTGGGGGCATGTTGCAGGCCAGAAGCGGCTTCCTGGGCGTGATTCGGCGTCACTCGCAGCAAGAGTGTCAGCCCGACAAGAACCCGTAAGTCTATGGCCCAGCGCCATTTCATGCGGCTCATGGTTCAGACGAAGCGTAGCACAGGGGCGTTGCCCGCCTCTCGCACATTGGGGCTATGATGTGAAGAGAAGGGTAGCGGAGCCGCTACGTTGAGGTAAACCCCGCGGTGGACGATTCGTTGCAGGAGAAATACTCGCGGCAGATGCTGTTTGCGGGCATCGGAGTCGCGGGCCAGAAGCGCCTGTTGCAGGGTAGCGCGGTGGTGGTGGGCTGCGGCGCGATCGGCGCGGCGGCGGCGAACCTGTTGGTGCGGGCCGGGGTCGGACGGATCTGCATTATCGACCGCGATTTCGTGGAACCCTCCAATTTGCAGCGGCAGATTCTGTTCGATGAAGCCGATGCACGCGAAGCATTGCCCAAAGCCGTGGCGGCCGAGCGCAAGCTGCGCTCGATCAACTCCACGGTGCGAATTAGTGGTGTGGTCTCCGACCTGGGGCCTGGCAACGCACAAGAACTGCTGCGCGGCTTCGATGTGATCCTGGACGGTACGGACAATTTTGAAACGCGACTGCTGATCAATGATTTCGCCGTGAAACATGGCGTGCCGTGGATTTATGCGGCGGCGGTGGCGAGTTACGGTGTCACTATGACGGTGCGACCGGGCGCGACGGCTTGCCTGGCCTGCCTGCTGGGGGAGCAGCCTGGGGCGGGCATGGGCGAAACGTGCGATACCATCGGCGTTTTGGGGAGCATCGTGAACGCGATCGCATCGCTCGAAGTCACGGAGGCGCTGAAGCTTTTGAGTGGGCGGACGGATGCCCTTATCAATCGCTTGCAGTCGTTCGATATTTGGTCTGGACACTTCCAGTCCGTGCATTTGCCGCGCGGCGGGGACTGCCGGGCTTGCGGGCGTCGCGACTTTCCTTACCTTGAGGGCTCTGCCCAACCGCACATCACCATGTGCGGACGAGACTCCGTGCAGATTCATGAACGCAAACGGTCGCTGGATTTAGGGGCTTTGCGCGCCCGGCTGGAACCGGTTGTCGGCGACGTTCGCCAAAATGATTTTCTGCTGAGATTTTCTATTCCGCCGCATGAGATGACGGTTTTTACCGACGGACGTGCGGTGCTCAAGGGTTCGCAGGATCCTGCGCTGGCGCGCACGCTGTACGCCCGCTATATAGGGTCGTAGACCCGGGATCTTAGAAATACAGTTTGCGCGGAACTAACGAGGGTGCGAGACCCGGCCGAACGAGCTGCGCATGTTGGCGCGGTCAAGATTTTCCCGCAGGTTCATTAGCGTAAGGAACGTGCTCAGGATCCGAGCCTTCAAGTCGTCGGTTAACACCAGCCCCGAAGTCGCCACACGAGCTAAAGATTCGCCGTTGGCGGTAATGAAGGCCATGATCTCTCTCTGGCGTTCATGGGGAGCGTTGCCGAGCGCGGTTTCGCGGCGCATGGCGGCACAACTGGCTTCCAAAGACAACGTGAAATGTAGCAGGCACAAGCGGTGTTCGGAGATAGCCGCCGGAGCGTCGTTTTTGCAGCCCGAAATTTGGCACGGAGTGGACATGGAACCCTGTACGTGATTGTTAACATCCCTGTGGCGGAAAATCCAGCGCGCCGCACGCAAGTGCTGCGAATGCTGCATGGGAGGGGTTTACTAACTGGCGCACATAGCGGCGGTGTTGCGCGAAGGAACTTTTCAGGAATTTCATTGACAGCGTATGCATCCGCCTGTATAAAAATACAAGGGCGCAATGGGCGCGACAAAAACATTTCGGCACGGACAGATCCTGCGGCTGGTGAGCGATGCGCAAATCGGCAGCCAGGAGGATTTGCGACGCAAGCTGGCGGCGGAGAAACTGCGCGTGACACAAGCGACGCTGTCGCGCGACCTGCAGGAATTGCGCCTGGTGAAGACGCAAAGCGGGTATCGCGCCACGCCCGCCGCGGCGCAAGAGATTGCACCGCTGCCGCAATTGACGCGCGTGCTGACGGAATTTCTGCGCGACATTCGCCCCGCCGTGAATATGCTGGTACTGAAGACACCGCCCAGTGGCGCGCAGCCGCTCGCTGCGGCGATCGATGGCGCGAAGTTTTCCGAAGTGGCCGGCACGATTGCCGGCGACGATACCGTGCTGATTATCACCCCGAGTAAAAAGTCCCGCGAGGCGCTGCAGAAGAAGATCGAGGCGCTCATCAAGTGAGAGATTCGCGTCACGTCGCCGTTCTTGGTGTCACCGGCTACAGCGGGCTGGAGCTGGCGGAACTGTTGCTGCGGCACCCGTCCGCTAAGTCGCTGACGTTTTATGTGCGCGAGACGCAGGGCGCGAAGTGTCTGTCGGAATTGTTTCCGCGCTTTCGCGGTTTGGGCGCGGCGCCGGTGCGGCAACTTGCGGTGGAGACGATTACCGCCAGTTCCGCTGGCACGGCGTTTTTGGCGACGCCGCATGAGGCTTCCGCAATGCTGGCGCCTGCGCTGCACGAGGCGGGACTGCGCGTGGTGGACCTGAGCGGTGCGCTGCGCTTCAAGAGCGCGGCTACGTTCACCTCGTGGTACAAGTTGGCCGCGGCGGAGCAGTCTTTGCTGGATGAGGCGATTTACGGCTTGCCGGAGATTTATGGCGATGCGGCGTCGCAGAAGGCGTTGGCTGCGGCCACGTTGGTGGCGAATCCCGGCTGTTATGCCACCAGCGTGATTCTGGCGCTGCACCCGCTGACCCAAGCGGGCTGGATCGCTAGCGACAGCTCGGTGGTCGCGGACTGCAAATCTGGGGCCAGCGGGGCGGGCAAAGAACCGCGCAAAGATCTGCAGTTCGTGGAAGTGGACGAAAACTTCAAGGCCTACAACCTTTTCTCGCACCGCCATACGCCGGAAATTCTGGAACACACCGGGCTTTCCGCGGAACGATTGAATTTTTCCACGCACCTCTTGCCTGTCGCGCGGGGCATCTTATCTACCGTGTACGTCACGCTTAGCGAGAAACGCAGCGCCGAAGAAGTGGAGACGCTGTTTCGCAAGTATTACGCGGGACGACACATGGTGCGCATCAGTGCTAGCGGGACGCTGCCGGAACTGCAGCACGTGACGCACACGAATTTCTGCGATCTGGGGTTTGCAGTCGGTCCGAGCGGGCGGCGGCTGATTGTCGTGTCGTGTCTCGACAATCTGGGGAAAGGCGCGGCGGGCCAGGCGGCGCAGAATTGGAATCACATGCTGGGGATAGAGGAGCACACCGGACTACGATGAGAACGATTATAAAATTTGCAGGCGCGTTGCTGGAAGACGAAGCTCTGGTGCGTAATCTGGCCCGGCAAGTGGTGGCGCTGGCGCACGAGGGCCGCGAAATCCTCGTGGTGCATGGTGGAGGCCGATTGTTTACGGCAACGCTGAAGCGCATGGGGATTGAAAGCAAGTTTATGGGCGGCTTGCGCGTGACGGATCGCGAGACGCGGGACGTGGCGGTGATGGTGTTTGCGGGGCTGCTTAATAAGCGTCTGGCCGCTGCGATTACCGCGGAAGGTCAGCCAGCGGTTGGCATTTCCGCCGCCGATGCCGCGTGTTTTACGGCGGAGCCACTGGTGCATAACGAAGTTATCGGTGGCTTAGGCTATGTCGGTTATCTGACGGGCCTGAATAATGAGTTTATCGAGGCGCTGTGGCGGGAGAGTCTGGTGCCCGTGGCGCCATGCCTTGGATTGGGCTCGGACAACGAACTGTACAACATCAATGCGGATCACATGGCTGCGGCGTGCGCCGAGTATCTCTCCGCGGACCAACTTATTTACCTGACGGACGTTCCGGGTGTGCTGGACGGGCAAAGAGTGCTTTCGTCCATAACCTGTGAAGAGGTGGAGCGCCTGGTGCAATGCCACGTAGTTTCCGGCGGCATGGTGCTGAAGCTGGAAGCCGCCAAACGAGCTATTGAAGGTCACGTTCGCGAAGTACGCATTGTCGGAGGTTCTGAGCCCGACGGGTTGTTGCGCGCGGCGCATGCCGCGGATTCGGCGAATGACGGGCCGATGGCGATTCCCGGCACACGCGTGATGCGCGAACCGCTGTCCACGACGCAGGCAGCTCTTTCGGCGGCGTAATGCAAAGAGTGAAACATAAAAAGTCGCATTTGCGCGTTCGTTCGGCGCCACGCTCGAAGAAGCTTTCGAGCGCTACAGGCGATATGCGCTTGTTGGACGCGGAGAAGTTTCTACTGCCTACCTACAAGCGACCGCCTATCCTCTTAACGCACGGTCGCGGTTGCTATGTCTATGACGTCACGGGGAAAAAATACCTCGATTTTCTCGGCGGCATCGCGGTCAACGCCTTGGGGCATGCGCATCCGCGCATCGTGAAAGTGATTCGTCGGGAAGCGGCGCGCGCCATCCATCTCTCCAACTTGTTTCATAACGCGCATCAGGGCCCGTTGGCGCGCAAGCTGGCGGAGTGGTCGGGCCTCGACGGCGTGTTCTTTGCCAATAGCGGCACGGAAGCGATCGATGGGGCGCTCAAGCTGGCACGCCTGTACGGCCGGACGCCGGATACTCCAGCCTCCGTCGCCGCTGCGAAGTATCGCGTCCTGGCGATGGAAAATTCCTTTCACGGGCGCACGTTTGGCGCCATCAGCGTCACAGCCACCGAGAAGTATCGTTTGCCCTTTGCACCCGTGGTTCCGGGAGTTGAGTTCGTGCGCTTCAACGATGTCGCCGACCTCGAGAGCAAATTCTCGGACGACGTGTGCGCGGTCATTCTGGAAACGATTCAAGGCGAAGGTGGCATCTATCCGGTCAGCGAAGCTTTCTGGAATCGCGCCCGTGCGCTCACGGCCAAACACGGTGCTCTGCTCATCGCCGACGAAATTCAGTGCGGCCTGGGACGCACGGGACGGTATTTTGCGTACCAGAAATTCGCGTCCAGGCCGGACATCGTGCTGGTGGCCAAGCCGTTGGCCGCCGGCCTTCCGCTTGGCGCCATTCTGACCACGGAAGCCGTGGCCGCCCGCGTTTCACCTGGAGCGCATGGCACGACCTTTGGTGGTGGGCCGCTGATATGCGCCGTGGCGCAAGAATTTCTCAATACCGTTGAGGACGCCAAGTTGCTCAAAAATATTCGCGAGCGCGGCGCGGAACTGCGCGAGGGCTTGCAAACGTTGGCCTCCAAATTCGATTTCATCCGCGAAATCCGGGGAGAAGGTTTGATCGTTGGCGTCGAATTGGCGATCGAAGGGGCGCCCATCGTGGCTTCCGCACTGGAGCACGGCCTGCTCATCAATTGCACGCATGATTTCACCATTCGCCTCTTGCCGCCATTCATCGTGACGCGCGGGCAAGTGCGCGATTTCCTGCGCATCTTTGAAACGATCCTTACTGAAACGGCTAAACGTTCCGCTCTGACGAAGGGCAGCGCCAGCGCGCCGGCAACACACGCCCTCGCGGCAACCCGATAAGCTCAGGCGAAGAGGTAAAGAGAAACGAACATGACCACGACCACGCTTGCGACACCCATTTTTTTGTCGAACGATCTGCTCACCGGAGCGGAATGGAGCCCCGCGCACACGCACGACCTGCTGCGGCTCACTGCCGACATCAAGTCCCACCCCGCGCGGTATGCGGAAACGCTGCGCGGCAAATTCATCGCACTGATCTTTGAAAAGCCGTCGCTGCGCACCCGTGTTACGTTTGAAGTGGGCATCCAGTCGATGGGCGGCTCGGTGGTCTTCCTGGACCATACGCAAGCGCGGCTCGGCGAACGCGAATCCATCGCCGACGTGGCGCGCAACCTGGAGCGCTGGGTGCAAGGGATCGTGGCCCGCGTCTACGAACAGCGCGTGCTCGATGAAATGGCGGCCAGTGCGGCGATTCCGGTAATCAACGCGCTCTCCGACAAGTTCCATCCGTGCCAGGCGCTCGCCGATTTCTTCACGCTCGAGGAAAGAGTCGGGAATCTTCGCGGCTTCAAGCTCGCCTATGTCGGGGACGGCAACAACGTGTGCCACTCGCTGATGTACTTGGCTTCGCGCTTGGGCGTGCATCTGCGCATCGCCACGCCGCCGGATTACGCCCCGGAGCGCGATGTGATCCAAGATTCCAAACGCGTCGCGCGGGAGACGCGCGCCAAAATCGAACTGTGCACCGACCCGCGCGAAGCGGTGGCGGGTGCCGAAGCCGTGTACACGGATTCCTGGACCAGTATGGGTTTTGAAGCACAGCAACAGGTGCGCAACTCCGTCTTCGCCCCGTATCAGGTGAACGCCGCATTGATGGCGCAAGCGGCCCCGGGCGCGTACTTTATGCATTGCCTGCCGGCGCACCGTGAGTGCGAAGTCACATCGGAGGTGCTTGACGGGCCGCAATCGGTGGTGCTGGATCAGTCCGAAAATCGCATGTACGTGCAGAAAGCGATTTTGCAGGCGCTGTTTTCCTGATCGCGCTAAAAACCCGCGATCGCAGTTCCGACTAATCGAGCGGGATGGCTGGCATAAACCTCTGAGGCGTGTAGTTCTGGCGCCCATAATTCTGGGGCCGTCGTTCTGCAACAACGATGTACGCAAAATCAAGATTCCCAATCGAAAGGTAACGCTAGTGACCAAACCCGTTGCAAACAAGCCCAAGAAAGTCGTCCTCGCCTATTCCGGAGGACTCGACACCTCGATCATCATCCCGTGGTTGAAGGAAAACTACGGCTGCGAAGTGATCGCCATGATTGGCGATGTTGGACAGCAGGAAGATTTAGAGGCGGCAAAAAAGAAAGCGCTCGCCACCGGCGCGTCCTCCGCCACCATCGAAGATCTTCGCGATGAGTTCGTCCGCGACTACATCTGGCCCACGCTGCGCGCGGGCGCGGTGTACGAGCACACCTATCTTCTCGGCACCTCCATGGCGCGCCCGGTCATCGCCAAACGCCAGGCAGAAATCGCGTTGCAGCTCGGTGCGGACGGCCTCTCGCACGGCTGCACCGGCAAGGGCAACGACCAGGTGCGCTTCGAGCTGGCCTTCAAAGCCATCGCTCCCAACGTGCAGATTATCGCGCCGTGGCGCGAGTGGGACATCGATTCCCGCGAAGATGCCATTGCGTACGCGCAAGCGCACAATGTGCCGGTCGAGCAAAGCAAGAAAAATATCTACAGCCGCGACCGCAACATCTGGCACCTCAGCCACGAAGGCGGCGAACTCGAAGATCCCGCCAATGCGCCGAGCGAAGCTATGTGGCAATGGGTGGTATCCGCGGACAAAGCTCCGGATAAGCCTGAGGAAGTGGAAATCGGTTTTGAATCCGGCATCCCCGTCTCGATGAACGGCACAAAACTCGGGCCGGTTGAGCTTCTCAACAAGCTGAACGACATCGCCGCCAGCAACGGTGTGGGCCGTACCGACCTCGTTGAAAATCGCCTGGTGGGCATGAAGTCCCGCGGCGCATATGAAACCCCGGGAGGTACGCTGCTGGTCAAGGCGCATCAGGAGCTCGAGCGTCTGACGGTCGATCGTGAGACCGCGCATTTCCAACAAGCGCTTTCCAATCGCTACGCCGAACTGGTTTACAACGGCGTGTGGTTTTCCGCGCTGCGTGAATCGCTGGATGGTTTCTTCAAAGTCGCACAGCAGTTCGTCACGGGCTCCGTGGGTCTGAAACTATGGAAGGGCACGCTGAACGTGACCAGCCGCAAGTCCCCCTTCTCTCTCTATCGCGCGGACTTGGCCAGCTTTACCATGGGCCGCTACAACCCCAAGGATGCCGAAGGCTTCATCAATCTCTTTGCGCTGCCGGTGACGGTGCGGCCGAAAGCCAAAGCGGAAGGCAGCAAACAATAGCGAAACTTTGCCTGTGACGCTGGGAGCGCCGCGATGGACGCCCCTAAGCAACCAACCACCATCATGCCCACCGCCAAACGCAAAGACGACCGCCTCTGGGGAGGCCGCTTCGAGGTTGCGCCCGATGCGCAGTTCGACGCCTTCCAGCGTTCCTTTGCGTTTGACCGCCGCTTGCTGCCATACGAAATCGCGGTGGACCGCGCTTGGGCCAAAGCTCTCGAACCCATCGGCATCTTCACCGCGTACGAAGTGCAGCTCACACTTGCCGCCCTGGACCGCGTAGCCAAGCGCGCCGAAACGGACCCGGAGTGGCTCGACAACTTCGGCGCCGATGCCGAAGATGTGCACCACTTCGTCGAAAAAGCTTTGGTGGAGGAACTCGGCCCGCTTGGCTGGAAACTGCACACTGGGCGCAGCCGCAATGAACTGGTAGCAACCGATTTTCGCATGTTCGTGCGCGACGCGGTTACACGAACGCAGCACGGCTTGGCAAGAGTCGCGCAAGCCTTGTTAGCGCAGGCCAAAACACACTTCGGCGTCCCGATGGCTGGCATGACGCACATGCAGCATGCTCAACCCATATTGCTCTCCCACTTCCTGCTGGCCCAAGCCGAATCTCTGATGCGCGATATACCGCGGCTGCGCGGCGCAGCGGAAAATGCCGACGCCTGCCCCATGGGGTCCGGCGCCCTGGCCGGCAACAGTTTCCAGATCGATCGCGAAGGCATCGCCCGCGATCTGGGCTTCTCTAAAGTTACCGCCAACAGTCTGGATGCCGTCGGCGACCGCGATTTTGCGCTTGATTATCTCTTCGCCCTGGCCGGGATCGCGGGCCATCTTTCGCGCATGGCCGAAGACTACATCCTTTTCGCCTCGCAGGAATTCGCCTATATCCAGCTTTCCGACGAATATTCAACCGGCAGCAGCCTGATGCCGCAAAAAAAGAATCCCGATTCCTGGGAACTGATCCGCGGCAAATCCGGCCGTTTTGCCGCGGCGCTCATCGCGTTGCTGACCACGCTGAAAGGACTGCCAACCAGCTATCAGCGCGACCTGCAGGAAGACAAGGAATCGCTCTTCGCCGCGCATGATCAGATCAACACCATGCTCGCGGTCGCCGCCGGGGCTATTTCGACCACCAGCTTCGATGTCGAGCGCCTTCGTCAAGCTGCCGCAAATCCCACGCTGCTGGCCACGGAAGCCGCCGACTACCTCGTGCGCAAAGGCGTGCCTTTTCGCCAAGCCCACGATATCGTTGGTAAGGTGCTGCGCGCCGCGGAACAAAGCGGCACACCGTGGTTGGAGTTGCCAATGGAAGCGTTGCAACAGATCTCGCCGAGCTTCGCAGCGGACTTCGCGGGTACGCTCAACGTTGCCTCCGCGGTGGCAGCAAAGAAAGTTTCCGGTGGCACCGCGCCAGAGTCCGTTCGCGCCGCCATTGGCGATTTGGAAAGCCGTTTACTCAATTCGGGAGCCAAGCCATGACCGCCTTGTCCGCCGTATCCGTCGCGCAAACAAAATCCGCCGCTCGCGTGGAGGACGGGAGGTCGCTTCCGGGTTCGTCACGCTAGCTCTCCCGGAGCCCTCGCTTTGAAGCACGCCCTGTCAGAATCGTCGTTGCCTCGTGGCTTCCGTTTTGCCGCCACAGCCTGCGGCCTGAAAAAAACCGGAGCCTTGGACTTGGCTATCCTGTCCAGCGAAGTTCCCGCTTCCGCCGCCGCGGTGTTCACGCAAAATCTGGTGGTTGCCGCACCGGTCGTCATTTCCCGCGGACACCTGAAAGCGTCCAGGGGCCGTATGCGCGCTGTGCTGGTCAACGCCGGCAACGCCAACTGCGCCACCGGAGCCGCCGGACACGCAGCCGCTTTGCGCAGCGTTGCCGAGGCAGCGAATCGCCTCGGGTGCCAGCCGCAAGAAATGTTTGTCTGCTCGACCGGCGTGATCGGCGTGCCGCTGCCTCTCGATAAAATCCTGAAGTCGCTGCCCAACGTGGCCCGTCACCAGAGGCCCTCCTCGCGCTCCTTTGCGGAGCTTTCATTGGCTATCTGCACCACGGATACGCGCCCCAAAACCGCCTCTGCCTCTTTCAGGATGGCCGGCAAGCGCATTCATTTCGTCGGATGTGCCAAAGGCGCGGGCATGATTCATCCCAACATGGCCACTATGCTGGCCTTCGTCGCCACGGACGCCTCCATCGCTCCAAGCCTGCTGCAGAAAACTTTGGAGGAGGTGACGCAACGCACCTTCAATGCCATCTCCGTCGACGGCGATACCTCCACCAACGACACGCTGATCGTCTTGGCCAACGGCGCCGCCGATGCCCCATCTATAAAGAAGGGCACGACGGCACATCGCGCTTTCGCCAAGGCCCTCGAAGACGTCTGCCGGTCCCTGGCCCTGCAAATCGTCGCGGACGGTGAAGGCGCACAGCGGGTCATTGAAATTGAAGTCCGCGGCGCGAAATCAGAATCGTCCGCACACCACATCGCTGCCACCATCGCCACCTCGCCCTTGGTGAAGACGGCCTTCGCCGGTGCCGACCCCAACTGGGGACGCATCTTCGCCGCTGCAGGTCGCTCCGGCGAAAGCTTCGATCCCGCCAAGGTTGACATCAAGATGGCCGGCATCCCGGTCCTGCGCCGCGGCCAACCGCTCGATTTCAATGAGCGGGCCGCCAGCAATCGCCTCCTGGCCGATCACGTTCCCATCGTTGTGGACCTGCATAGCGGCCGCTTCTCCGCGCATTACTGGACCTGCGATTTCACCGCGGAATACGTCCGCATCAATGCCAGCTACCGAACATAGTTCCGCGGGAACAGCCAAGGGCGGCCGCCGAACCAAGCGTCGTCGGGTGCCACCCGTGCGTTGAATTCCCTACACGTGCCTTCGCATACAGTCTCTTTCCGGTTGCAAATCCGTGAGATTTTCGAGACCATGCCTCTGACCGCTGAACTACCGGTCACGCGCCCTGGTGCCCCGCTTCTGTACACCTGCTCTGCGTTCGATCCTGGCTTTCAGCGCGCTCCGCGACTCGCTCTCGGGTTCCGGACAAAAGGGGTGCGCAGGTGAAGAAGCTCTACGTAGGCAACCTCCCATTTTCTTCTACGGAAGACCAGATCCATGAGTGGTTCGCGCAGGTCGGTGTAACTCCCTCCGCTGTCACCCTCATCCGTGACCGTTTCACCGGCCAATCCCGCGGATTCGCCTTCGTTGAAGTCGCGGCCGATGAGGACGCGGAGAAATCCATCAATGCCCTGAACGGCCAGAATTTCGGCGGGCGCAACTTGGTTGTTAATGAGGCCAAGCCGCAAGCCGAGCGCGGGGGTGGTGGTGGTGCTCGTGGCGGCGGCTACGGAGGCGGCGGTGGCGG
>PMOV01000265.1:1017-4391 GCA_003161195.1 Acidobacteriota bacterium | reverse complement strand
CTAGTTGCTCGGTGTCGCGGCGCTGGCCGAGGCCGTGGCGCCGGATTTCGGAACGCTCAGATAACCGGAAGCGGTCGTCTTACCGACCTTGTTCACCACCAGCTCCAGCGCCGCGCGGCTGCCGTCCGTGTAGAAAAAAATCGGCTCGTTGACCGAGCGGTTCTTCTTCTCAAAACTCTTGTCGTCCGTCAGCACGTTGATGGTGTATTGATTCTTCTTCGTGTTGGTGTCGCGCAGTTCCACCTGGATGCTGCCGACTTTTTGCGTGCCGCCTTTTTTGGTGACGGAAAATTCGTAGTAGTCGCGCTGTCCCATGCGCCGCAGCTGGTCGATCTCGTCGTGGTTGCGCGCGATCAGCGTGCCCATCTCGCTGCGCGCCATCTGCAGGTTGTTGTTCGTCGCATCCAGGCCCGTCTTCACGCCGTTTACGTCGCCATTGAGCTTCGAGACGTCGTCGGTGCTCGCCTTCGTCGCCAGCTGTGTGCTCACGTCGCTTTTCAGGCCATTCAGTTTGCGGTCGTAAGCAACTACCGCGGACTTGGACTGCTGCCGTGCGGCCAGCAAATCCGATTGCGTTACGTTGAGCTTGTCCGTCACCACTTTAAGGTCGCTTTGCAGTTGCTGGTTGGCTTCCTCGGATTTCGCCAGCCGTTGGCTCAGCGCGTCGTTGGTCTGCTTCAGGGAAGCTTCCGACGCTTGCCCTACGGACTTAGCCTGATTCAGCGCGGTATATCCTACTCCGACGCCCAAAATTGATATCACGCCCAATACGACCACTGCTAACCCGACCCAACGAGGCGTTCCGACGGTTGTGGTGGTCTGATAGTTTGGTTCCTGAAACTCGCTCATGTGAGCCTCTCCGCGCGATTCTACGTCTTTGTTGATTGGTTCGAGGTTGATCGCGTCGAGAGAAAAGGAGCATATTGGTGTCCAGTACCGATCTGGGGCGATTTCTGGACCACCACTAATCTAAGTCTTTTTAAATCTCTACTTTGCCATACTGGACGAACCCGTCATCGATTTTCAAAACAGCGTACTAGTACTAGTAAAGATTACTCGTTTGTTTCGGTGCTGGTAATTATTGCTGACCACGGACGGCAGGCACTGCTCACGACGAGGGGGAAACCGAGAAAAAGTGGTCGGGTCGGTCAAGCTGAGCTAAACAATTTAGATTGAGTCGTTTATGGGGAACAACTACGCCGCTTGCGTCACGTTGCGCAAGTGCGGCAGGCGTCCCGAAGGTCGCGAGAGGTCAAATTCCCGGTCCAGCGTGGTCGTTGCGGCTTCCTGGACCATGCGGCAATCGTCGCAGCCGAGTAGGTGGTTCTCGATCTCCGACTCTACCGCAGGAGAAAGACGGCCCTCTAAATACCAACAAATCAAATGGATAGTGTCCCGACAACTCATTGTTCCGTCCCCCCAAGGGCCGGTGAAGATCTCACGTTCTTACCTACGTATCTGTGGCACTTTAAACGCCAAACTCCATTCCCAAGTGCATGCTTTAAGCGTCTTTTTTACAATGGTTTGCCAGCACCAATCGCCGCCAACAAACTTGGAGCGGAACTTTAGAGAAACTATTACACGTTGATTCGCTCAATATGTGCAGCGTTTCGGGGTGTCGTCAGTCGCGTCTGCCGCGGCACCTGCCGCTTATCTTCGGCCCCTCGCCGGTCGTCGCGGCCCGAACAGCACAGCCTCACCGAGTGGGGGTGACGGTCATCTCCCGTAGGGCGGCAATGCGGTCTTCGAGCGGCGGATGCGTGCTAAACAGCGCGGATAGTGCCTCACCGCCAAACAGCGGCTGCACGATGCATAGAGCGGCAGCGGAGGGCGAGACGGACGTCGTCGGAATGCGCTTGTTGTAGGCTCCGAGTTTTTGCAGCGCGCTGATGAGCCCGTAAGGCTGACCCACCATGCGGGCGCCGGTTTCGTCCGCAGAGTATTCCCGGCCGCGAGACACACCGAGCTGCAGCAACATGGCCGCGAGCGGCGCCAGGATGATCATCAACAACGCGCCAAAACCGCCTCCGCGATCGCGATCGTCGCGGCCGCCGCCGAAGAAGAAGCCGAAGTGCGCGAGATAAGTAACCGCGCCGGCGATGGTGGCGGCAATCGAACTCGTCAGAATGTCGTAGTTGCGGACGTGCGAGAGTTCGTGTGCAATCACGCCCTCGAGTTCGTCGTCGTTCATCAGTTCCAGCAAACCTTGCGTCACCGCCACGGAGGCGTGCTGCGGATTGCGTCCCGTCGCAAAAGCGTTTGGAGCAGCCTCCGGAATTATATAGAGTTGCGGCACCGGCAAGTTCGCCTTAGCCGCCAGCCGCTCCATCACCGCGTACAAGCGCGGCAGCTGTTCGCGGGACACCGGCTGTGCGCCGCTCGAAGACAGCGCGATCTTGTCGGAATAAAAATACGAGACGCCGTTCATGACCACGGCGACGAGTAACGCGATTTTTAGCCCGTTCGCGCCACCAATGTAGCCGCCAACGGTTACGAGCAACACGCTCAGTGCCACTAACAATGCGCCCGTTCTGAACAGTTTCATGGCCCAGTTCCTTTCTCTGCGCGAGACGCCGTCGTCCCGTGCGTCGTCGCCCTGCCGTGCGATCTCCCGCGGCCACTTCTCTCCCGCTTAGCGAGCCGCTCCGGCGGCGGCTTGCGCCGCCGCTACTCGCTCGAACTTCATGCGTTCCGAGCGGCCTTCGCGCTCGACCTTCACGTGATCGCCGGGAAGAACCGTGCCCTCCAGGATGCGCATGGCCAGGGGATCCTGAATGAGCCGCTGAATGGTGCGCCGAAGCGGCCGCGCGCCATAGGCCGGGTCATATCCTTCGCTGAGCAATAGCTCCATGGCGGCCGGCGAGACCTCCAGTGTAATCTTGCGGTCCGCCAGCAATTGNNTCCATCGCTTCCTTGCGCGCGAGCTCCGGGTCCTTGTGCGCTAACTCAGAAATCGCCATGGAGCCGACGTTGCTGGTCATCACCAGCACGGTGTTGCGGAAATCCACGGTGCGCCCTTTGCCGTCCGTGAGTCGCCCGTCTTCCAGAATCTGCAGCAGCACGTTGAAAACGTCGGGATGCGCTTTCTCGATTTCGTCAAAAAGTACGACCGAATACGGGTGGCGTCGCACCTGTTCCGTCAGTTGTCCGCCCTCTTCGTATCCTACATAGCCTGGAGGCGCACCCATCAGGCGAGAGACGGAATGCTTTTCCATATATTCGGACATGTCGATGCGAATCATCGATTTTTCGTCGTCGAAGAGAAATTCCGCCAGAGCGCGCGCCAGCTCGGTTTTGCCGACGCCCGTAGGCCCCAGGAAAATAAAAGAACCAATGGGCCGCTTGGCGTCCGACAAACCTGCGCGGCTTCTGCG
>PMOV01000265.1:0-945 GCA_003161195.1 Acidobacteriota bacterium | reverse complement strand
TTCGCCTCCGCTTCCTTTAGTTCGCGCTCCGCCGCGGCGATTTGCCCGTAACGAATCTCCGCCACCTTGGCCAGCTCGCCGGCGCGCTCGTATTTCTGCTCGTCTGCGCGCAGTTGTTCGATCTGTTCCTTGCGCTTGCGGATGGCGCCGATGGCATTTTTCTCCGCCTGCCATCGCGCTTTGCGGCCGCTCGAGTCTTCTTTCAGCTTGGCCAGTTCCCTGTCGATCTGTTCGCGGCGCTCTTTCGAGTGTGCGTCCTTTTCCTTCAACAACGCTTGGCGCTCGATTTCCAGCTGCAGAATGCGGCGCTCAATCTCGTCGATCTCCACGGGCAGCGAATCGATCTGCATGCGCAGGCTGGCCGCCGCTTCATCGATCAGGTCAATAGCTTTGTCTGGCAGGAAGCGGTCGGCGATGTAGCGGTGCGAAAGAGTAGCGGCAGCGAGAATCGCGGCGTCCTTGATGCGCACGCCGTGATGCACTTCATAGCGCTCTTTTAATCCGCGCAGAATGGCGATAGTGTCGGCCACGCTCGGTTCGGTGACCAGCACGGGCTGAAAGCGTCGCTCGAGAGCGGGATCCTTTTCGATGTTTTTCTTGTACTCGTTGAGCGTGGTGGCGCCGATGGCCCGCAGTTCGCCGCGCGCCAATGCCGGCTTCANNGTTGGAGGCGTCCATCGCGCCTTCGGCGGCGCCCGCTCCCACCAGCGTGTGCAGCTCGTCGATGAACAGGATGATTTGCCCTTCGGCGCTCTCGATTTCCTTCAGCACGGCCTTGAGGCGATCCTCGAATTCGCCGCGGTATTTGGCGCCGGCTATCAGGGCTGCCAGGTCTAGCGCCACGAGGCGCTTGGTCTTCAGGACGTCCGGCACATCGCCGGAAACTATGCGCTGCGCGAGGCCTTCGACGATAGCCGTCTTGCCGACGCCAGGTTCGCCGATCAG
>PMOV01000077.1 GCA_003161195.1 Acidobacteriota bacterium | reverse complement strand
GGGGGTATACGGTTCGCCGCACCATGGGCAATCGGTGAAACCGTCGGGAATGTTTTTTGAGCAATCGCGGCACTTCATACTCGGCGCGTTAGCGCCTGAAAATATTAGCACGAGGAGTTATGCAGATGCTCGCGGTCACTTCACGGCCCTCGCTCTGGAGGACGAAGCGGGAACGCGATCGCTAACAGACGAGGCGGGAACGGTCCAGTTGGAAGCCGTTGAGGGGGCCGAGGACGGTGACGGCGATTTGTTCGGGCTTGAAAAATTCCTGGGCGATGGATTGCAGATCTTCGCGGGTGACGGTTTCGATGCCGGCGAGAATTTCGTCGAGGGAATAGAAGCGGCCGAAATAGAGTTCCTGGCGCGCGAGATTGGACATGCGCGAACTGGTGGACTCGAGCGAAAGCATCAGCGAGCCCTTGAGGTGATTTTTGGAGCGCAGCAATTCTTCTTCGGTGACCAGCGATTCCTTCAGGGAGTGAAATTCCTTGATGGTGAGATCGATGACCTGGCCGATGGTTTCCTTGCCGGTGCCGGCGTAGACGGTGAGCATACCGGCGTCGGAGTAGGGCGTGAGTTCGCTGAAGACGGCGTAGGCCAAGCCTTGTTTTTCGCGAATATTCTGGAAGAGGCGCGAGGACATGCCGCCGCCAAGAACATTGTTTAGCACCGCGGCGGAAAAGCGGCGTTCGTGGCCGAGCGGCAACGAGGGCACGCCGATGCAGAGATGCACCTGCTCAAGGTCTTTTTTCGTTTCGAGGTGAATGGGCGCGTGGGTGGCGGGCGCAATGTGATTATCGAGCACGCCGGCGGCGGGCAACTGGCCGAATTCTTTCTGCACCAGGGCGAGAACCTTATCGTGCGTGACGTTGCCGGCGGCGGAGATGACCAGATGATCCGGCGCAAACCAGTGCTGGAAACGGGATTTTAAACCTTCGCGATTGAATTTTTTTACCGTGTCCGGCGTGCCGAGAATGGGGCGGCCGAGCGCATGGCCCGGCCAGAAATTGCGCGTGAAAATCTCGTGCAGCATGTACTCGGGATTGTCCAGGTCCATCTTGATTTCTTCGAGGACCACCTGACGCTCTTTTTTCACGTCTTCGGTGTCGAACTTGGGGCGCAGCACGAGGTCGGAGATAACATCGAAGGCGATGGGGAGATGATCGTCGAGCACTTTGGCGTTGAAGCAGATCTGTTCCTTGGAGGTGAACGCGTCGAGCATGCCGCCGACGGAATCCATTTCGCGGGCGATGGCTTCGGCGGAGCGGCGCTCCGTGCCCTTGAAAACCATGTGCTCGATGAAATGGGCCAAGCCGTTTTCTTCCGGGACTTCGCGGCGCGAGCCGTTGCGGATCCACACGCCCACGGAGACGGAACGGACATGGGACATGGTCTCGGTGATGACCACGAGTCCATTAGGCAGAACGTGCTTTTGAATATCGCGAGGTTCTGTCGTCATGGAACAATTGTGACACACGGAGCAGGCAATTGCCACGCAAGGGCGCGGAAGGTCGAAAACGGCCTATCGCAATTGTTTACAGCAATTTGGCGTCGGGATGGAGCTTGCCGTACTCGCTGGTGTAGAAGAGCGGGACGTCGGCGTAGGTGCCTTTGTCCTTGGAATAGACTTCGCAGATATCGAAGGGGCGAGAGTAGACGTGGACGCTGACGGCGCGCTGGTGGAACTCCGCTAGATTGATGACTTCGTGAACCGGTTCGGCGGGGTCGACGTAAGCGGGATGCGTGGAGTTCATTTCGAGCATTTGTGTGGGCTTGAGACAACAGGTGGAATGCGCGGAGTCGCGATCATCGACGCGATAATTTTGCACACGGAGGCGGCCAATGGGTGCGGCCATCCAGCAATTCTGGTCGCGATGATTGTGGATGCGGCTGGCCTGGCCGATTTCCCAGCATACGGTCATGCATTCAAAGAGAGCATTCTTGAAGATCAGGTTGCGCGTGTAATTGCCCTTGGAGAAATAGCAATACGGCGGGAGGCTTTCCGGCTGGATTTGGTGGGTCACCAGATAGCTGTGTACGTTTTCGAGGGTGAACTCGCACTCGGGGAGCGCGGCGAGATTTTTAACCCAGTCAGTGATGCTGAGCTGGTGGATGGCGGGCGGGCTGGCGAGTTGGCTGGTCATTTACAAAGCTCCATGCGAGGAGAAGCTTAATTATAGCGCCGATTACGGCGATGGGTTGGCGCATTTTGCGAAAAAGTCGCTAATTCCCTAGTGTTTTAGAGGTGTTTCAGCGGCGGAGGCGTGAACAGAGTATTCTGTAAGAGACGCGGTGAAGGGATCTAACTTGACGGAATTATTGGGCAAATCGCTGGAGGAACTGGAGGCGTTGGTCGCCGCGATGGGCGAACCACGCTACCGCGCGGCGCAGATTTATGGCGCGATTTACGCGGAGCGCAAGTTGGCCGTGGCGGATATGAGCACGCTACCGAAAGCATTGCGCGAGCGGCTTGCGAGCGAGACGCGCATCACCATGCCAGTGGTGAAACAGCGATTTGTGTCGAACGATGGATCCGTGCGCTACCTGATGGATTTGCCGCCGGGGGAAGAACGCGGGACGACGCGGCCGGCGTCCGTGGAAACAGTGTTTATGCCGAGCGACGGGCGGCAGACGGTTTGCGTTTCGACGCAGGCGGGTTGCGCGGTGGATTGCCAATTTTGCCTGACGGCGCAATTGGGATTGATTCGTAACTTGACGGCGGGGGAGATTCTGGCCCAGGTTTTGTGGCCGTTGCAGGATATGGCGGAGCGCGGAGTGGCGGCGGGCGCGGAAGGCAGCGGACTCGAGCCGCAGACCAACGTGGTGCTGATGGGCCAGGGAGAGCCGCTGCTGAACTTCGATGCGGTGATGCGCGCCATGCGTATTGCGCTGGATCAGCGCGGGATGAAGATTTCTCCGCGGCATGTGACGCTTTCGACGAGCGGGATCGTACCGGGGATCGAGCGGCTGGCGGCGGAGCCGGTGCGGCCGAAGCTGGCGATTTCGCTGAACGCGTCGAGCGACGAGCAGCGCGATGTGCTGATGCCGATCAACAAAAAGTATCCGTTGCGTGTGCTACTCGAGGCGTGCAAGAAATTTCCGCGCGGCTCGCGGGAGTACGTCACGTTTGAATATGTGCTGCTGGGCGGGGTGAACGACACGCCGGGGGATGCGCGGCGGGTGGCCAAGCTGATGGCGGACCTGGGGCGCGTGAAGGTGAATTTGATTCCGTGGAATCCGGGAGCGCTGCCGTATGCCGAGCCGACGGCGGAAAGCCTGGCGGAGTTTCACCGGATTTTGCTGGAGAAGGGGATTCCGGCGTTTACGCGTTATTCGCGCGGGCGGGATGTGATGGCGGCTTGCGGGCAGCTGGCGTTGAACGATGCCGGGTCGGCGGCGCTGCCGGTGCTGCGGTAGAAGGTTTCGGTGGATTGGACGAACGGCGCCCGCCTCCCCGGTCTTACCGGGGCAGGCAGAAGAGCCGCTACAAAATCAAATCCGAATGCCAATGGCGGCCATCATGCGGCCGGATTTTGCGCCTTGCTTGCGGTAGCTGAAGAGCAGGTCGGGGCGGCAGGCGGTGCAGAGATTGCTGATGAAAATATTTTTGTCTGCTACGCCAGTGGCGCGAAGCTGCGAATGATTCGCTTTGTGTAAATCGAGCAAAACATTTTTTGGCGGCGGCTGGTGGCCCGGAGGCATCTGGTTAAGCCACTGAACGGGGTTGGGTTCGTCGCCGGTGCGAAATTCGTCGAAAAAATCGGGAGCGTCGGCGAACTGCGAGAGAAAGTCTGCGGCTATTTCCGTGCCGACTTGGTAGCAGCAGCCGCCGATGGCGGGTCCGATGGCCGCGAGAATATCGGCGGGCGTACTGCCGAAATGCATGTGCATGTGGCCGACGGCTTTGGCGGCGATGCGGCGCAGCGTGCCGCGCCAGCCGGCGTGAATGGCGGCCACGGCGCGCTTTTTGCGGTCGACCAGCAGGATGGGGACGCAGTCGGCGGTTTGCACCGCTAGTAACACGCCGGGTCGATTCGTTACGGCGGCGTCGCCATGTTCGGCTTCTTGCGGGGCGTACTCAAACAAGCGCACCAAATCTGAATGAAGCTGCTTTAGCGGGGCGAGCGACAGGGTTTTTGCGCCGAGGGCTGACTGGAAGAGCTGCCGATTCTGCGAGACGTTCTTGCGCGCGTCCCAATCGGTGAAGCCCAGGTTCAGCACCTTTTCTGCGCCGAGCGGACTCACGCCGCCCTCGCGTGTGCTAAAGCCATGGACGAGCCACGGCAATTTGGCAAACGCCGCCACCTGCAGCACGCGCAGACCGCCCGCGCGGCGCTCGAGCCAATTGTGGGGCGCGGGCTTGCGCGGCGCGGCGGAACGCTCGGCGCGCCTTTGCGAGACGATGTCTTGTAGTTGGGTGGGCGCCATGCGGCTACTATTGTAAGGCACGTCGCGGCCGCGCCGGCAGCGGCGACGCGCCTGCGGAAACCTTGCAGAAACCGTTGCGGAGGCGAAGACACGTGATCATCGGCCTGGGCGTGGACATTGCGGAGGTAGCGCGCGTACGGGCAGCGATCGGACGGCGCGGCGAGCGCATGTTAAAGCGCCTGTTTACCGCTCGGGAGCGCGCGTACTGCGAGCGCGCGAAAAATAAATTCGAACGCTACGCGGGACGCTTTGCGGCCAAAGAAGCGGCCATGAAGGCGCTGGGCACAGGCTGGCGGCGCGGGGTGCGCTGGGTGGATCTGGAAGTGGTGCGCGCGCCGGGCGGTCGGCCCACCATGACGCTGCACGGCGAAGCGAAAAAAATCGCCGAGCGCCAAGGCGTTGCGCACATCGCCATGAGCATCACGCACACCGGTACGCAGGCGTTCGCGCAGGTTATCTTTGAATCTTAAAACGCGGCTTTACGCAACCAACCTTATACGCGTGCGGCTTTACGCCTGCCCGGCATGGCGGCTACAATCGCGGGTCACTTCTTGCGGCAAAATTACATGACCGTTAAACGGCGAAATCCCGCGGCGCTCGACAATCCGAAGGTTTCGGTGGTCATACCGGTATACAACGAAAAATCCACGATTGATGAAATCCTGCGCCGCGTGTTGGAAACCGAGCTGCGCAAGGAAGTGATCGTGGTGGACGATTTTTCCACGGATGGCACGCGGCAGATTCTGGAGACGATGGCGAAGCTGCAGGCCGGCGGCGAGCCGGCCGCCCCCGCGCAAGATGGCGAAGACGCTATTCCGCTGGCGGATCTGCGTTTCTTTTTTCAATCCGCGAATCAGGGCAAGGGTGCGGCGTTGCGGCGGGGATTCGCGGAAGTGACGGGGGATATCGTACTGGTGCAGGATGCGGACTTGGAGTACAACCCGCGCGACTATCCGAAGCTGCTGGAGCCGCTGCTGGATGGACGCGCGGACGTGGTGTACGGCTCGCGCTTTCTGGGCGGGCCGCAGCGCGTGCACTATTTCTGGCACTACGTGGCGAATAAATTTCTTACGTTGCTGTCCGACGTGTTTACGAATCTGAAGCTGACGGACATGGAGACTTGCTACAAGGTGATGCTGACGCCGGTGATTCGCGGCATCCGGCTGAAATCGGATCGCTTTGGGTTCGAACCGGAGATTACCGCCAAGATTGCCAAGGGGAACTGGCG
>PMOV01000384.1 GCA_003161195.1 Acidobacteriota bacterium | reverse complement strand
CTTGACTATAGATACTTGACTATAGATACTTTACTAGCACTACCTCGTTGCGCGCCTCGTTGTACACCAGCTCATCGATCATCTGCTGCGTCATCATAATTCCCAAGCCGCCCGGGCGCAGGCCTTTGGCTTCGCGCGCTTTGGTGTGCGCCAGCGGATCGTCTTCCGGATTATTTACTGCGGCGTGCTCCAGCTCTTCCATGCGGAAACCCGGGCCGGGATCGTCGATGCGATACATGAGCATGCGCTTGGTGCGAATGAAGGAGATGCGCACCTTGAGGTTGGGGTCGAGGCGGCCGCCCCATTCGACGGCGTTGTTGAGCAATTCGCGGAAGGCGAACCCGACGCTTTCGCGAAGTTCGGCGGGCAGATCGGACTCGAGACGTACAAGAAAACTCTGCACGCGGTTGACGACGGAGCGGTCACACGGGACCAGCAGCTCTACCCAGTGGGGTTGAGCGGACAGGACTTCGATCTCCGGGCACTGCGGCACGACTGCCAGCGCATCACGCACGAGTTCGACGAGCAGATCGGGCTCGATAGGCTTGGCGATGAATTGGTAGACCCGACCGCGCAGGGCGCTAAGCAAAGTCTCGGAGGTCTTGTCGGAGGTCATTACGATGACCTTGGGAAGTGTGGTTTCTTTTTGCAGATGGCTGAGGAGATCGAGCCCGCTCATTTTGGGCATCCAGACATCCAGGAAGAGGAGGTCGAAGGACTTTTTCTTCAGGGTCGCCAGGGCTGCCTTGCCGTCCGAAACGAGGGTCACACTGTAGCCATGGGGCTTGAGCACGCCAGCCATCATCTCCCGGGTAGTGGCGTCATCGTCGCAGATCAGGATATTGGGCATGGGCGGCTCCGAAAACTGGGCGAGCGGACATTTCCCGTGCGGCGGAACTTAGCGCTTGGCTCGCGCGCGTTTGGCCTTGGATTTGGCGCGCGGCCTACGTTTGCCGGACGGCGTCTGGGCTCGACTAGCTTGCGCTGTGTATCCTCTCAGTTTCTTCTCCAGATTGGCAATCTCTTCTTCTAAACGACGCAGGAGTTCGGGGGCGCTGGCGAGCTGGCCCTGGCGCGCGACGTCCTGTAGCTCTTCCGCCAGGGCTTTGGCGGACGCGGCGCCGAAGATGCCGATGGGTCCCTTGATGGCGTGGGCGGCCGCGGCCAACGCGATTGCCTCCCGGCAATTAAAAGCTTTGCGCAGGGCGGCGATTTTCTTGGGCCGATCCTTGAGAAACGTTTTGATGATACGCAGAAGCAGTTGCGGGTCGCCGCCGAAGCGTGCCAGCAGGTCGGGCTCGGAAGATTGGGCCTCGGATGCGGGCACCGGGGCACCAGCGGGCGCTTCTGATCCGCCAGCAGTCTGCACAGAAAATCGCGCCAGCAGGGATTTCAGTTCTTCGGCACGGAAGGGCTTGCTCAAGCAGGCGTCCATGCCGGCTTGCTGCAGGCGCAACTTGTCGGCTTCGCTGTTGTTTCCGCTCATGGCCAACAGAAATTGGTGCCGACCGGTGCCGCGTTCCTGGGCGCGGATGCGGCGGGCGGTTTCCGCGCCGCTAAGTTTAGGCATCTCGTCATCCAGCAACACGACGTCGAATTGGTAGCTGTCGAGTGCGCGCAGGGCCTCCTGACCGTTGGTGACGGCGAATGCGCTGTAGCCCTGACGCGAAAGCAGTAGTTCCGTGAGTTCGCGGATGGCTGGATCGTCGTCGGCGAGAAGGATGCGGAGAGGTTTAGCGTTCGCCGTGAGCGCCGCAACGCTCTTCTTATCAACGGCGGTGGCGGCTCCGGCGTTACTCTTCGCTGTTTCCGCTGCCGGTTTCTCTGTGCCCGCGGCGGGCTGTTTGGCCATCGGCAATCGAAACCAGAAGCGCGAGCCTTTTGGTGTTACGGATTCGCAGCCGATGCTGCCTCCCCAGCGTTCTACCGTGATGCGGCAAAAATACAGGCCCAGGCCGGCTTTGCCCCCTTCTCTGCCCTTGCCAAAAAGCTTGAACGCGCTGGATGCGAGAAAATCCCTGGGCAAGCCTGGGCCTTGATCTTCGACGTACGCTTTGACACACGGCCCGTCTTCCTCCACCCCGAGCGTGACCACCGAACCAGAAGGCGAATGACGCAACGCGTTTTCCACGAGGTTCGAGAAAATGCGTTTCAAGCGCGTCGTTTCACCCGCTACTCGCCAACCGCCCTGACCCGCCAGACGCGGGTCCAGTCGGATCGATAGTCCTTTAGAACGAAAGACTGGCGCGAAAGCTTCCACGGTTTCCGTGGCGCAGCGCACTATCTCTGGCTGCTCGCGCGCCGCACCACCTTGGGCACCTTCCTGCAAATCCGCCGAGAACACCGTTAACACCTCGCGAATCATCTCTTCCTGCTGCTCGGATTGCTGCCGGCCAAGCTCCGCGAGGTGCTGCGTGCGCGGCGAGGCGTCTTCGAGCGTCAGGCAGTCAAAGCATCCGCGCATTGCCGTAAGCGGCTGCGATAAGTCATGAATGATGCAGTGCAGCAGAATTTCTTTCTTCTGGATTTCCTTCAGCAGGCGTTCGTGGACCAGCAATCCGTCGCGCGCCGTCTGCAGGATCCGAGAGCGCTCCGCGAAGGCCGCCGCGCGGCTCTGCAGTGCCAGCAATTTTTTTCCGTCCACACGCAATGCCAGACACTCCAGCGGTAATTCCCGGCCATCGCGCGTATTTTCCATCCACTCGCCGGAGGACAGTTCGTGCCCGGTTCCGGATTCCCAAAATGTCTCGGCCTCGACTAGGAAACTTTGCAGGAAGGACGAAACATCGCCGAGACGCAGCACACGCCCGCGTTCACCGGCACCCCAAATCTCGGTGAACCATGCCGCCGGCTCCCCAAGCAGCACAAATTTGCCCGCCCCGCGATACTCGCAGAGCGCATAACCTTGCTGGCGCAAAAAATTGGAGAGTGTCGCGTCCATCGTCTGTTCCATGATCAAACCAGCATTTGCTCTGCCAGCCGCTGGAAGGCGGCCTCCACGCCTTCGCCAGTTTTCGCACTCGTGTGCAGAATCTCCCAGCCGCGCGCCGCCAGATCGGCCTGCTGCGCGTCGTCGATTTCCCACTCGAGCCGCAGGTCGCACTTGTTGAGCAGGAAGAGGAACGGCTTGTTCCCAATCTCCTGCCGCATCTTCGCTTCCAGCGCTTCGGCTTCGTGCAGCGTGGCAAGCCGCGTTCCGTCGGCCACCAGTAGGTAGCCGAACGTGCCGCTCAGGTGCGCACGCAGCAGCGTCTGGAATTTGTCCTCACCGTACAGGTCCCAGAGCACCAGCGTGACCTCCTTCTCGCCGACACGCACCACCTTGTTGTCTACTTTCACGCCCACGGTTGTCTTATAGGTCTCCGAGAAGATTCCCTGTACCGATTTGCGTACCAGGCTGGTCTTTCCCACTGCGAAGGAACCGATCATGCAGACTTTTTTAAGGAGCATGGCGAGTGGTTAACGGTTTCCCGCCGCGGGAGTATCTAACGGCGACGCCGGTCGCGTTCCGGAAGGAGCGCCGGCGGCGCTTTGCGCGACACGAACGCGAAACGTCACGCTTCGATTATACTGCCGCCCTTCCTCGTTTTCTTCTTTGCGCAGCGGCTCGCTGGCGGCCACACCGCGGCTCTGCAGCTCGGACTTCACTACATCATCTCGCAACAGTTGCGCGGCCACGCGTTCGGCCCGGCTGCGGCTCAGCGGCCCATTGGTCGTCTCCACTCCCGAGCTGTCACTGTGCCCCACCACATCCAGCGTGGCGTTTTCTCCTAGCAATCGTCCTTTCTCTAACAGCAACTTGATCTGGGGAGCAAGTTGCTCCAGCTTGACTGCCTCCGTCACGTTCAGCACTGAACTGCCCACCGCAAACTTGATGATCGCGCCTTCCACCACCTTTTGTAGTCTCACAAATTCTGCCGCATCGGTGTCCGTCAATTGCGAAGTATCCAGCGCCCGAATCCCCGGTAGCAGTAACGCCTTGCTGCGCAGAGCCGCCGCCCAGGTGGCGGAGGCTTCGCCCTCCGGCCGCAACACACCATCCGCGACCGTCAGCTTCACCCCCGCTGGTGGCCGCAACAGCGCCGTCGCGCGCTTCTGCACAATGGCATCGTCCAGCGCGTAGTAGCCTCCCCAACGCTGTTCTGCCGCGTCGAGTGGCAGACCTGCAGCTTTCAGCAACTCTGTTGGATCCGCTGCCAGCGGATCACGCAAACCGCGAATAACATAGTGTCCGCGGATACGTTCGAAGTCTGTAACTACCAATCCCGGCTGCGCACGCAACGTCTCGATAAATTCCGCCCACTTGTAATTCTGCCAGCCGCGATAGCCCATCCATCCCGCCAGCGCCAACCCCACCGCAATTACCACGGCCACGAGGTACGGTTTCGGCTTCTCGCCCGCTTTTTCCTTGTACCTAAACTCCAGGCATTGCGACAGCTCGTCGTTCGCTCCCGCGAACGGTCCCGTTTCCCCCTCAAAACGCTCCATGGCCTCCGCAAAATTGCGGTGAATATGCTCTAGGGCCTCCGCCATGCGCTGCCGGTAATCCGGCGGCGGAATCCCGCGAATCACGCACGCCAGAATCGCGTACGGGCCATCCTCCACCCACACTTCCATTTCGCCCACATTGATCTTCTCGAGAATCTGCCCCTGCGCCGAGTGAAAGGAATCGTGCACAAAATCCTGTATCGCAGACAGCATGCCGGACACCAGGCTGGCGTCTTGCATGGCCACCGCGGGAGCCACGGCGTGCGCCAGCGGCAGGCCGGTTTTTTTATGGATCAGGAAAACCTGCTCGACGCGAAACACCAGGCTGTGCAGCAGCACAATTTCCGAAAACGGTCGCCCTGTGCGCAGCGATTCCACCCGCCACTGCAAACCACGCAGGGAAAAACTGTGGTCCATGGCCTCGTTAAACGAATCGAAGAACGATCGCAGCGTCTGCAGGATTGAGCGTCGGATCGCCGGCCCCATAACCGGAAACAACGCATCCGCCAGCGTCGTGGGATTTTTCCGCACCGATTCGCGCAGTGCCGATTCCACGGTCGGCAGCAGCGCCTTCCCCAGCGCCTCTTCCCCGCCCACTTCCCGGCGCAACTCGATCGCTTCCGGCAGCACCGCGCTAATGTCCCCGGTGCGCAAACCCGGATCCTCGACGCGCTCGCGCAGCCGCGCCAGATCCTGCTGCTCGGGCGCCAGAATCAAATGCCGCAATTGTTCGAACGAGCCGCCCTCCCCGGACGAAACCTCCTCCTGGGGATCGAGCGGCAGGCGATAGATTGGATCATCGGGCATAGGCAAGTAATTGGCTCAGCCGTGGAGTCAGGACATTGCGCTCATCGACCACAGCCATGCCGGTGCGGAGGGGCCGCCGCACGCGATGCGCGCGGCTTATTTTTCAGGCAGCTCGAGCTCGCCCTTCAGACGCAGCCCCAACTCCGCGAACATGTCGCCGAGCGTCTCGCGGTCTGTCTTCTCATGCCGCAACGTTTCCACCTCGCGCTCCAGCGCCGCTTCCATTTCCGTTTGCGCCTTGCGAATCTCGTTGCCCAGCGATTTCGATTGGTCCAGGATGCGCGTGCGCAAATCCCCCTGCGCGCTGGATAGCTGCTCTTCGAGCGACGACAGCTTTTTCTCCAAACTCTTTGCGCTGTCCCGCGTCTCGCGCGTCAACTCCTTCAACGCCTCGGCGCGCTCGCCCTTCTCCGTCTTCAAGCGCTGCCCCAGCGCCTCCATCTCCTGCTGCACGAACGATTCCAGCGAATCAAAGCGCTTCTTCAAATCATCGCGCAGTGCGTCCGACGCCTTCGCCAGCCGTTCCTCCAACCGCACAAATCGCTTCTCGTAATCGCGCATCTGCGACCCAAACAAAATATCGCGGATCTTGTCGACGTT
>PMOV01000053.1:329-8167 GCA_003161195.1 Acidobacteriota bacterium | reverse complement strand
AACGTGGTACACGCCGTAAAGCGCGTCAGATACTTTTCCAGGCGCTGATTGGTGGCCAGCCCGATCCACGACGGCGTCCAACGCCCAAAATCCGCAAAAGTAGTGGTGCTGCCAATGCGCTCCATCTCCTTGAGCGGCGAACCGGCGCAATACGCCGCGCCAATCAATGCGCCAACGCTGGTGCCGGAAATGAAGTCGACCGGAATGCCCTCCATATGCAACGTCCGCAACACTCCGATGTGCGCAATGCCCCGCGCAAACCCGCCAGAAAGCGCCAATCCCACGCGCGCACGCGGCCCATGCAAAGGGGGGTCGCCTCCCTGGGCGAACTCTCGCAGCTTGTTTGCCGCCGCGCTCAGCCAGCCGGGGTGTGATGTCGGGTCGGGGTCGGACATGGCAAACTCGATTCTATGGTGAATGGCGCGCGAAGTCAGTCGGTTTGACCCGTGCTTGCTGGTTTTGTAACCTGTCCTGCGGTACAAATCCCTTACAAAAGGCGCGTGCATGAAACGTCGCATGGAAAGAGCGGTGGTGCTGGGGGCTGGAACGATGGGCGCGCGCATCGCGGCGCACTTTGCGAACGCGGGTCTACCCTGCGTGTTGCTCGATATCGTGGCGCCTGGCGCGACGAATCCCGCCGATCGCAACAAGATCGTCCAAGCCGGCCTCGAAGCCGCGAAAAAGTCCAAGCCGGCCGCATTTTTCACCGCCAGCCTCGCGGAAAAGGTCTCCATCGGCAATTTTGACGACGACCTGTCACGCGTGGCCGAGGCCGACTGGATCATCGAAGTGGTCGCCGAAAATCTCGAAATCAAGCGTAGACTTCTCGAACGCGTGGCGCAGTTCCGCAAGCCCGGCTCCATCGTCACCACCAACACTTCCGGCCTGCCCGTTCATTTGATCGCCGAAGGCATGAGCGACGAATTTCAGCGGCACTGGTGCGGCACGCATTTTTTCAATCCGCCGCGCTATTTGAAATTAGTAGAAGTTATTCCCGGTCCGCAGACTTCGCCCGAAGTCATCGAAACACTGCGTGATTTTTGTGATCGCCGCCTCGGTAAAGGTGTCGTGCTCGCGAAAGACACGCCAAATTTCATCGCCAACCGTATTGGCACCTTCTCCATGCTCAACGCCCTGCGCTTGCTGGGCGATCTGGACATGACCGTCGAAGAAGTAGACGCTTGCACTGGCCCCGCGGTCGGCTGGCCCAGGTCCGCGACCTTCCGCACCGCGGACCTCGTTGGCCTTGACGTGCTCACCCACGTGATTAAAAACATTTACGAAACCGCACCCGACGATGAATCACGCGAGCGGTACAAAGTGCCCGCATTGCTCGCGGATATGACCAAGCGCGGCTGGCTCGGCGACAAAACCGGCCAGGGCTTTTACAAAAAAACCAAGGGTGACGGCGCCAAGGAAATCCTGACGCTCGACGTAAAAACCATGGAGTATCGCCCAAAACAAAAAGCGAAATTTGCTTCGCTTGAAGCGGCCAAGGGCATTGAGGACACCAAAGAGCGATTGCGCTCGCTGGTGGGCCCGATTCTCGCGGGCCAGCGCGGAGACAAAGCCCAGCAATTCCTTTGGCTGGCGCTGTCGGAGACTTGTCTTTATGCCAGCCGCCGCGTCCCGGAAATTGCCGACAGCGTGGCGGAAGTGGATCGGGCTATGCGATGGGGTTTTGGTTGGGAGCTCGGCCCGTTTGAAATAATGGATGCCATCGGCGTTAAGGAATTCGCCGCGCAAGTACAAAAGGAAGGCCGCGCTGTGCCTTCCCTCCTCGAGCGCGTGCTAGCCCACGGCCGCCGCGGTTTCTACGAAAGCGCCAAGGGCGTCACGACCGTTTTCGATCTAAGTGGTACGCCAGGCACGGTAAGCGATCCCAGCGGCGTGATCATCCTCAAGTCGCAAAAAGAAGCCGGCAAACAGGTGGAGCGCAACTCCGGCGCCAGCCTGATCGACCTTGGCGACGGCGTGCTCTGCTGCGAATTTCACGCCAAGATGAACGCCATCGGCGCCGACTTAATCAGCATGGTCCACAAAGGCCTGAAGCGCCTCGAGACCGACTTCGACGCTATGGTCATCGCCAATCAAGCCGTGAATTTTTCCGTCGGCGCCAATTTGATGCTCGTCCTCGTCGGCGCGCAAGAGCAGGAGTGGGACGAGCTGCACATGGCCGTCAAGCAGTTCCAGAACGTCAATCTAGCCATCAAATACGCGCGCAAGCCCGTCATCGTTGCGCCGCAGGGCTTGGCGCTCGGTGGCGGGTGCGAGGTGGCACTGCACGGCGCGCGCATTCAAGCCGCTGCGGAATCGTACATGGGCCTNNATTTTTGAAACCATCGCCATGGCCAAAGTTGGCACCAGCGCCGAGGAAAATCGCGACCTGGGATTTTTACGCCGCGAAGACGGCGTCTCGATGAATGCCTCCCGCCTGGTCGGCGATGCCAAAGAAGCCGCCCTGGGATTAGTCCGTGCAGGCTGGAAGCCGTTGGCCGCCGGCTGGCAGGAAGGCGCGCAGACCACGCAAATCAAAGTGCTCGGCGAATCCTTCCTGGCGGCCGGCAAGCTCGCCATTCACATGATGCAGCGCGGTGGTTATGCGACGGACTATGACGGCGTGGTCGGGCGCAAGCTGGCGAATATTTTGGCCGGTGGCGCGCTCAGCGCGCCACAGATGGTCAGCGAGCAATACGTTCTCGATCTGGAGCGTGAGGCCTTCGTCTCGCTGCTGGGCGAGAAGAAGACCCAGGAGCGCATCGCGTTCACGCTAAAAACCGGCAAGCCTCTGCGCAACTAGTTGTGATTAGTGGGCGCTTCGAGCGACGCTGGCGATTCAAAGAGTTCGATGAGGATTTTTTCCTTGCCCGCCGGCGAATCGCTGGTCGCCAGGAAAAAATTGATCAGCGTACCGTTGGCGCCGGGCCGCTTCGCTGGATAGAGCGGCGCGAGAGCAAACTTCGTTTTCAGAAATTCCGCGGCTGCGTCGACGTGATGGCAGGGGAATTCCACCTGTTGCACCGCTTCGCCGAATTTGGCGAGAAAGCGCGCAATCGCCCCTTCGCCGCCAGGCTCGCGTGATGTAAGAATGTCCAGCGCCACGCCGCTTGTAAATTGCAGCTCGAATTCCAGCGCGTCCTGGTCCGGCGGGGCGGTCGCCAGAGCAGGATTGCCGAACGCGGTGCGAATCGCCGCGAAGGTTACGGGCTGCACGGCTAGACCCACGACGACGTTTAATTCCGGGTCCGGAAGCAGGGCCCCGAGGTGCGGGTTGGCTTGCCAGGCTTTGACGACGCGCAACGCCGGCGTGCGTCCAATACGATGAATCTCTTCCGCGGCGAGTGTGCGGGCGAATTCGTCGTCGGAAGCCAGCTCTTCGATGAGGTGGGGCGGTATCGCAGGCATGGTGGATCCGTGAATTGTAGCGCAAGGGCCGCGTACATTGCTGGCGGCGGCTCTCGTTGATGCGCCGGTAACCCGGAAAGAGATAACTTAATGCCTCGTCGAAACATCTGAGGAGCATGCCGAAGCCGGTCATATTAACGGTAGATGACGACCCCGAGGTCCTGCGCGCCGTAGAACGAGACTTACGCAGCCACTATTCGGAGCACTACCGCATCATGCGCTCGAGTTCGCCGGAAGCCGCCCTCAACACCTTGCGCGAGCTGAAAACGCGCAACAATCCCGTGGCCCTCCTGCTCGTGGACCAGCGCATGCCCCAAATGGACGGCGTCGGCCTCCTTTCTGAAGCCATGACGTTGCATCCCCAAGCCAAGCGCGCGCTGCTAACCGCCTATGCGGACACCAGCGCGGCCATCGAAGCCATCAATTCTGCCAAGGTTCACTACTACCTGATGAAGCCCTGGGATCCGCCGGAGGAGAAACTTTTTCCGCCGCTGGACGATCTGCTCAATGACTGGACCTCCACGTTTCACCCGCCGTACGAAGGCATTCGCGTGCTCGGCACGCGCTACTCAAACCGTTCCTACGAGTTGCGNNACTCATCATCTCCCGCTGATGCTATTCCCCGATGGCGCAAGACTGCTCGAACCGCTACTGTCCGCCGTCGCGGATAAGATTGGACTCAAAACCCACGCGCAGTCGGAGTTTTACGATTTGGCCATCATCGGCGGCGGTCCCGCTGGTCTCGCTGCCGCCGTGTACGGCGCCAGCGAAGGTTTGCGCACCGTGATGATCGAACGCGAAGCGCCCGGCGGCCAGGCCGGTCTCAGCTCGCGCATCGAAAATTATTTGGGATTTCCCATCGGCCTCACCGGCAGCGACCTNNCCCTATCGCCAAATAAAACTCGCCGATGGAAAAGAAATCTCCTGCAATGCTCTCTTACTTGCCATGGGCGTGCAGTGGCGTTCTCTTGATGTTCCCGGTATGGACCGTCTGCAAGGCGCGGGCGTTTACTACGGCGGCGGCACCACGGAAGCCCTGTCTTGCAAAGACGAGACGGTCTATGTCGTCGGCGGCGCAAATTCCGCCGGCCAGGCTGCCATGCACTTTTCCAAATATGCTGCCAAGGTAGTGATGCTCATTCGCGGAGCATCCCTGACCGCCACCATGTCGTACTACCTCATCGAGCAGATCGAAAAAACGCCCAATATCGAAGTCTGCAGCCGCAGTGTCGTCGCTGGCGTCTTCGGCGAGCAGCGCCTCGAATGCATCTCCGTGCAGAACACCGAGACCGGCGAAATGCGCCAACTGCCCGCTTCCAGCCTGTTTATTTTCATCGGCGCGCAGCCGCGCACGGAATGGCTGGATGGCGTGGTCATGCGCGACAAGTTGGGCTTCGTCCTCTCCGGCCCGGACCTGCTCATCGATGGCAAGCGGCCCAAATCCTGGACGCTGGAACGCGATCCAAGTTTGCTGGAGACCAGCGTTCCGGGTATCTTTGCCGTCGGCGATGTTCGCCACGGCTCTGTAAAACGCGTGGCCTCCGGCGTCGGCGAAGGGGCCGTCGTCGTGCAGTTCATTCACCAATATCTAGCGAAGGTGTAATTTAACGGAGTACTGTTTGATGCGCGGAACTGGGGAGCACCTGTGAGCGAAACGCCGGTCGGCGCCAATACGGAAATCCCTGGCAAAGAAGAACTCGCGGCGAAATTACGCATCGTGCCAGCATTCGCCGAGCTTTCCGACGAAGACCTGGACTGGTTTCTGTCCAAAGCCCAACCGCTGCGCATCCAGCCTGGCGAAGTCATCGTGCGCGAGGGCGAAGTTGCAGATCGCATGTGGGTGGTCCTCGAAGGCGAGATGCGTGCGCGTCGCGAAGCTGGCGGCCCCGACGCCCCCGTCTTCACCGCACGCGCCGGCGACGTCACCGGCATCCTGCCGTTCTCGCGCATGACGCACTTCGGCATCACTGGCCGCGCCCTCACCCACATGCTGGGCCTGGCTTTCTACACGCGTGATTTTCCCGAGTTGATTCAGCGCATGCCCGGCTTGGCACAAAAACTCATCGGCCTGCTCACCGACCGCGTCCGCGATTTCACCCGCATCGAGCAGCAAAACGAAAAGCTCGCCGCCCTCGGTAAGCTCTCCGCAGGCTTGGCCCACGAGCTGAACAATCCTTCGGCCGCCGCTCGCCGCTCCGCGGGTGCGCTCAAGGAATGTTTGCAACGCCTGCGCGAGTCGACGCGCAAGACCAATCTCACCACGGAGCAGTGCAGCATCCTCACCGCACGCGAAGAGGAGATCCGCCAGGAACTGCACCCCGCCGAGAACCAGGACGAATTCGCTCGCGCGGACCGCGAAGAGGCCATCCAGACCTGGCTCGAATCCCACAAAGTACCCGAACCCTGGAAGCTGGCCACGTTGCTCGTCGAAGGCAACTTGCAAGACGCGCATCTCGAAGCCTTTGCAAGTATCTGTGGCAACGATTCTCTCGGCCCGGAGCTGATGCGTTTTTCCACCCTTCTCGAGATGGACCGCATCGCCGACGAACTCGATCACAGCACCACGCGCATCTCCGAGCTCATCAAAGCCATCAAGGAATACTCCTACATGGACCAGGCCCCCTTGCAGGATGTCGACCTCAAGAGCAGCCTCGAAACCACTCTCACCATCATGAACCACAAACTCAAGACCGGCATTTACGTGAAGCGCGATTACGATCCCAACTTGCCCAAAATTACCGCCTACGGCAGCGAACTCAACCAGGTCTGGACCAATCTCATCGACAACGCCGCCGACGCCATGCAAGGCAAAGGAAAGCTAATCATCCGCACCCGCCTCGAAGGCGATTCCGTCGTCGTCGAAATCGGCGACACCGGTCCGGGCATCCCCCCGGACATTCAGACCCGCATCTTCGAACCGTTTTTCACCACCAAAGGCGTCGGCGAAGGCACTGGTTTGGGCCTCGACTTTGTGCACCGCATCGTCAAAAAAATGCACGGCCAAATGACCATTAAATCCGTGCCCGGCGACACCCGCTTCCAGGTCCGGCTCCCGATCAAAGGCACTCCCTAAATTTCATGTTAGAAAACGCTAGTCAGGAGAGAAAATCCATGTCCGCTCTGTGCGAGCATCTCAAAAAAGCCCATAACGTTAAGCCCAACACCAACGGCTGCGAAGAGTGCCTGAAAATGGGCGACGACTGGGTCCACCTGCGTCTCTGTCTCACCTGCGGCCACGTGGGTTGCTGCGACGATTCCAAAAACCAGCACGCCACCAAGCACTACCACGCCACCAAACACCCGGTCATCCGCAGCATCGAGCCAGGCGAAAGCTGGGAGTGGTGCTTCGTCGACGAAATGGTCAAAGATTAGCGATTCGCCTCTGTAGCGACGCCCTTCAGGGCGTCATTCGCCGTTCGTCTGCGACTCTCTTCTGGGTGTCATCAAGCCCGGCACATTTGTTGTACCTTATTCCGGTGCCTTGAACGATTTAAGACCTAGGTCCTACGAAACTCCCACCGGCAAACGATTCCCGCGCACCAGCAGCGAAGCCGCCACCGCCAGCGCCAAAATCCCCCCCACCACGCCCAGCGACAGCTCCACCGAAACGTGCACCCACGGCTCCGCCAGCATCTTCCCGCCGATAAACGCCAGCACCACCGATAATCCCACCGTCAGATAACGCATCCGCCCCAGCACCCCGGCCAGCAAAAAATACAGCGACCGCAGACCCAGAATCGCAAAAATATTCGACGTGTACACAATAAACGGGTCCCGCGTAATTCCAAACACCGCCGGTATCGAATCAATCGCCAGCGTAATATCCGTGATCTCCACTACCAGCAGCAGCACAAATAGCGGCGTCGCAAACAGCTTCCCGCCGTTGCGCACAAAAAAATGCTCGCCCTGATACTCCCGCGTCACCCGCAGGTGCCGGTTCGCAAACCGGAAAATCGCATTCTGCTCCGGATGCACGGACTCTTTCTTCGCCACCAGCATATGCACCGCGGCATACACCAAAAACGCCCCCAAAAAATACAACACCCACGAAAACCGCGAAATCAGCGCCGCCCCCGCTCCGATCATCACCCCGCGCATCACCAGCGCCCCGAGCACTCCCCACTGCAGCAAGCGCGGCTGCCAGCGCTCGTCCACCCCAAACGCCCGAAAAATCACCAAGAACAAAAACAAATTGTCGACGCTCAGCGCTTTCTCAATCAAGTATCCCGCGAAATATTCCAGCGCCGCCCCCGCGCCAAAATAAAAATGCACCCCCACGCCAAACAGCAGCGACACTCCGATCCACACACCGCTCCACAACGCCGCCTCGCGCAGCCCGATCTTATGCGGCTTGCGGTGCAATACTCGCAAATCCACAAACACCGCTATCAGTATGAAAAGGTTAAAAAGAATCCAGCGCAGTGGCGTGCCCA
>PMOV01000053.1:0-210 GCA_003161195.1 Acidobacteriota bacterium | reverse complement strand
ACATCCGGCGCCAGATGCTGCACGGCCTTGCGCTGGTCGCTCCCAATCTGCGCCCATTGCTTCGCCGGATTGATCGCATACAACTCCAGCTCCACCCCGCTCACCGTCTCCGGATGCGCCTGAATAAATTTCTTCAGCTGCGATATATAATCGTCGTAATCCTTCTTGTATTTGTCCGGATGATCCGCCTTGTCCGTATCCTTATACTTG
>PMOV01000371.1 GCA_003161195.1 Acidobacteriota bacterium | reverse complement strand
GAAGCAGACACCACCCTCGAATCCGACTATATCTACTACCTTTTTGTGCTGGGAAAGGCGGCGCCGGAACGCATCGCCAAGCTGGCGAATTATGTGCGTGCGCGGCAGTTAGGCGATGGCGGCTGGAGTATTTATCCCGGCGGACCCAGCGAATTGAATGCCACCTGCAAGGCGTACTTTGCGTTGAAGTTGGCCGGCGATTCCGTTGACTCGCCGCATCTGACCAGCGCGCGCGAGATCATTCACAAGCAGGGCGGGCTCGAGCAGACCAACTCCTATGTGCGCTTTTACCTGGCGCTGGTCGGCGCGGTGGGCTGGGAACTGGTGCCTTCGATTCCACCGGAGTTGATGCTGCTGCCCAACTGGTTTTTTATCAACATTTACGAGATGTCTTCCTGGACGCGCGGGATTGTGATTCCCATGGGGATTTTGTCCGCGGTGCGTCCGGACTTCCGGCTGCCAGAACGCGCGCGCGTCGATGAATTGTTCAACGATCCGAGCCGGAAGGCGGCGGCGTTTGACTGGAGCGACCGGCTAATCTCGTGGAAGAACTTCTTCCTGGCCGTGGACCGCGGGCTGAAGCTATATGAGAGATTACCGTGGAAGCCGCTGCGGCAGAAGGCCTTGCGCGTCTCGAAGCAGTGGATGCTCGAGCATATGGAGCGCACGGAAGGATTGGCGGCGATTTACCCGGCGATGATGAACTCGATTTTCGCGTTGATTGCGCTGGGGCACGGGCCGGACGATCCGGTCACCTGGCGGGAGATCAAGGAATTTTCTAATTTTGAGATTGAAGAAGGCGACACTATTCGCCTGCAGCCGTGCGTTTCGCCGGTGTGGGATACGTGCATCGCCATGGTGGCCCTGGAAGAAGCGGGCGTGGCGCCCGACCATCCGTCGCTGGTGAAATCGGCGGAGTGGATTTTGTCGAAGCAGGTGCTGGGTCCGGGCGATTGGCAAGTGAAGAACAAGGACGCCGAACCGGGGGGGTGGGCGTTTGAATTCCGCAACGACTATTATCCGGACGTGGATGACACGGCGTTCGTGTTGATGGCGCTGCAACGCGTGAAATTTCCCGATCCGCAGAGGATGGAAGGCGCTATACGGCGCGGTTTGCAATGGCTCTTGAGCATGCAGAACCGCGATGGCGGATGGGGCGCTTTTGACCGCGACAACGACCGCAAATTCCTGTGCAATATTCCGTTTGCGGATCACAACGCGATGATTGACCCCTCGACGGCGGATGTGACCGCGCGGGTGGTGGAATGTTTGGGACGATTTGGCTGGCCCGCAGAGCATCCGGCGATTCAGCGGGCGGTGAGATTTTTGCTGAAGGATCAAGATCGCGATGGTTCATGGTTTGGCCGCTGGGGCGTGAATTACGTTTACGGGACGAGCGGCGTGCTGCGGGCGCTGGAGACGGTGTCGATGACGGCGCAGGATTATTGCCAGCGCGCGGTGAGTTGGTTGCGCACAGTGCAGAAGCCGGACGGAAGCTTTGGAGAGTCGCTGCGCAGCTACGATGAGCTGCACACCAAGGGACAAGGGCCGAGCACGCCTTCGCAAACGGCGTGGGGCTTGATTGGGCTGCTGGCGGGCACGAATACGTCGGACCCGGCGATCACCAAAGCGGTGAATTATTTATTGACGCAGCAGAGCGGCGACGGATCGTGGAAGGAAGACGATTTTACCGGGACGGGTTTTCCCGGCGTGTTTTATTTGAAATACCACCTGTATCGCAATTCGTTCCCGGTGTATGCGCTGGCGCGGTATTACAACCAGGCGCAGAATGCCGGCGAATATTGCGCGATGAAATTTCGGCCGAGCGAGTTTCGGCTGCGCAGCGGGTTTTAGTTTAGAGATGCGGACGCCACTGCGGCTGGCGCTACGGATGCATCGGGCACGCTTGGGCCGACTCGCAGGCCGCGAGAAATACCCTCCCGTTTACTGCATGCAGGTCCCACAAGAGCGGGGCACGAACATTTTTTCGCCCACCGGTCACAAGATGCTTTTGGCCGCACTTGATCGACCGAAACGCCGGAGAGAACCCTTACGCATGCCGGTGTTGTGGCTCACGAATGAGCATGATGCACTGGCGCATACCAGCATCGCTCGCGTTGCGCGGGAGTTCCAGGAAACGGGGCGGACGGTTTTTCTCGAGACGGACGGCAGCCAGTTGCGCCGCCGGATTCACGAGTTTCATCCTAACGATAGACTGTACCTCACGCTGCGTTTGTATGGCTCGCAAGCGGCCCACGACCGGCGGACGAACCGGGAAGGCGCGTTTGCCTTGGCGATGGAGGGCATTCGTGCTGCCCAGCTTTCCGGATTTTTAGTCTGCATACACCAGGTGATCGACAGCGAGACGCGAGTGGAGGAGATAGAACAACTGTTGACGCAGCTTCGCGCGATGGAAGTCGACGGCGTGGTGGCAACGGCGAACCTGGCAGAACGTCCCGAGCGGCTGGAAGTGCGTGGGAAGCTGTACGCAACCAAAAGCCTGCTCAGAAATGCATTCTGGGCGTCGCTTTCTTCGGATGTGGAGTACGCCCTCGCGGCAAGTCTTCTGCCTCGGCGAATTGCTCCCCAACCGCAACTGCTCGCAGAGGAGCGAGAAATCGTATCCGCGAACGAGGCTCTGGGGAGGTGACCGCGGCGACGACGCTGGTTACGGGTGCGGCGGGATTTTTGGGGACCCACGTTACCCGGCAACTCGTAGCGCGTGGCGAGTCCGTGCGCGTGCTGCTGCGCCCTTCAAGTAGCAACCGCGCCATTGCGGATTTGCCGCTCGAATACGTTACCGGCGATTTGCGCGACGCGGCATCGCTGGCGCGGGCCATGGCGGGGATACGGCACGTATACCACGTGGCCGCCGACTATCGTCTGTGGGCAAAGAATCCCCAGGACATTTACGACTCCAATGTGGGCGGCACGAGGAATTTGCTGGCCGCCGCCAAACAAGCCGGCGTCGAGCTGCTGATTTATACCAGCACCGTCGCGACCATTGCTGTTGATCGTCATGAAGCGGGCGCTGCTACGGCGAGCGATTCTACCGCGAACAATCTTGCTGCGGGGGCGGTCGGCGCTCTACCCAATGAATTTACCGACGCCAAGCTGGACGAAATGATTGGCCACTACAAACGCTCGAAGTGGCAGGCGGAACGGGAGGCGCTGGACGCGGCGAAGAACGGTTTGCCGGTGATTGTGGCCATGCCCACGACGCCGGTGGGTCCATGGGATTGGAAGCCCACGCCCACGGGAAAAATCGTCGTCGATTTTCTGAATGGCAAGATGCCTGGTTACGTGGAGACGGGGCTGAATTTTGTGGGCGTGGAGGACTGCGCCGCGGGACATTTGTTGGTTGCCGAGGGCGGAAAAATCGGCGAGCGCTATCTGCTGGGTGCGGAGAACTTAACCTTGAAGGCGCTGCTGGATACGCTGGCGCACATTACCGGACTGCCGGCGCCGAAGCTGAAGATTCCGCACGGGCTGGCGCTCGGCGTGGCGTATGCGGAGACGGCGTTTTCGCGATTGCTAGGGCGCGAGCCGCAAATTCCTGTGGAGGGCGTCAAGATCGCCCGACACATGATGTTTGTGGATGCTTCGCGGGCGCCGCGCGAACTGGGATTTGCGCCGTCGCCGGTGGCTGACGCGCTGGAACGCGCCGTGCGATGGTACGAGTCGAACGGATACGTATCGCCGGGGCGCGCTAAGAAAATCGCGCACGCCGCATGACGCAGACCTATGGGGAAACTCATTTGCAAAACCAGCGCTCACAATACGCAACAGAATCGCGGCGGTTTTGTAGCGCGAGGGCTAAGTCTGGCATCCTATGAATAAGAGGAATGCAAGCTTGCGGGAGGCTGCTGCGTCCCGTGATTACTCGAGACATGCGCTTTCTTGTGACCTTTGCGCTGGATGCGGAGTTCGGTCCGTGGAAGGGGAGACATGCGTTTGTACCCTACGAGTATGATCATGCCGGGCGGAAGCGGGAATTTGATATGTACCGGGCCAATATCGGGGCGCACGAAGTTACCGTATTGCTGACGGGGATGGGGCCGGCTAGCGCCGCGAAGGCGATGCGGATCATTCCACCGGATTCCTATGAGGCGTGGATTTCGAGCGGGCTGGCCGGTGCGCTGGATGCAGGGCTGCAGTTGAGCGGAATTGTGGCAGCGCGGAAGGGCATCACGCAGGATGGTGCGCTGGGCATTGCGGGTGACACGGATTTTGTGAAGGCGGCGGTGGCGTGCGGGGCGCGGGCGGTGGAGGCATTTCTTACCTCGGAGAAGATTATTGTGACCGCGGGGGAGAAGGAGTCGCTGGCTGCGATTGCGGACGTGGTGGAGATGGAGTCGACGCTCATTTTGGCAGCGGCGCAGGAGCGGCAGGTGCGGGCGGTGGCGGTGCGGGCGATCAGCGATATCGCGGACGAGGATTTGCCGCTGGATTTTCAGAAAATTGCCGATGAACGCGGACACATAAAGGTGGGCGGATTACTGAAGGAACTGGCGCTGCAGCCCTACAAATTGCCGCTGCTGGTGCGATTTGGGCGGCGCAGCCGGGAGGCGGCCGTGGCTTTGGCGGATTTTCTCGACCGCTACCTGCCGGCGCTGGCGGAAGAGGCGCGGCGGACGGCGATGACGCATGAGTGGGCGGTATCGGCGGCGAACGCGGTCAGCAAGAAGCAAGGGTGGCTGCAGTGAGTACGG
Organism: Acidobacteriota bacterium; assembly: GCA_003161195.1. GTDB lineage: Bacteria > Acidobacteriota > Terriglobia > Acidiferrales > UBA7541 > Acidiferrum. The sequence continues at coordinate 6,711 of PMOV01000371.1, read as the reverse complement.
CTATAAATATTGGCGCACAGGCCGCGACGAGTCCCGTCGCCGGTCCCACCACGAGCGCGGGTAGCTCCCGTGTGGTTCCAAAAACCATGCGTGCGGGTGTTTATCGCGAGAAGGGCGTGGTGCGCGTGGAGGAAGTCCCGGTGCCCGAGGTGGGACCGGACGAAGTGCTGATCAAGGTGGCCGCGTGCGGGATTTGCGGGACGGATATTAAGAAGATTTTTCATGCGTACGTGCCCGCGCCGCAGATTCTGGGGCACGAACTTGCGGGCACCGTGATAGCTATCGGTCCCGGGCATACGAAATGGCGTGTTGGCGATCGGGTGATGAGTTTTCATCACGTGCCCTGCGGAGGATGTTTCTACTGTCACCGGCGGCTCTTCTCGCAGTGCGCGCAATACAAGACTACCGGACTGACCGGGGGATTTACGCCCAATGGCGGCGGCTTCGGCGAATACGTGAAAGCCATGCCGTGGGTCGCGGAGCGCGGCATCGTGGCGCTGCCGGACAATGTGAGCTTTGAGGAAGCCACGTTCATCGAGCCGATTAACACGATTGTTAAGGCGGTGGAAAAGGCGCGGGTGGCGGCGGGCGAGTCCGTGCTGATCGCGGGGTGCGGGCCGATCGGCTTGCAGCTGCTGATGGTGGCGCGCCTGAGCGGAGCGCAAATCTACACGAGCGATCCGATGGCCATCCGGCGCGAAAAGAGCGTGCAACTGGGAGCGATAGAATCGTTTGACCCAAGCAATGGTAAGCTAGTGGAAACGGTGAAGGCCCGAACCGAGGGCAGAGGGGCGGATGCGGTGCTCGTCGCAGTGGCCCATCCAGCGGTGGTAATTGATGCGCTCGCAGCGGTACGGCCCGGGGGCCGGGTGCTGTTGTTTGCCGCGAACGATCCGGTGACGAAGATAGAGTTTCCCGCCAGCGCCGTGGGCATCGACGAAAAAGAGATTTTGGGGAGTTACAGCGCCGCTGCGGACATACAGGAAGAAGCGGCGAGCTTGGTGTTGCGCAAGAACCTGCCGGTGCTGGATATTGTCTCACACATCTATCCGCTGGATAGAATTCAAGAGGCGCTGGAGCTGGCGAACCGTCCGACTGCGGAATCGCTGAAAATATTGATCGCGCTCGAGTGAGTGAATGCATGGCATGGCGGGACGAAATGGTGATAAACCGGGGAGATGAACTGAGGATATGAGCAGCAGGACGTCCATCACGAAGCGGCCAGAGCTGGGCGAAGAAAGTCGTGCCGCCGTTGCGCCGCGCTTGCCAGTGCCGGGGAAGATGATGGCTGCGGTACTGTACGGCAGCGAAGACCTGCGCATCGAGCAGATGGATGTGCCGAGCGTGAAGCCGGACGAAGTGTTGCTGCGCGTGCGGCTGGCGTTGACGGATGGCACGGACCTGAAGGTATGGAAGCGCGGGTATCACGCGAAGATGATTCAGCCGCCCGCGGTGTTCGGGCATGAAGTGGTGGGAGAGATTGCGGTGGCCGGGAAGCGCGTGGATGCGCGCTGGCGGCTTGGGATGCGCGTGGTGGCGGCGAACTCTGCGCCGTGCTTGCGCTGTTATCACTGCCGTCGCGGGCAGGAAAATTTGTGCGAGGATTTGCTCTTTAATAATGGCGCATACGCGGAGTATATGCGGATTCCGGCGCGCATCGTGATGGAGAACATGCTGGAGGTGCCGCACGCGGTGGACGATGCGAGCGCGGCGCTGGCCGAGCCGCTGTCGTGCGTGTTGCGCGGGATTCACGAAATGGAAGTGCGCAACGGCGATACCGTGGCGGTGATTGGTTGCGGGCCGATCGGGCTGAAGTTTGTGCGCATGCTGTCCCGGCGCGGGGTGCGGGTGATTGCGCTGGCGCGACGCACCGGGCCGCTGGACGTGGCGCGGCACCTGGGCGCGGTAGCGACGATTAACGTGACGGAAGGGAAGGATGCCATCGCGGCGGTGCGGGCGTTGACGGAAGATGGGCGTGGCGCGGACGCGGTGGTGGAAGCGGCGGGGAATCCCGCGACGTGGCGCCAGGCGCTGGAAATGGTGCGGCGCGGCGGGGTGGTGAATTTCTTTAGCGGGCTGCCCAGCGGGATGAAGGTGGAGATCGAGCCGGCGGCGATCCATTATTCGGAAATCAAGCTGATTTCGCCGTTTCATCATACGCCGCGATTCTTCCGCGAAGCGCTCGAGGCGATCCGGCGCGGGGATATTTCGGCACACGATTTTGTTACGGAAGAGATTGCGCTGCGCGAACTGCCGCAGGCGTTTGAGCGAATGAAAGCGCGCAGCGGGGAAATTAAAGTTGCGGTGCGGCCGTAAAACAATCCCATAGAGGTTCTCCTTCCTGAATGCTGCGCCCCGGTGAACTCGAGATTGCCGCGAAGGCTCCGGCGAACGGCTGCTCGCCAAAACAGGCGCAGGCGTACACTCGCCGGCTGGCGACGCAACACTACGAAAATTTCAACGTAGTTTCCTGGCTACTGCCGAAGGCGCTGCACCAGCATTTTTACAATGTATATGCCTACTGCCGCTGGGCGGACGATCTGGGTGACGAAATTCCCGAGCCGGCGCGCGCCTTAGAGCTGCTGGACTGGTGGGAGCGGGAGTTGCGGCTGTGCTACGAAGGCCGCCCGTCGCACCCGGTGTTTGTGGCGCTGCGCGAAACGATCTTGGCGAAGGACATTCCGCAAAAACCGTTCGCGGATTTGCTGAAAGCGTTCCGGCAGGATCAGGTGGTCAAGCGCTATCCCACGTGGGAAGCCATGATCGACTACTGCGTGTACTCGGCGAATCCGGTGGGACGGCTGGTGCTGTACTTATGTGGCTATCGCGACGAGCATCGCCAACGGCTCTCTGACGCGACGTGTACGGCGCTGCAACTGGCGAATTTCTGGCAGGACGTGAGCCGCGATTTGGAGAAAGGGCGGATTTACATTCCGCTGGAGCTTGCGGCGTTACACGGCGTGAGCGAGCACGACATCGTCTCGCGACGCTTTCACCCAGGGTATGTGCACTTGATACAGGATTTGCTCTGCCGCACGCGCGAGCTGTTTGCGGAAGGCGCGGCGCTGCCGAAATTGGTGGATGGGAAGCTGAGCGTGGATTTGGATATGTTCGGCCGCGGTGGTCTGGCGATTTTGGACGCCATTAAGGCCTGCGGGTACGACACGCTGCACCATCGGCCGGTCGTGACGAAGGGGAAGCAAATTCTTTTGCTTGTGCGCGCATCGCTGGCGCAACTGAAGCCTGCCGCGGACGCCGGTGGGACGGCTTATCCAGAGAAGAAAGCGCGGTCGCTGAGCTCTCCGCGTCCGGTGAACGCGACGTCGCAGCGGCCTTTGGCGCGGCCGTCGGGAGGAAGCGCGAAATCGGACGTGGCGCAATCGTACGAGCGCTGCCACAACGTCGCCCGCGCCGCGCACAGCAACTTTTATTACGCGTTCTATCTACTACCGAAACCGAAACGCAACGCTTTAGCCGCGCTGTACGCCTTTAATCGTTTGGTGGACGATGTAGCCGACGAGGGCGACGACCTTGCGGCCAAACAGCGCGGCTTGGCGCGTTGGCGCGCGGAACTGGACGAGTCCGTAACCGGCGTGGGCCAATGCTTCGATGGCACCGCCGCGATGAAACTGGCGGACGCGCCGCCGAGTTCGTCCCTGGCGGTGTTGCCGGCGCTGGCCGACACGCTGGAGCACTACAAAATCCCGACGCGCTACCTGCACGATCTGATTTCCGGCGCCGAGATGGACTTGACGATCCACAGCTACTCCACCTTTGAGCGGCTGAAGGAATATTGTTACCGCGTGGCGGGCACGGTGGGTCTGACGTGCACCCACGTTTTTGGTTTCCGCGATTCGCGCGCCATCGATCTGGCGGAAAAGCTGGGCTTGGCCTTCCAGCTGACAAATATTATCCGCGATGTGCACGAAGACCAAGCCGTAGGACGCGTGTATCTGCCAGTAGAAGATTTGGTCAGATACGGCGTGACGCCGGAAGATTTTGCGCGCGGCGAAGCCACCCTCGGCGTGCGTGAGCTGCTGCGCTTTGAAGCCGACCGTGCGTGGGAAAATTACGAAGCTGGTGCGGCGTTGCTGAATTTGATTGATCCAGACAGCCGCGGCGCGTTGTGGCTCTTGGTGCATACTTACTGCGCTCTGCTGGCGCGCATCGAAGCCGCAGACTTTGCAGTGCTCGGCGAGCGCGTACGGCTCAGCAAAGCGGAAAAAATGCTGTTCATTGCCAAAGCGCGGTTCGGGCGCCTGACGGAAGAGAATATCCTTGAAAAACGTGATCGTGATCGGCGGCGGACTGGCGGGTCTGGCGGCCGGCGTCGCGCTGGCTGAAGCGGGCTGGCGGGTAAGATTGTTTGAACAGCGTCCCTTTCTCGGTGGCCGCGCGACTTCCTACGTCTTGCCTAGCGGCCAGCACGTGGACAATTGCCAGCACGTTACGCTGGGCTGCTGCACGAACCTTGAAGATTTTTACCGCCGCGTCGGTTCCAGCGACAAAATCAAATATTTCGACCGCTTGCTATTTGTGGATCCGCAGGGGCGGCGCGGCGAGATGCACGCGGGCTTGCTGCCGGCGCCGTTTCACATGACCGGCTCGTTTGTCACGTTTGCGCCGCTGACGTTACGGGACAAATTATCGATTGCCCGCGCCATGCTGGATATTTTGCTCGCCAAAGGGCATACCGCCGACCTCGAGGCTATTCCCGCAATCTCGATGCTAACTTGGCTCGAGCGGCGCAAGCAGACGCGCGGCGCGATCGAGCGCTTCTGGCGCGTGGTGCTCGTCAGCGCGCTGGACGAAGAACTGGACCGCACGGATGCGCGGTTTGGCGTTGACGTGTTCCGGAAGGCGTTTCTCTCCAATCGCGCCGGCTATCGCATTGGCGTCCCGACCGTCCCACTGGCCGACCTCTACGATGGCTGCAAGGCCGCCATTGAAAAGAAGGGCGGAGAAGTGGTGTTACGCGCGCCGGTGCGCGGCGTCACTATCGAAAAGGGTGAGGTTACCGGAATTACGTTCGACGGGCAGCGCACCGAAACCGCGGACGCGTATGTCTTTGCGTTGCCACACGCGACGCTCGCTGAGCTATTGCCGGAGGCGCAGCGCGTTGATGATCCCGTTTTCCGTAATCTCGAAAAAATCAAGGACGCGCCCATCACCGGCGTGCATTTCTGGTTTGACCGCCAGGTTATGGACGAGCCGTTCATGACGCTGCTGGACACCCACACGCAGTGGATATTCAACAAGACGATGCTGTACGGCGATGCGCATATGGACGAAGAACCGGGAACGAACGCAAAGCAATATTTGCAGATGGTGATTAGCGCTTCTTACGATCTGATCCCCAAGTCTCGGCAAGAAATCATCGATCTCGTGTTGAAAGAAGTCCGCCAGGCGCTGCCAAGAGCGCGCGACGCACAGTTGGTGAAAGCTACGGTGATAAAGGAGACCACGGCAACATTTTCGCCGGAGCCTGGGGTGGATCAGTGGCGCCCCGCCCAGCAAACATCGATCCAACGCATGTTTCTGGCGGGCGACTGGACGGCCACAGGCTGGCCCGCGACGATGGAAGGGGCCGTGCGCAGTGGTTATCTCGCGGCGGAAGCGGTATTGCGCGAGGCGGGCACCCCGCAGAAAGTTCTCCAGGACGATCTCGCTCCCGATGGGTTGATGCGTTGGTGCGCGTAGTACCGCCGGTTAACGTACTATTTGTTCACATCGTCCAACTCCAGATTTAATTCCAATACATTCACGCGGGGCTCGCCGAAAACGCCAAATTGTCGCTGCAGCGTATGACGGGCAACGATAGCCCGCACATCCGCGACGCCCATGCCGCGCTCTTTCGCGACGCGCGGGGTCTGAAACTCCGCAGCGTCCGGCGAAATGTCCGGATCCAATCCAGAGCCCGAACTGGTCACCAGGTCCACGGGGATTGGCGCAGCAGGGTTTTCCGCATGCAGCTTGTCCACATCGCCCTTCACGCGATCCAGCAGCGCGTGATTGGTCGGCCCCAGGTTCGAGCCGCTGGAGTTTGCCGCGTCGTAGCCGTCGCCCGCCGCCGAGGGGCGTGAATGAAAGTATTCCGGGCCCGTGAAGGCCTGGCCGAGCAACCGCGAGCCGACAACGACGCCGTGGCGGTGAATCAGGCTGCCATTGGCTCGCGAAGGAAAGAAGAATTGCGCTAATCCCGTGACGGCCAGCGGATAGATCACGCCGAACAACACGGTGGTCACGATGGTCATCATCACCGCAATGCGAAAAGTCGTTTTCATAGTGTCCTCAGGCCCAATGCAAGTGGCGGATCAGCACGTCGATTAGCTTGATGCCAATAAAGGGTGCGACCACCCCGCCCACGCCATAGATCAAAATGTTGCGGCGCAACAGGGCTGCGGCGCCCAGCGGGCGGTAGCGCACTCCGCGCAGTGCCAACGGAATCAGCGCAATGATGATAAGCGCATTAAAAATCACCGCCGAGAGAATCGCCGATTGCGGGGTGGCCAGATGCATCACGTTGAGCACATTGAGCTGCGGAAACGCCGCGGCAAACATCGCGGGAATAATAGCGAAATATTTGGCCACATCATTGGCTACGGAGAAAGTAGTCAGTGCACCGCGCGTGATGAGCAACTGTTTGCCGATCTCCACAATTTCGATCAGCTTGGTGGGATTGGAGTCCAGGTCCACCATATTGCCGGCTTC